>NZ_JAUOPW010000025.1:0-57978 GCF_030547795.1 Colwellia sp. 5_MG-2023 | reverse complement strand
TACACTAATTCTACAGCGTTATTGACTTTGACTTCTCGTTAGCCAAATTTTGGTTTGGGTGCTATCAAGTTCAGTCGTAAGTTCGAATCTTGCATCACCGACCACTTTTTAACTTTACGCTAAACTCTATATACACTAATTCTACAGCGTTATTGACTTTGACTTCTCGTTAGCCAAATTTTGGTTTGGGTGCTATCAAGTTCAGTCGTAAGTTCGAATCTTGCATCACCGACCACTTTTGATTTCTATTTCTCAAGCTTCAGAATAAACATAAACAAATCTATATACGCCCAAAATTATCGCTTGGTATTTTCTATGTTCAAGAATAATCAACTTTATTAATTATATCCTTAGCTTATGCAAGATTTACAACTTGATAAGTAATACCTTGAGTCGTATTCTGTTTGCGAGACTTTTTGCTGAATATTGTTACCCGTTATTCACAAAATCATACTTAGTACTTGAAATTATACTTAATCAGCTCAATTTCAAACCTATCACTATTAACAGAGTAAATATATGTCTGAGTTATTAAAAAATCTGCAGTGGCGTTATGCCACAAAAAAAATGAATCCAAATAAAGTTGTTAGCGAAGAGAAAGTTGATTTTATTTTAGAGTCTATTCGTTTGAGTGCTAGCTCTAGTGGTTTACAGCCTTATGACGTTATTGTGGTAACTAACCCTGAAGTACGCGCACAAATTTTGCCTCATGCATGGAGTCAACAACAAGTAACCGATTGCTCTCACTTATTAGTCTTTGCTGCATGGGACAATTACACCGCAGAACGTATTAATACTATGTTTGATTTAGTGAATGAAAAGCGTGGATTCAAAAATCAAGGCTGGGAAGATTATCGCCAAATGCTACTAAATACTTATCCGGCACGTGATGCACAAACAAACTTTGAACATGCAGCACGTCAGGCTTATATCGGTTTAGGCTCAGCGTTAATTGCAGCGGCTGAAATGAAAGTAGACAGCACGCCAATGGAAGGTTTTTTACCTGAAAAGGTGGATGAAATACTTGGTCTTAAAGAGCGTAACTTAAAGTCAGTATTATTACTTCCTTTGGGCTATCGCGAAGAAGAGGGCGATTGGCTAGTTAACTTAGAAAAAGTTCGACGTTCAACAGATAGTTTTATCACCTACGTTAAGTAATGAATGTTAACTAGCCTGCAAAACCAATGTAGGCTAGTTAAAACTTAACAACATTGATCTAATACTAATGTTGGTGAGATGAAGGTAATGAATTTCCTTTACTGTCATAAAATCCCGAAGCACTATGCTCAATAAAGCCCAGATTGATCATTTTTCTAAAAAATGGGTCTGATTCATTGTCACCAATATCCGCAAAATCTGTTGATTGATACGAAGAGAGTATATCCAACTGTTGTTGAATTACTTTTTGGTTATGCGTAGCGTTAGTTAATTGCCAGTTTATTGTTTTATCTGCTGATACACTTGCCATACGTTTCATTATTTTCTGTTCAGGAAACCACCATATATCAACAATTTTTGTTTTTTCTTTTTGTTGGTAATGTTCTAATTTTTCACAACCTTCACCTGTTTTTTCGATAAGCGTTGCTTGCTCTGTAAATTTTGGATGCAATAGCTGCGCATGATGATCCCAGGCTTGATTAGTGTTTGTCTTTGTTGCTTCGTATTCAATCGCACGCTTGTCATCAATAAAGTAGGATGTTTTTTTCATATTATTCTTGGGTAGCCTTGTCCATTGTGTTGCGACTGTTTTGTTACTAATGTGAAAAGCAGAATTTTGAGTTCGTAATAGTATTAGGTCATTTCTATTATGTGATGTCTGATCTTTGGTTATTTCTTCAATGCTATATGTCGCCATTATTGTTGTAGATTGGCAGTCGTCATTAGCTGACACGAAAGCCGGAAGGGCCATTACTGCAATAAGTATTAGTGTTCTCATCTGATTCATCTTAATAGTTTGTTAATGTAAGGATAGGTTGAAGTGACAGTGAGCATAATCTTGGATAGCGTAGTGCTAGCTTATTCATACCAATCTCACTAGCTATGTGATCATTTCTACTTGCTAAAATCACCAACTACATCGTTATTTATTTAATAATCAGCACAACGAGTTATTGAAATAAATGCCTTGTATTTGTCAATTTTTTCTATGTATAAAATTGTTCACCTAATTAATGAAACTGGTATAACTAATAAAGAATAGGGCATTAGCCCCACTCTTTATCGATATCTAACTTAATTTGCTCAACTCAGCTAGGCTACTTTGATGTGCCGGAAAGGTTAGCGGCATAATCCATCACATGAAATATGAAGTTCTGCTCATTAGTACCGGTAATTAAATTAGCACCAGGTCCTATGGCAAAAATGCCAACATCTTCACCTGCATGTGTTTCACTACCTAGTGGTACGAGTGACTCTTGGTGGAAGCCAGCAGTGGTTGTATCAATACTTGTTAAGTCAACTCGACCCGTTACTGGCGCTGCAAGATAGCTCGCATCAGCATCTGTTTCCGTACCTAAGTTTCTATAACCAAGACCATTAGTGTAACCGACGGTTGTGTAAGGCATATTGTCAGATGCTAGGCTTGCTTCTGTTTCACCAATACCAACAACTTTACCTAAAATAGGATTGCCACGCTTTGGGTAACCTGCAATGGTAAAAACATGACTGTGGTCCGCAGTAACAATAATCAGTGTATCTTCTTGGCTGGTTGCATCTACTGCTGCTTGTACTGCTTTCGCAAACTCAATGGTGTCGTTTAATGCGTTGTAAGCATTACCTGCGTGATGAGCGTGGTCAATACGGCCTGATTCAACGGTAAGGAAGAAGCCTTCTTCGTTATTATCAAGAATACCTATTGCTTTTGCTGTCATCTCTGACAAGCTTGGTTCACCTGCAATATCGTTGCTACGATCAGCTTCATATTGCATATGTGATTCGTTAAATAAACCAAATATGCGTGTTGTTGTGTCAGGATTGATGGCATCGAATGAGGCTTGGTCAACGATATAAGCACCATTAGTGTAGTGAGCTCGCCATTCAGCCGTTAAATCACGGCCATCAGTACGGTCACCCTCAATAGCGCTGACAGCATCAATGCTATTGAAGCTAGCATCTTTAGGTAAAAAATGACGACGACCGCCACCCATAACTACTTCAATACCATCAACATCTACACCAGCATATCGAGCTTCTAAGTTGGCTTCAAAGTTAACTAATTGTAATGCAATATCTTCGCAGCCGGCGCGCTCCGCATTGTTATCTATATCCATATCGGATATATCTTCCCAATTACGCTCTGCTGATTTTGCATAGGTAGCCGCTGGTGTTGCATGAGTAATACGAGCAGTAGAGATAATACCGGTAGATTTTCCAGCAATCTCAGCTAACTCTAAGGCAGTGATCATTTCTATATTTTTAGTGCTAGTGCAATTACCACGCACAACATCTTCATTCACACCTAGCACACCGGCATCAGTTTTTATGCCAGACATCATCGCTGTCATCGTGCCAGCTGAATCAGGGGTTTGTGCATCAACATTGTAAGTTTTTGCTAGCCCTGAAAAGGGGAATTTATCAAAGCTTAGCTGATTTTCTTCGCCTGTCATGCCTTTGTTCTGACCATCTAAGATACGGGCAGCAGTGATAGTTGAAATCCCCATGCCGTCACCAACAAATAAGATCACATTTTTCGCCGAGCCTTTAAGCGCAGTTATTTCAGCAGCTGTCGAGGCGCTTGTTATAGATACGTTGGTGTTACCGGCTAATTGCGCATCTATTTTGTTCCAAATACTTGTCGCTTCATCAATTTCGGCAGCACCTTGTTTAAACCAAGGATTATTTAAACTAGTCAGTAGCTCGTTGCTGTTTACTTCAGTTGTATTGGGCGCACAGATAAATTCGGTTGCTGTTATTTCTGTGTTATCTAAAATGTTATTATTGTTAACATCTAAACCAGAGTCAATTTGTACACCACTGCTGTTACAATTCTCATTCCCGATTGGTAACTTTGTTTGTGCAATTAAGGCACTATAGCCATTTATTCCATCAGCGCCGTTATCGCCATCAGCACAAGCGGATAAGATAAGTACTAAAGATGCTGCAATTGTTGATAATGTATATTTGTTCATCATAAAATCCTTAAGGGCCTATTGACCAACTAAATCAAGTGCACGATTGATCAAATGAAAAACAACGCTTTGTTCAACTGAACCTTGAACAAGGTGTGCCCCCGGGCCTGATGTATGAATAGCAACATCTTCTCCAGCATGTGTTTCACTGCCTAATGGCACGATAACTTCTTGGTGATAGCCTGGCGTTGTCGTATCAATTGCTGTGATATCTTGTCTACCGGCAACAGGCCCTGATGTATAAGATGCGTCTCCATCTGTTTCCGCCCCTAAATCTCTAAAACCTAGGCCATTGCTATAACCTAATGTGGTGTATGGTAAACCGTCAAAAGCCTCTGAAGGACTGGTTTCACCAACGCCAACCACTTTACCTAAAATAGGGTTGCCACGCTTTGGATAGCCAGCAATCGTAAATACATGGCTATGATCTGCGGTAACAATGATTAATGTTTCTTCATCATTGGTTGCTTCAATTGCGGCTTGAACAGCATTTGAAAATTCAATAGCATCAGTTAATGCCGTGCTTGCACTACCGGCATGATGACCATGATCAATTCGTCCTGACTCAACCATTAAGAAATAACCTTTATCGTTATTATCAAGAATATTGATCGCTTTTTCAGTCATTTGAGAAAGACTTGGCTCGCCAGCAATATCATTACTGCGATCTGCTTCGTATTGCATATGAGATTCATTAAATAAACCAAAAACACGGGCAGTAGTTTCAGGGTCAATACTATCGAAACCTGTTTGATCAATAACATATTTACCATTTGGGTACATGGCACGCCATTCTGCTGTTAAATCTCGACCATCCGTGCGATCGCCTTCTATATCGCTAGCAGCATCAGCACTATTATAAATTGCCTCTTTTGGTAAGAAATGACGACGACCACCACCCAAAACAACATCAATACCGTCAACATCAATACCTGTATATCTAGCTTCTAAGTTGCTTTCAAAGTTAACCAGTTGTGAAGCAATGTCTTCACAATTTGCACGTTCAGCATTATTTTCAATGTCCATATCTGAGATGTCTTCCCAGTTACGATCTGCTGACTTTGCGTAGGTTGCTGCTGGCGTTGCATGGGTTATACGAGCTGTTGAAATAACGCCTGTAGATAAACCTTTTATTTCAGCTAACTCTAATGCAGTAACAACTTCGTTGCCTTTTACTGATGCACAATTGCCACGAATAATGTCTTCATTGACTCCCAAAACACCGGCATCGGTTTTTAAGCCGCTTATCATTGCCGTCATAGTGCCGGCGGAGTCTGGTGTTTGTGCATCTACATTATAAGTTTTAACTAATGCCGCATAAGGAAAGGTTTCAAAACTTAAATAACCTTCTTCACCTGAATTTCCTGCTAATTGCCCTTTTAAAATACGCGCTGCGGTTAGCGTTGAAATGCCCATACCATCACCAACAAATAGAATTACATTTTTTGCTTTTGTTGATCTTGCTTGCTGTAATTTTTCGGTAAGTTTAGTTTGTGCTTCTTTATACCAAGTATTATTCAGCTGTGTATCAGTTGTCGCTGCGTATGTTGTCGAAGACAATATACCAGCAATCATTACCGATAAGCTTTGTTTGATCATTTTCATAGTGACCTTATGCTGTGTTATTTAAAAATAACACAGCATAAGTAGTTATGATGAATATAAGATGATGTTTATGTGACGGTTACTTTACAGTGATATTTCATTTTTATGTCAAAATGGCTATCTAAATGACCGTGTTGTTATTGATTGAATAGAATGGCTGCTTATTAGCGATGAACAAAAGATTAATCAATTAGTTAGTTAAAGAAAAGTTACAGCAATTAGCGTTAATATCACTCAATTGTTATAACTTTTTAGTTAGTAAATTTTTTAATGCGCTATCAATGCTTGGGTAGGTAAAGCGGAAGCCGCTGTTTTTTAATTTAGTCGGTTTTACATTTTGTCCAAAGAGTAATAAGTCTGCCATTTCCCCAAAAATTAATTTTAAAATAAAGGCAGGTGTTGTGAGCATACAAGGCCTATTTAATGTTTTTGCTAAAGTACGAGAGAATACATTATTAGACACTGGCTGCTCAGCTGTTATATTGATAAAACCTTTAAGGGAAGGTGTCTTTTGAATATGTAATATTGCCGCTACCATATCGTCAATATGTATCCATGACATCATTTGTTGCCCGTGACTTATTTTCCCACCTAAGCATAATTTAAAAGGTAATAGCATTTTAGCAATTGCCCCTTCGTGTTTATCTAACACAATACCTGTTCGTAAAATTGCAATACGGGTGTTTTCTGATTTTGCGGCTAGCGCTAAATTTTCCCACTTTGAGCAAACTTCATAGGTGAATTCTCGATGGTAATCTGTAAACTCCTCATCAATAGAAAGACTGCCTTGCCTGCCATATATGCCAATAGCACTACCTGAAATAAAAAGGCTCGGAGGATTTTTTGCTGTTTTTATCAGGGTAGATAATTTTTCTGTAATATCCCAACGGCTTTGACATATCTGTTTTTTTTGCTCAACAGACCATCGTTTATTTGCAATAGGCTCGCCAGCTAAATTAATAACTGTATCTATATTCTCAATAGTTGAAAGATTTAGCTCATCAATAACAATAATATCAGTGCCTAATGTTTTTACGGCTTTACTGCAGTTTCTAGTGAGAACGGTGATATTGGTATGGCTTTGGCGTAAAACTTTGATTAAGGCTTTACCAATCAGCCCTGTTCCACCGGTAATAAGAACATTCATAAGATCACCTTATTAGATTATTTTTAACCTGTACTGGGGTGGCTACAGGCTATAACGATGCTACTGGTTAAGTGTTGCAGCTACATTTATATTACAAGCTTCATTGAATGTTTTTTATTCAATAAGCGTTATTTGGCAAGTGTTATTCGACAAATGTTATTACGTAAGTTTAATTATGAACTGGTTAAAAAACTTCTTACTTGGTTGAGCGCGCTAACTGAAAACCCGTCATCGTACATGTACAAAATAATACCATTTTCATCGAGTAAAATGACTCTGGCACTATTGGGATTTTCGTTGCCAGTAAAAGCTTGTACCTTTTCTCCATCGCTATAAACAGTAATAACACCTTGCCATAAATCTTTTGGAATACCGGCACGCATACCGTTATCAATCATGGTGCTAAACATTCTCGGGAACATGCCTGTTATCGTTGGTATTTCATAAGTATTAACCTTTGTTGAGGTCATATCTAAGCCAATTAACCATCTATCAATATCAAATTGTGAATTTTGTTTATAGCCAATAAGTAAGAGTGTTTTTTCTCCTTTAAAGTCACTTGGAATATTCACTTGCTGTTCTTCAAGATTTTCTCCTGTAATTGAAGGGAATTTTTCCCCTACCTGGGATTGATTAGCATAATGACTACTACAACTTGCTGTTAATAATGTGAATAGGCAGATAAAAAAGATACGCATGTAAAGTCCTTAAGGATTGTTATCCGTGTTGTTTGTCATAAAGCGCCATTTATTATAAAAACCGCTATAGTCATGATATACGTTCATCCACTTAAATTAGTTCACAAATATTAAAAAATAAAGCGAAGTTAAGCGGATAAACAAACTAAACACTTAAAAAATAGGCAGATAATAAATCTAAAATACGCTAAACAACGTATATTGAAACAATAGGGTTAATTTATTAGCAGGAATAACGAAATCATGATCAAAAAAATTATTGTATGCCTAGCACTTGTTGTCTCTTTATCATCTGCCGCGCAAAAGCCTGTTGATAGAAGCGGCTTTATATATGGCCTTGGTTTAAGCACAAGTAAAGAGGTATATAAAGGCTATAACAGACGAAATATAATAATACCCATTATTGGTTACCGAGGTGAAAAGCTAAACGTTTACGGCCCTTTTGTTAGTTACAAAGTGGCGAAGGTTGCTGATCTGAACGTCTTAGTGCAAGTTGCACCAAGGTTTCAGGGATTTGATGAAGATGACAGTTATATTTTTGCCGGTATGGCCGATAGAAAAATATCTATGGATGCGGGTATAGGCTTAAAGTATCAAAAAAATAATTGGAAGGTTGGCTTATCATCAATGTTTGATGTATTGAATCGTTCAAATGGTGTTGAGCTTTCTTCTACTATTGCACATACGTTTAGATTTGGCCCTTTATTTGTCGAGCCTAACATGGTATTGAGTTATTTAGACCGTAAACATATCGATTATTATTATGGTGTAGGTAAAGATGAAATTAATGCTAATAGAGTTGAATATACTGGTAAGAGCGGTATGAACGCCGGTCTTGGTTTATCTATTTCCACACCTATTCTTTTAGGTGGTTTTACTCAATTTAGCCTTCAGCATACCTGGTTTTCTTCTGAAATAACGGACAGTCCATTAGTTGAAAAGCATTCTAATTTAAGTATCAGGCTCTTATACAGTCGAAAATTTTAATCACTTTTTGAGTCGCCAATTTTAGCCTTACTTTGTCTGCTGGTGTAAATAAGTCGGCTATAAGTAATCCACATTCAAGTTTCAACCGTATTACCTACAAAGTTAACAATTATTATTAATATGCTACTTAATATTATCGGTTTCAACATTGCATGGTTTGGGCTAATTCTTTTAGAAAATCGCTTTATTCCTATAGTTATTTTATGGATAGGATTACATTTTTATTTTTGTAAACAGCGAGCTGCAGAAGCTAAATTAATTATTTCTGTTGCAACAATAGGTATTGTTATTGATTCAGCCTTATTATTTTTTGATGTTTTTCAATTTAAAGATCAGTTAGTTATTCCATTATGGTTAATGATGTTATGGATCGCCTTTGCCGCAACTATTGCTCATAGCTTACAGTTTTTATCGCGAGCTAAAGTATTCCAGTTAATGGTTGGTTTTATCTTCCCACCGCTAAGTTATATCGCCGGTGAGTCGTTAACATCAATGACTTTTGGATTCGAGGTTTTGACTACTTACTTTATCTTAGCTGTTATCTGGTCAATATTAATGGTGTTGTTTTTTCATTTAAAGAAAATGTTCTATTTTCAGGAGACAAATAATGTATAAACCGGGTCTAATAATATTGTTGGTCTTTATCTCTATACTGTTCGAAGTTCAGGCTGACAATAATCAAAATGTTAAGGAAGAAAAACAAGCTGAAAGCTTTAAAGAACTTGGCTTTACAGAAGTGGGTAATGCTAAGTTTACATTTTTATTTTGGGATATTTACCATAGTACCCTTTATACAAAGTCAGGCTCCTATATACCTGAAAACCCACCGGCAGAACTGATTTTTGAAATAGAGTATTTAAAAGATATTACTGCAGCAGACCTACTTGAGCGCACAATAGAACAATGGCAACACTTAGGTTTTTCAAAAGCTCAATACAATCAGTTTATACCTAAACTAAAAGCAATATGGCCTGATATTTATGCAGGCGATAAGTTAGCGTTGTCGGTTCAAGATAATAAATCTATCTTTTATTTTAACAATCTCAAAGTAGGCGTTATTGAACGAGCAGAGTTTAGTCAACTATTTTTAGCCATATGGCTGTCAGAAAAGACCAGTGAACCTGAATTGAAGGCTGAATTATTAGGAGAAAACATCGATGAATAAACTTATTCAGATGGTATTAATTTCGATTATCGCCTTTTTTCTTGCTAGCTGTTCAACGGCATTACAGGATTATAAAGAAACAGAGGTACCTTTTGATATTAAACAATACTTCAACGGTAACGTAATAGCTTGGGGCACTGTACAAGATTATTCTCAACAAGTGACAAGACGTTTTTGTGTTGAAATTATCGGTACGTGGGAAGGTAATAAAGGCACCTTAGCTGAAAAGTTTTATTTCAATGATGGTGAGGTTTCTTTTCGTAACTGGCAGTTAACTAAACAAAACGATGGTAGCTATCGCGGTACTGCTGAAGATGTCGCAGGTATTGCTATAGGAAAACATCAGGGTTTTGCTTTTCAATTTCAATATGATTTGCTGCTAAAGCTTGATGATGAAACTTATCAAGTCAGTATGGATGATTGGATGTACCAACTTGATGAAAATAGAGTAATGAATAAAACATCCATGTCAAAATTTGGTATTGATGTCGCAGAAATTACTTTGTTTTTTGATAAAGAGTTCCCGCAAAAAACATGTCAATAAAGTAAGTTTCATTTCGTATAAATGTATTGATAAGTGATCATTTATTCGTGTTGATTCGTATCTAATAGCTTAACAAAAGGAGCGAACTACTTATGAACAATGTAAATACAAGATTACCTATTTTTCCATTACCTGTATTTATATTACCAGGTGGTATTACTCGTTTGCGTATTTTTGAACCACGTTATTTAAAAATGGTAAAAATAGCAACGCAAGAACAAGGCTTTGTTATCTGGTTAAATAGTATTGAGTCAGAGGACTCTGATTCAATTAATACTAAGGCAGAAAACCCTGACTTAAAAACTATTGAATCGGAAGAGCCTGATACTCTTTGGGGTAGTTGGGTTGAAATTATTAATTTTGACCAGGGTGACGACGGTATTTTAGAAATAGATGTTCAATGTAAATCTTTAGTTGAAATTCTATCTAGCGACAAAGATGAGGATGATTTGCACTTTGGTGAAGTATCTGACATTTCACATTGGTCTCAAGAAACAGATCAAGACACAACCGATATCCTGTCACAATCATTGGATGAAGTCTTTGATAGTAATACTATGCTCAATAAGCTTTACGTAGAAAAAGCCACGCATAATGCTAATTGGGTGGTAGCAAGATGGTTAGAGCTTATTCCGGTCGACTTAGCTATTAAAACCTCTTTTGTACACAGTCATAGCTATGAGGAAGCAAAGGGGTTTGTGCAGTCTATTATTTTTAACGAATAGCAATAATGTAAATCACTTTTGAGTAAGCAGAAAAAAGTAAGTAAAAAAATTTGTGATTAAGTGATCTTTATTAATTAGGAGCCGTATAGGTATATAAGTTTTAAAGCAGCTCTTGGTGATAAAAGCAATGCAAACACACTTGCTAAGTAATGTGACATCTGATAAATCTACTCAGATGCCAGAAAAAATAGATCATCCTCAACTTTGTCAATGGCTTGATGCTGTTGCAACTTCGCGAGACAAAATTGCATTTACGCATTTGTTTAAATTTTTTGCACCAAAAATACAGCGCATTGCGCGTAGTAAATTCCCTAATGAAACCCAAGCAAGTGAGGTAGTTCAAGAAACCATGAGCAATGTTTGGCGAAAAGCGCACTTATTTGATAAAAATAAAGGAGCCGCCACTACATGGGTTTACACCGTTATGCGTAATGTCACTTTTGATATTTTACGTAAAATTAAAGGGAATAAAGAAGACACATTAAGCGATGATATTTGGCCAATAGCCGACAGTATTGCAACAGAAGAAGAGTCTTTTGATGATCATCTTGAAAATAAACAGTTATTAACGGTTATTGATGAATTACCAGAAGCACAGCAACAAGTGGTGAAAGGCTTTTACTTTATGGAGATGTCGCAAGAGCAACTAGCTGTTCATTTAAACTTACCACTTGGTACGATAAAATCTCGTTTGCGTTTAGCATTAGCAAAACTCAAAGTACAGTTAGGAGAAAATCATGATTAAACATCACCCTAAATTTGAGTTAATTCAATCTTTTGTTAATGGGGAATTACCCGCTTCATTATCTGCTGGAATCGCTATCCATGCCGAGATGTGCACTAAATGCAGACATCAAATAGCACAGTTAACGGATCAAGTTGCAGAAGTTAATTTTGAGGACGATTATCAAGGTAACCTATCTGCTGACGATTTAAATATGGATCAGATGATTGCAGCAATTACAGAATCCGATGATATATTTTTACCACCAGAAAATGATGAAAAATCAGTTGTTTTTAATAACAAAACTTATGTGCTACCTAAAGCCTTAAATAATATGGTTATAGGCAAAGCTGCTAATATTGGTAAGTTATCTCGTTCGCGCATACAGTTGAATGAAAATGAAATTCATACCAGTTTATTACAAATGCAGCCAGGCGGCGGAGTACCTGAACATACACATAAAGGGTTTGAGTTAACATTATTGTTAGAAGGCTCCTTTGAAGATGCAAATGGTAAGTATGTTAAAGGCGACTTTATTATGCTTGACGGTTCTCATCAGCATCATCCGATTTCAAGAGAAGGGTGTTTATGCTACACAGTAGCGAATGATGCGCTACACTTTACACAAGGCATCAATAAGTTGCTTAACCCAATTGGCGCATTTATTTATTAAAAGGAACGCATCATGATTCACACAGTTGCAAAAGAAGATCTACACATTGGCGTAAGTGCTTGCTTAATAGGTGAAAAAGTTCGTTTTGATGCGAGTAATAAACCATCGAATTTTTGTATAAAAGAATTTTCTCAACACGTTACCTACAAAGCATATTGCCCAGAAGTAGCTATTGGTTTACCGATACCTAGACCAACAATACGCCAAATCAAAAAAGATGATGTGATTAGTGTTTCTAGACCCGATGGAACTGGCGACGTAACCGAGGCTCTTGTGGCTTACGGGAAAAAAATAGCGACTATGACTAGTGATCTAAGTGGTTATATTTTTTGTGCAAAAAGTCCAAGCTGTGGTATGGAGCGTGTAAAAGTTTATAGTCCTGAAGGTAATGCGCTCGTATCTGATGGGGTCGGAGTTTTCGCTAGAGAAATTATGACAGCTAACCCTTTATTACCTTGTGAAGAAAATGGTCGTTTAAATGATCCGCTTATTCGAGAGAATTTTGTCGCACGAGTTTACGCTTATAAGCATTGGCAAAATCTTGAAGCGTCAGGCTTAACTAAGCATAAACTAACAACTTTTCACAGTCAGTATAAGTATACAGTCATGAGTCATGATTTAGTTGCTTATAAAGGTTTAGGTCAGTTATTGGCAAGAGCCGATTTACCATTAGAAGAAATGGCTAAACAATATATATCAGAGCTTATGGCAGCGTTAAGCATTAAAGCAACACGCAAAAAGCATGCAAATACCTTAGCTCATATTCAGGGGTATTTTTCGAAGCACTTACAAAGTAACGAAAGACAAGAATTATGCGCACAAATTGATGCTTATCGTAATGGTTTAGTGCCACTGGTTGCACCGTTAACGCTGATTAATCACTACTTGTTGCAACACCCAAAAGATTACTTAGCTAAACAAGCCTATTTATCACCGTATCCAGATGAATTAAGACTGAGATATGCCTACTAAAATTATCTTATACCGGTTACCACTCCCAAGCCTCTATTTTGAATGGTAACCAGCATATAAAGGAACTCCTTTGATACTTTGGTTTCGTAATGATTTAAGAACACATGATAATCCCGCCTTACATTACTTTTTGACTCAATCTCAGTCAAAAATGCCACGTAAGGCGATTTTTTTTATATCTGAAAAACAATGGTTAGCTCACGACTGGTCGCCTATCAAAATCGATTTTATAAAGCGGCATGCTCAGGCACTTGTTGAAGAGCTTGCAGATTTAGGTATTGAACTTGAATTAGTGTCAGTACCTGATTTTTCAGCGCAAATTACTTATTTAAAAGACTACTGTGCTAGTCATAATATAGATAATGTATTCGCGAACAGTGAACTTGAGTTTAATGAGCGGCAGCGAGATCTTACCTGTATAACACAAGGTATCCCGTTAACACTTTATGAAGCTGATGTGATTGTGCCTAAGGGCAAAGTTTTAAATCAATCAGGTGACATGTTTAAGGTGTTTACACCGTTTAAAAAAGCTTGGTTGAAATACGTTCAGCAAGCGGGTTTTGAATACCTAGGCAAAGTCACTAGCACATCACTGTCAGATGAAAGTACTGCAACAGTTACCCAGGAAGGCAGTTTGTCGAGTGCCTGGCCGTTAGCTAAAGAATATGAACGCACTGCATTACCGACATTTTTTCAACATAAAGTTACAAGTTACGCGCAACACAGAGATATTCCTTCGATTAAAGGTACTTCAGGTATTTCACCTTATTTGGCTGCAGGCGTCATTAGCCCTAGGTACGTTTTAATTTCATTATTAAATAAATTTCCAGATTTATTACTAGCATCTGATAGCGAAGAATTTTCTTGGTTAAATGAAATTATTTGGCGTGAGTTTTATCGCCACCTAATGTTTCATGAGCAAAAGTTATGTAAACACCTTTGTTTCAAAGAAAAATATCAAAACGTTCGATGGCACAATAATGATGTGTTATTTAAGGCGTGGTGTGAAGGAAAAACTGGTTACCCATTGGTTGATGCAGCAATGCGTCAGCTTAATCAAACCGGTTGGATGCATAACCGTTTAAGAATGGTTGTTGCGAGTTTTTTAACTAAACATTTATTGATTGATTGGCGTTTAGGTGAAAAATATTTTATGCAGCACTTAATTGATGGTGATTTAGCGTCGAACAATGGTGGTTGGCAATGGGCTGCAAGCACAGGGTGCGATTCACAACCTTATTTTAGAATTTTTAATCCGATAAGACAAAGTGAACGTTTTGATCCTAACGGCGATTTCATACGTAAGTATTTACCAGAGCTAAAAAGTATCCCTGATAAACATATTCATTTTCCAGAGCAGTATATTAAAAATCATAAATTGGCTATCTATGTAAAGCCTGTGGTGGAGCATAAAGAAGCAAGACTGAAGGCGTTAGCTTTTTATAAAGTGTAGCGTAGACCTTTACTATGTTATACGGCTGTAGTGATTGGCGTACTTTTTCTTATTTTTTATTACTGAAATAAAACATGATGGTATAAAAATGCAAAATAATGTGTCCAATAATATAACAGCTAATAAGCCTTTATGGTTGAGTAACTTTGTTAGCACTTACCAACGTCTTTCGACCGATAACCTCGAGTTGTTGTCGACTATCTACCATCAACATGTCACCTTCATTGATCCAATGCATCAAGTTGAAGGATTTGATGAACTTTATAAATATTTTGACAGCCTTTATCAAAATTTATCATCGTGTGTTTTTGTTATCGACAATGTTATTGCTGAAGGTGATGAAGCGGCTATTTATTGGAAAATGTCATATCAACATCATAAATTGAACAAAGGTCAGGTTGTTACTGTCTTCGGTACATCGCATATTAAGGGCAAAGACGATAAAGTTTTTTATCATAGAGATTACCTTGATTTAGGTGCTATGTTGTACGAACAGCTACCTTTTTTCGGTAAATTAACCAAGTGGATTAAAACTAAGGCAGCTAACTAATGTCTATTAAAACTATTTTAATCACGGGTGCAACGTCGGGCATTGGCTTAGCTTTATTTGAGAAATATGTAGCGCTTGGGCATCAAGTAATTGCCTGTGGTCGAGATGAAAAAAAATTATCTCTTTTATCGGCTAAAGCCTATAAAACTTATTTGTTTGATCTTAATGATGCTCAACGCATTGCACAGCAACTTGATGATGTTCCCCAAGTAGATCGGGTGATTTTAAATGCGGGTGATTGCCGTTATATTGATGATGCCAAGCATTTTGATGGTCAACTTTTTGCAGACATTATTTCAACAAACCTATCATCACTTGGTTGGCTACTGCAATTTACCTTACCCAAAATTAATGATGGCGGGCAGGTTGTTTTTATTAGCTCGAGTGCAACGATATTACCTTTTCCAAGAAGTGAAGCTTATGGCGCATCAAAAGCAGGTATGGATTATTTAGCTGATAGTTTGCGGTTAGACCTAGCTGAGCAGAATATTAGTGTCACCCTAGTACACCCTGGTTTTGTAAAAACAGCGTTAACTGACAAAAATGATTTTGAAATGCCGTTTCTTATTACGAGTGACGAGGCTGCTTCAAGGATTATTGTTGGTATTGATAAGCGCAAAAATTATCTGCATTTTCCAAAACGATTAACATTGTTATTAAAACTATTATCTTTTCTCCCATCATCTGTATGGCAAAGAATTATTTCAAGGAAGCATAACGCATGAAGCATATTGCAATCATAGGTTCAGGTATTTCAGGCTTAACGGCTGCTTATCTTTTGTCGAAAAAAAATCATGTTACCGTATTTGAAAAAAATGACAGGATCGGCGGACACACGGCGACAGTCGATATAGAA
Source organism: Colwellia sp. 5_MG-2023 (assembly GCF_030547795.1). Classification (NCBI taxonomy): domain Bacteria; kingdom Pseudomonadati; phylum Pseudomonadota; class Gammaproteobacteria; order Alteromonadales; family Colwelliaceae; genus Colwellia; species Colwellia sp. 5_MG-2023. Next base: position 41,752 of record NZ_JAUOPW010000025.1, on the reverse strand, counting down.
AAAAATGGTCAATCGTTTGCAATCGACACAGGTTTTATTGTGTTCAATGATAAAACGTATCCTAATTTTTTAGCCCTATTATCAGAAATAGGTATCGGAAAACAAGCAACAGAAATGAGCTTCTCAGTGCATAACTGCCAAACAGGCATGGAATATAATGGGCACAATTTAAATACCTTGTTTGCGCAACGACGCAATTTATTTAGACCTAAATTCTGGGGCTTAGTAAAAGAAATACTGCGTTTTAATAAACAATGCAAAGCAATATTTGACTCGCAAAATTACCAAGATGGTATGACGTTAGGTCAATTTTTAACAGAGAACAATTTTAGTGATTTTTTTGCTGAACATTATATTTTGCCTATGGGCGCTGCTATTTGGTCTAGCTCTTTATCACAAATGGAAGATTTTGAATTCAGGTTCTTTGTACAATTTTTCCATAATCATGGTTTATTAAATATTGCAGATAGACCGCAATGGTATGTTATCCCAAAAGGCTCTCGTAGTTATTTAAAACCGTTATGTCAGCCATTTGAAAATAACATTAAGTTAAATGCTGATATAAGTGGTATTACTCGCAGTGATAACAAAGTACATTTGCATTTTAACCAAGACCCGAGCGAAAGTTTTGATGATGTTGTCATCGCTTGTCATTCAGACGAAGCCTTAGCATTATTAAATGATGCCACAGAAGACGAAACAGCGATTTTATCGGCAATGCCTTACAGTGAAAACTCCGTTATTCTTCATACAGATAAAACGTTATTACCCAAACGTGAAAAAGCTTGGGCCAGTTGGAATTACCAATTAAGTCAAGATCGCAGTAAAGCCGCAAGTGTTACTTATAATATGAACATCTTACAAGGTATTGAAAGTGAGAATACTTTCTGTGTCACGCTTAATCAAAAAGAAGATATCGACCCTAACTTAATTTTGAGAGAATTTACTTACCATCATCCTATTTTCTCAAGCGAATCTATTCAAGCTCAACAGCAAAGAGATAAAATATGCGGTATTAATCAGACCCATTTTGCTGGCGCATATTGGCATAGCGGCTTTCATGAAGATGGTGTAAGAAGTGCTATTGAAGTCGCCAAACGATTTGGCTGTTCATTAGAACAATAGTGGTTAAGGTTAAAGTTTCAGTTTTTAAAGAGAAAAAATGACCATAAAATTCAGCGAAAGCAAAATTTATTTAGGCAATATTGTTCATCGACGATTAATCCCCAAAAAGCATAGTTTTAACTATACTTTGTATATGTTAGCACTGGACGTTTCAGAAGTTGAAAATGCTAAAGAAGGGGTGGGTTTATTTGGTTTTTCATGGTTCCATCCACTACGATTTGTTGAAAAAGATTATCTCAGAAGTGAACCATATGGATTAAAGCAACGTATAACCAATAAAGTCATGCAGTTAAATGGCCATTCAGATATCAACCGAATCGTTATGTTGGTGCAAGTACGTTGCTTTGGAATCTATTTTAGTCCGGCCAATTTTTATTTTTGTTATGACAAAGATGATAGATGTACACAAATGCTTGCTGAAGTGAGTAATACACCTTGGAATGAAAGGCATTATTATTTAGTGGATTTGCTTGATAAAGCTAAACAGGTGAATGAGAAGGTTTTTCAAGTATCACCGTTTATGGATTTAGATATGTCTTATTATTGGCAGGTTAGAGCGCCTAATAAAGAGAGTAATAAACTCGTAATAAACATTGAGAATAAACGTACAAATAAACTTAATGGCAAAGTAGACAAGTTGTTTGATGTAAATTTAAACTTGGAAAAACAATCACTTAGTCAACGTAACTTATTACGTGTGTGGTGTCAGCTACCAATGATGACTATCAAGGTTGTCTCAGGCATTTATTGGCAAGCACTAAAGTTATTTGTTAAACGTATACCGTTTATTGGTTATCAAAAAAAATAGTTATAAAACTGTAAAATATTAGGAGTATGAAATGGAACAAGTTGAAGGTGTTAGCGTATTGAAAGAAGCTACTTGGTTAGATCAGCGCTGTCGCTCAATTGTTTATTCTATTCTTGATAAGCTTACCTACGGACAATTAGAAATAGTTGAAGGATCAAAGCATCATCTTTTCCCTGAAACGGCAAGTAACCCTGATATACATGGTAAAATTCATATTCATGATATGAGTGTTTATCAAGATTTTGTTAAAGGCGGTAGTATTGGGGTTGCAGAATCCTTTATCGATGGTAAATGGAGCAGTCCTAACCTAACCAATGTTATCCGTATTTTTGCTAAAGCACAGCAGTTAACCGATTCATTAGAAGCAAAAAAGTCTTGGTCGAATAAACTAAAAAATGCTTTTTTTCATTGGCAAAACCGTAATACACAATCAGGATCGAAGCGTAATATTTTAGCGCATTACGATTTAGGTAATGAGTTATATACACGATTTTTAGATCCTAAAATGATGTATTCTTCAGCTATCTATCCAACAGAAAACAGTTCTTTAGAAGAAGCACAGTCTTATAAATTACAAACTATTTGTGATCGTCTTTCGCTAGAAAAAACCGACCACTTATTAGAAATAGGCACAGGTTGGGGCGGTTTAGCTATTTATGCAGCACAGCATTATGGTTGTAAAGTAACTACGACAACGATATCTGATGCACAATATGCATATGCTGAAGCGCGTATTAAAGAGCTAGGATTAGCAGAGCAAATTACCTTATTAAAAAAAGACTATCGTGATTTAACTGGTTCATTTGATAAAGTTGTTTCAATTGAGATGATTGAAGCGGTTGGATATGAATTTTTACCTAGCTTTTTCAAGCAGTGTAATGATCGACTAAAACCAGGTGGAAAACTGCTTATTCAAGCGATAACTATTGCCGACCAACGCTTTGAGTCATACAAAAGTAATGTCGACTTTATACAAAAATATATTTTCCCTGGCGGTTTCTTACCCTCTATCAATATATTAAGTCAGCACATATCTCAACATAGTGAATTAGTCATGGAAAGCTTAAATGATATTGGGCTTGATTATGCTAAAACATTAAATGATTGGCGTAAAAACTTTATTGCATCATGGTCTGACTTAAAACCATATGGTTATGATGAAACCTTTAAACGTTTATGGTTATATTATTTTGCTTACTGTGAAGGGGCTTTTTTAGAGCGCTCTACCAGTACTGTTCATTTAGTTGCAAGAAAATAGTGCTTATTAATAATGATGAATATTTCACTGCTATTTTTTATTTTAATCAATCTATATTGAGCTGATTACAATAAAAAATAATTAGATCTTTGTTTATTAAACATTGTGTTATGTCTTTTATTAGTATATTTATAAGACAGTGTGTTTAACTTATCTCGAAGGTTGGAAGTGTTATATGATTAGTAAATGGAAAATTGAAAATCAATTAAATGGCGTAGTACTATCACTTACTCTTATTGCTTTTGTTGTTGTGGCAGTTGTTAATTATTATGTAGCAGAAAGAGAAGTAAAACACAGCACAGAATCAAGTATTAAAGCGCAACTACTCAGTAGCGCAAATCTTCTTGTACCTGCTTTTGAGTTAAATCTAAAGGCAACTCAACAGCTAGCGGAACAATTAACCGTAGAAATAAAGCCGGATCTTACGGTATCTTCAGAAGTCATTTCAGTTAAGGGTGAAGAGCTACCAAGTTTATATTTAAATGGAGAGCTATTGGCCGGTAAGTTTGAGCTGATTGATCAATTAACAAAAAAATATGAAATGCCGATCACCATTTTTCAGAAAACTAAAGATGATGACTTTATTCGTATTTCAACGTCTTTATTGAAAGCTAATGGCGAAAGAGCCTTTGGTACAAAGTTGGGGAAAAATAAACACCCTGGTTATAGCCAATTGATTTCAGGGAATGATTATTATGGTATGGCTAGTTTATTCGGTTCAAATTATGTCACCGCCTATATCCCCTTAAAGATAGATTCGAGTGATGTGAATGTTATTGTGTTTGCAGGGCTTAAAGTAACTAAAACATTAGAATCTATTAATAAAGCTATTACTGCATACTCGGTGAATAGTATTGGAGATATGCACCTTATTGATTCGAAAAAAATCTTGATCAGCTCTCAGCCAGAGCCTAATGATTTTGCCCAAATACAAACAGAAATTAATATGGGAAAATCAAGTGATTTTAACATTAATGGGAACAACATTTATTACCAGCATATAAATGGTTATAACTGGGCTTTGTTGATTATTGTTCCTGAAAAACAAATGACAATAATGGCAACTTCATTAGGTAAAGAAACAGGTTTAGTGGCGTTAGTTGCCATGGTGCTTATCGCTTTTTCACTTAAAATAGTGACCAAAATAATATTTAAAGACTTCAAACAAACTTTTCATGCTTTAGATCGGCTTGGTGCTGGTCAAGTCAGCAACTTGAATTTGGAATATAATAAAGACTCGAAAAAAGAAACAGACATACTATTGTGTTCAGTTGATGATATGGCTAACAAAATAGATCAGCTGATTTGTAAAGTTAAAGAAAATGCATCTCTAACTTATGACACAGCGAGTCATATACTTAAACGCTCGACCAATCATCAAGATGCAAATAAAGATGTAATGGAACGGGTTATTTCTATCGCTGCGGCAGTAGAAGAGCTTACAGCATCAATTGCTGATGTATCGGCACGCACAGAAGAGGCTGCTACCGCTAGTTCAGCAGCAACAAACTTATCAACGTCAGTTGTTGAAACAATGAATAACTTATCTAGTAATATTAATAAAACAAAGGTGAGTGTGGAAGCCTCTGTTGTTTCTATGGATGAGTTATCAGAAAGTGCAGCTAGGATTAAAACCGTAGTCGATCAAATTAACAGTATTGCAGAGCAAACAAATCTATTAGCCTTAAATGCCGCTATTGAAGCAGCAAGGGCTGGAGATTCGGGACGAGGATTTAGTGTTGTTGCTGATGAGGTTAGGCAACTAGCACAACGAACTCAATCGAATGTTGTTGATATAAAAGATGTGCTTGATGGGTTAGCAAATAATACCTTAACCATGGTTGAAAATATTAATAATGTTTCAACTGCTATTCTCGATGTTGAATCAGCAACTACAAAAACTGTTTCTCAATTTGAACTGGTAAATAACGATATAGGTAGTGTTAATATTCAGTTATCATCCATTGCCGCTTCTGCAACTCAGCAAAGTGCTGTTACAAATGAAATAGCTGAAATGCAATGTATTTTAAATAGCTCTGTAGAGTTAGCGACTGAGATTTCAGGCGAAGTATTAGCTTCTGCAGAAGATATAACAGTACAATCTCAGGCATTAAAGGAAACTGCTTCTGTGTTTAACTAGTACTTAATCACAGCACTAACACACTATGTTATCCTGCTTTCAATTATTGATGTTAACCAATGCTTAAAAGGAACGTTGTATAGTCTGAATGCGTCTAGCGACATAGGTATGGTTACGCAATTTAACGAAATATTTGACTAAACCAAACATATCTAGCTGCGTTGAATGACTAAACTCATTGGTTTACGTTTTGTTATTTTGTCTGCCTGGTAAGCTTATTATGTTTTAATTGAGGCAGTAAATTAATTGCACTACCTCAATATTACAATCAATACTTATGCATAAGGAACGTTCAATTATCCATTATCTTTATTGATCCAATTATCCCTAATTTTAAGCCATGACTTATATTCTTTTTCACTATAACCACATGATAAAAATAACATTTTAACTTTACCTTTATCAACGAATTTATCTATGGCTGAATCAAGGCGTTTAGCAATATTGATTACTCGCGGGGTTTTATTGTAAATAGTATGAATTGTTTTTGTCACTAAAGCGGGTTGCATTGGGTAAATACAGCTGTTGTTAAGCTTTGGGGTTTGTCTCAGGTTGCAATGTTTATTAGCAAGTGATTCTGTAAATATTGCGTATTGCAATTTACCTTTAATTAATAAATCAAATACTTTCTCAGAACTACTCTTATGATAAATATTCGTAAAACCAATTTCTTGAGCTATTTGCTCGGCGAATGATTTCGTGGTGACCCCAACGATGTCTTGGTGTTTATTAATATCTTTAAGCGTTAGGCTATGTGGCTTTTGAGAATATAAATAAAGGTTATCGATTGTTAAAGGCTGACTATAATAACTAAAATTTTCACGTTCTGCGGAATAATACACACCTATTAATGCATCCAGTTTTTTTTCTTTAATAAAATTCAACCCTCTTAACCATAAATCTTCTTTTGCATCTAACGTAATGCCTTCACTTTCAGCCGCTAATTTTAGCAGTAGCCAATTAAGCTTGTATGATCGTGATAATTTTAAATGATCGTCATGATTTACATATAAAGCAACTGATAAGGTTTCAGCAAAACTAAGGAGGGGGAAAAGGAATAGAAAAATAAATAATTTCATAAAAAATAAGCTAGTTGAATGTTAGGGTCAGTTGGTAAAGGTCTAATATAAATAGACGCGTTATGTACCTATTTTTTATTTTATTAAACATCACAACATAGTTGTTGGATTTACATTATATTATAAAAAATATAATAATTTCAGTTTTATCAGGCTAAAAATACAGTAGTATATTTTTAGCCTTCATATAGATCAATCTATTAGCAATTCAAGTGGAGACAAAGTAGAAATACGATGCCTTATCGATGAAGTGGATACTTTATTTTCTGTTAAATTTTAAAGTAAGCAATCTGAGTTTTTAATTGGCATGCTAAGTCGTTTAAAGAATGAGCAACATTGTTGTTTTTCTCTAATGAACTACTTGATGTATCAGCCATATCGGTAACACTTTTCATACCTTCATATAAATCGTCGATAACAATAATTTGCTCGTTGGAGCCACTGACCACTTTTTTCACATTCAATAACGAATCATTTGCTTTATTTTCTATTTCTTTTAGAAGCTCAACGGAACTAACGCCTAGGGCAAGGCCTCTTTCAATTTTAGGTAGCGTTGATTGCATCGCAACAACCGAATCTGCAGTTTCTTGTGTTATTTCAGTTAACATTGATTCAATTTCTGCGGTGGCAGAGCCAGTACTTTGTGCTAATGTTCTTACTTCATCGGCAACTACGGCAAATCCTCGGCCTGATTCTCCAGCTCTTGCTGCTTCAATGGCAGCATTTAATGCTAATAAGTTTGTTTGATCAGAAATACCGCTAATAACAGCAATAATACCGCTGATATCTTTGGTTCGTTGTTCTAATTTTTGTAACTTATCAAGGGCAACACTAACCGTTTCTAATACCATTTTAATTTCTGTTGCCGTTGCATTCACTGATTCACTACCTGCGGTACATGAATCTAAGGTTTCTGTAGAATTTCTTTCTGTTTGCACAAGCAACTCAGAGACAGCATATGTTTTCTCTCTCATATCGTTCAAATTATTGGTGGCTGCTGTCGTATATTCCCTTTGTTGTTGTACTAAAGACAATACTTCAGAAGAGCCCAGTGAAACAATATCAGTTTGTACATTCATATCGGTAGCAGCATTAGCAATATTACACATTATTGTTCTTAATTGGTTTTGTGTTTTTTGCAAAGAATATAAAACACTATTCTCATGTTTTGCTCTGATCTCTTGAGTTAAGTCACCTTCGGCAACTTTATACAATAATTTTGCTACATCTCTAGGTTCACCATCGAGCGAAACTTTTAAAGCTTTTGTTATACGGTAAACAATTATTCCGCTAATAAGGAAGGCTACTCCTGTTAACGCTAGCATAAGCCCTGCAAAACTTTCAGCAGTTTCCTTTACAAGAGCGGTTGCTTCTTTATTTTCTACTTCTTGGTAATCAATAAACTGATTAATTGCAGCTAACCATTGAGTAAAAGCAGGTCTTACTGACTCAAGCAAGATGAATTCAGCTTCTTTTTGATTACCGGCCTCTATCGCTGCAATAACATCACGCACTAACGGCATGGTGTTTTTTTCTATACGCTTAATTTTGTCTAGGATGATTGCTTCTTCAGGCATTGAGTTATTTATCATCATGTTATCAAGGGGAATTTTTGAGTCATTATAAAAAGTTTCTAAACGTTTTATATTACCTAAGGTATTTTGCAGGTCATTGTCATTGTTAATTAAAACGACATCACGAATTGCAATAGATCTATCATGAACACTACCCCGAAAATTAATGGCGTAACGTTGTTTCATTGAATTCTTATCGGTTATTAAGGTCATCGATTCATCAATAGTATTAACACTGCTAATACCGACGATAGTAATAATAATCATCATGAAAAGGACGATGCCAAAGCCCATCATAAGACGAAATTGTACAGTAGTACGAGTATAAAAATCAGCCATATATTTTCCTGAAATAGATTTTTTAAGTATATTAAACTGAATTTTTAATACCTTAAGAACATCTCAATAGTATAATCAAGATAGCAAAATAAGCTACAGTAACTGCAAATAAATACAACTATTTATCAGGTTGTCGTTGATTAGATGCTAAAACATTAATCTCTGTGAGTTATGTTAAAGTAACGGGATATTGTTTCGGCTCTTAGCCGAGTTATTTTAATGTTATCACTTGCTTAATGAAATTTACCATAATTACCTTCTGCTCCGAACGTCAATATCTTATACTACGCAGTCATCATTACTGAGACTTATATGACAAATAAACAACTACTACCTTTATTGATCTTAATGGTTATTTTTAGCCCGTTAGCTATCGATATCTTTTTACCTGCTTTACCTATTATGGCTAAAGAGTTTGTTGTGCCAATGACACAAATTCAGTGGAGCGTAACAATATTCATTTTAAGTCTGGGTTTTGGCCAGTTAATAAGTGGTCCCCTAGCAGATCGCTATGGTCGTCGTCCCGTTGCTATGGGCGGCATACTTATTTATGGTTTGGCGTCACTTATTTCTGCTTATGCCGATAGCTTAACCTTTTTTCTTATTGGACGTTTATTACAAGGTGTTGGTGCATGTGCGATAGTTGTCTCAGCTTTTGCTAGTGTACGTGACAAATACAATGCAATAGAAAGTGGTGTTATGTATTCTTATTTAAATAGTGCAATTTGTTGTATTCCGGCACTGGCACCATTATTAGGAAATTTCCTGACAGAGTCTTTTGGCTGGCGTAGTAATTTTGAATTTATGACAGGCTACGCTATCTTTGCTGGTGTTATTTTGTATTTTACGCTTAAAGAAACCAGACCAGAGCAGACCGCAAAACATAAACATCTTTTTAATCTGACGCATTTTATACCCGTGTTGAAACACCCTGTATTTTTGTTTAATGCTTTGGTGGTGATGTTATCAATGGCGATTATTATTGCTTATGTCAGTAGTTCGCCGGCGTGGTTGATTGTAAGGTTAGGTTTAGATCAGCAAAGCTTTGTCTTTTGGTTTAGTTTAAATGCTGTCATTAATATTGTTGCTTGTTTTCTCGCGCCTCGAGTTTTAATTAAATTTGGCGCAAGAATAACCATAGGTTTGGGTATGGTGTTATTAAGTATTGCAGGTTTGTTAATGCTAGCTTTATTGGATTTTCAAACACCTATTGCCTTTATGCTGCCAATAATGGTTAGCTCACTTGGCTTTTCAGTATTAATGGGAGCTTGTGCAGGGCAAGCACTGGCACCTTTTGGTGAAAAAGCAGGTTCAGCATCAGCATTATTAGGCTTTGTACAAATGAGTGGCTCAGCCGTTATTGTTTATTTATTACAATTATTGCCTTTAAATGAAGCCGAACAATTAGCCTGGTTGATGCTGACCATTATACCTGTGTACGTTATATGGAAGTTACCCCGAGTGAAAACCCATATAATGCTAGATAATTAAGCGTTTCAGTATTGATATAACTGATTTCAGGTTTATAGCGCACAACCTGAACTCGGTTTAATCAATCTACTTATTTGCTGATATCCATTGTTCACTATTGGCACCAACAACACACTCACCATTATCTCGCATGGCTAAACGCAACATACAACGTTTAGTGACATCAGAGAAGTTTTCCTCTGGTAAAAATCTCACTGAATCTACTAAGGCTCTACAATGTAAAGCGGTTTGCTCGTTTAAAGTATAATAAACCCACTTACCTTGTTTGGTTGGGGTGATTAAACCAGCTTTGTGCAGCATTTTTAGATTGCGAGAAACGTTATATTGCGTGTCACCAATAACATCCATAGCTTCAGCAACATTAATCCTCTGATCTATATGTACTAAAAGCCAAAACAAACGTAGTCGAGTGGGGTCTGATAAAGCTTTTAGTGCATCAATATACTTCTCATCCATCAGTTAATAACCTTTCTGATTGCGTTAAAATAATATAAAGCCATTATACCAACTCCAACAGAAAGGCTACATCGAAATTTATTTACTGACTTGTTTACACTAGGTATTGAAAGATCACGCCACCAAGAATAGCAGTAGTAAGTACAATAAAAACAAATGCTATTACGGCTTTTCTTTTTAGCACAGCAGACACAAGCGCGATTTCAGGCAGACTGGCACCTGTACCACCAATAATCAATGCTAAAGCTGGGCCTAAGGCCATTCCCTTAAGAATAAGAACACTTAATAAGGGGATTGCCATCTCAATACGTAAGTAAAGTGGCACACCAATAACAGCAGCGATTATAATTGATTGTAAATCACCTCCGCCAACATATTTTTCCACTAATTCTGCTGGTAAATACGCAGCAGACAAACCACTAATTAGTGCACCTAATAATACATAAGGCACGATCTTTTTGAATAAGGCTAATGCGAATCGCAATGCTTTGTGGATTTTTGATGGTTCAACTGACTCCATAACCAGAGTTGCAGATGAATCACAATTCATATTTATTGAATTAATCGATGGCTGTGTTTTTGATTGAGTAGCACAACTAGTTGAAGTAGGGCTAGTTGCAGCACATGCACTCGATGTTTGAACTGCTCCACCACAACTAGGCTGTGATGTAGGTCCTTCTAATTCTTCACCGCGTTTGATCTCATTTCGCCAAGGCGATTTAGAAATCAACCATCCACCTAAAACAGCTGCAGTAAATGTGATGACTAAATAAATAACTGTGATTTTTAAGCCAAAGGTTGCATAGATCATTGCTAATACGATGAAGTTACATAAAGGGGCTGAAATTAAAAAGCTTAATACTGTACCTAGTGAAGCGCCCATGGATGCCATGCCCATTGTAACGGGTACCACAGCTGCACTGCAGAAAGGGGTTAACATACCAAAGCTTGCGCCAAGTAATGATCCCCATTTTTCATGTTTAGTTAATTTTTTCTGTAGCTTATCTTGCGGAATGTATTCACGCATAAATCCGGTAAGAATAGAAACAACAGCAATAATAAGGACTAAAGCGCCTCCAACATGAGTAAACTCATTTAGCGCAATCATTAATTTTTCAGTATTCAAAACATTATCTCAAGTAATTGTGTAAATTGAACTACAAGATAATCACATATGCGCATTTATGCAAGTATTATTTTTGTTACTAAATACTGTTAGTGAATATATGTTTTCAACTGTTATTACTGATATTATTTAAAGTCTATTGTAGAAAGAAGTAGCCAGTTAAAAGTAATATGCTTTAGTTAATAGGCGTAGAGTCATTTGAAAATGGCCATATTGCTACTTTAATAGCTTAATGCTATTTGAGTAACTTAAATCTTATAGCATTTAATCGTAATTATACGCCGCTTGGTCGTTTACTTCTGTGTAATTTGGTATAAGTAGTTACTCTTATAATTTGAGAGTTTGACGATAAACTAACAGGGCTTGCGAGCCTGTTTTATCTTCTTTTGCCAGTATTAAGTTATGTTGTATTTACAGCTTCAGGTAAGTGTCATTGAGATTTATCGTTTGCGTCAATGTTAGTTTAAATTTATAGGTTGGAATGAACATTAGTAACCATTTGTCACACTTGTTAACGCAATGGTATCCCAATAAGGATAATTGCGATTGGGTTTTAGCGACTATTTATAAAACGGAAGGCCCTTGTTATCGAAAAGCAGGGGCTATGATGTTATTTAGTAGTCAAGGTCATCAATTAGGTATGTTAAGTGGTGGCTGTTTAGAGTCTGATATTGCCGTTACTGCACGTAAAGTCATGCAAACGGGTGTAACAAAGCTATTGTGTTATGACGGCTCTGATGAAGATGATATGTCATTCCATTTAGGCATTGGTTGTGGTGGTACTATTTATATCATGTTGCAGCAGATTCATGCTGATAATGACTATTTGTCGTTAATTGATGTTTATGAAGCACTTAATAACCGTACTTCGGGTTACTTTTATCAGCGTATTGTTGACGATAATACTGATGGAAAAGCGTATTTTGAAGCTAAGTGTGTTACTGATATAGCTGAAACAGCTACGCTTATTTCAGCATCAAGCTTGACCGAAACAAACTTTGTTGCACCAAAAAATGAAAGCAAGACCAATAATATACTTATTAAAGACAGGGCGACTTGGTTAGCGACGCCTATTACTCCTGAGCCGCATTTACTTATTGTTGGCGGTGGAATTGATGCTAGACCTTTAGTTAATATGGCAAAGCAGTTAGGTTGGCAAGTTTCTTTATGGGATCCTCGCCCCGCAAATGCTCGAAAAGAATATTTTGCAAATGTTGATTATCTTATTAAAGGTGAGGCTGGCGTGTTAGCAACTTTTGTCGCTGATAAAAACGTTAATGCTGCGATTTTAATGAGCCATAATATAAGTATAGATGCACATGCATTACATGCTTTGGCACATTCAAGTTTACAATATATGGCTTTACTTGGCCCACAACATAGAAAGCAGCAAGTGATCATGCAAGCGAATATCAAAGAAACTATGTTACCTTTTGTATTTGCAGGTCCGGCGGGTCTTAATATTGGTGGCACATTGCCTGAAAGCATTGCATTGTCGATATTGGCTGAATGCCATGCAAATTTATTTAAACGCAATGCGCAATCATTTAGCCAAGTTTTATAACAGCTTTCACTGGCAATTAAATAATATCATCGATAATGTTTTTATAGTCTGTTATGTAAGAGTAGCCTTGTAGATGAACGGCATTAATGTTCGGTAATGTTGAATCTGGATTTGCTACGGCAAGTAAATGTTGTATACCAAATTCCTTAGCGCTATTTAAAATTGTTAAATTATCATCAACAAATAATGTTGAATCATTCTCAAATTTTAAGTCGGCTTGTAACTTTTGCCATAAAACTTGTGACTCTTTAGTTGCACCATAGCGGTGAGTTGAGATTAATACATCAATATGTTGATCTAAGGCTGTTCTTTCAACCTTGAGCGACAAACTATCGGGGTGAGCATTTGTTAATAATACCACTTGTTTATTCGCTGCTTTAAGCGCAGATAAAAAAGGTAATGTATCTGGGCGTAGCGCAATTTTATGCTGAATTTCTTTTTTTAACTCAACAATGGGTAAATCAAGTTTATCAGTCCAATAATCCAAACAATACCACTCAATTTCTCCGGCCACTTTACTGGTTTCAATATGTAAATATCGTTGAGCTTCAGCTAAGGAGACATTGTGTGCTTGGGCGTATTTAGATGGGATATGGTTATGCCAAAAAAAATTATCGAAATGTAAGTCTAATAAAGTACCGTCCATATCGAGCAGAACTAAGTTAATTTTTTCCCAATTGAGCATTTAGAGGTTCCATAATTGATGTTTATCGTGTCATTATAGCGTTATGTAGAACGAAATACGCAAGCTTATGATAGGGAAAAATAAATTACCAAAGATCAATAGTCGAAATCAAGTGGCAAAAAGTCGTTTATTTGCTATTGAACAGCTTGAACTAACTTTTAGTAATGGCGAAGAGCGCCAGTATGAACGAATGGTTGGCTCTGGAAATGGTGCGGTAATGATAGTACCTATGCTCGACGCTGATACTATATTATTAGTAAGAGAATATTGCGCAGGTACTCATAGTTATGAGTTAGGTTTTCCTAAAGGGTTAATTGATCCAGGAGAATCACCTGAAGAGGCTGCTAACCGTGAATTACAAGAAGAAATTTTTTATGGTAGCAAGCAATTAAACTTCCTCTCTCAAGTGATGATGGCTCCCGCTTTCTTTAACGCAAAAATGGATATCTTCGTTGCTAGTGATTTATATCCTTCAATGCTTGAAGGTGATGAACCTGAACCCTTAGATGTTGTTCCTTGGCCAATTAAAGACTATAAGGCGTTATTACGCCAACCTGATTTTCAAGAAGCTCGCAGTATCGCGGCCTTAATGTTATTAATTGATTACCTTTCCCCAAGCAAGTTATCCAATCAGGATTAGAGATATGAGCATGAGTGACGAAAAGCTATTAAATGTTGCCTTAGAAAGCGCTAAAAAAGCTGGCGTTGAGGTAATGAAGTATTATCGAGATCAGAGCTTTACTGCGAATATGAAGTCAGATAATAGCCCTGTTACGAGTGCTGATATAGCTTCTAATGATATCTTAATGGATCAACTTAAAACGTTAACGCCAGATATTCCAATTATTTCTGAAGAAGTTGGGGCCGTTCCGTTATCGCAGCGAAAAAACTGGCAACGATATTGGTTACTTGACCCTATTGATGGGACGGGGGAGTTTATTATTGGTAGCGGTGATTTTGCTGTAAATATCGCATTAATTGAGAATGGTTGGCCAAGTATTGGTGTTATTCATGCGCCTGATCATTGCCTAACTTATTACGGACAAAATAATTTAGGCGCTTTTAAGGAATGTAACCTTAAAACTAATAATAGTAGTCATCAAATTCATGTTGCAGAGTATCAAGAACCTCGTCGTATTAAAGTAGCCATTAGTAAACGTCAGCGGATAGAGTTAATGGGTCAGTACTTGAATAAAAACTTTGACTTTGAGCATGTTGCATTGGGTAGTTGTTCATTGAAAAACTGTTTAATTGCTGAAGGTGGAGCTGACTGCTACTTACGTATAGGTGTTACTGGTGAGTGGGATACAGGAGCTAGCCAATGTATTTTAGAGCAGGCGGGGGGCACTATTATCGACAGTGAGTTTAATCCTCTTACTTATAATAAAAGGGATAGCCTACTCAACCCTGACTTTCTTAGCTTAGGAAATCAAAACATTCCTTGGGAAGAAGTCATTAAAGCCCATCGAAAAATTTATAGCGATTAGTACTGGCGCTCAGGCTCTGCATAATTAACAGTAGTAATTATTTACGCTAGTGATTTATTGTCGCTATCCTGAACTTGGTTTAGGATCTCAATCGCTATAATGATCGTCGCAGATTAACTTTCTTCTTGTTTAAATTGATCACTTGGTAAAATATTAACACTTTCATGTAGTTCAGAGTAAACTAATACGGCACTACCTTGTTTTAACTGTAATTTTACCTGAGCTATTTTATTTGCTTTACTGGTATCGACAGCACCGTAGTCTGTGCCTTCACGTAAAATAAATTCTTCAATAATAGCATCTAGAGTATCTTCTTGAATTTGATCTAATGGAATAATCATTGGTTACTTTTGAGGAAGGTCGTACATTAAGAAAAGCTATTGTACGACATAAGCCTCGATTACTCTATCGATTAAAGAAACAGATTAGCATCCTGAAGTTAACGATTAAGAATCGTCACTAATATGTTTAATAAAGTAATAAACGTAAAATGCACAAATCCCCAATACAATAGCTAAGCCGCCAATAGAAAACATCACAACAGGATCATTCTTAAGCATAGTAATAAAATTCATAATTAACTCCTTATATTTATCATTAGGCTTAGTATAGTAAACCTCTAATATTTATAAGGTGATGTAGATCAATATAAATCGTTCTTTTTAGCCATTTCTGCTTTAATGGTTTGTTGCTCGATAATCTTACGGTAAATTTTATTCGCTTTTTCTACTGCTGCGTCTATTTTTACTCTAGATAGTTCTCGTTCATCAAGTATACGGCTAGTATTCGCATTAGGGTAACCATTCCAAGACGCGATGGTATTCCATACAAGCGACATTTCGGTACTTTTTTCTACGCCTTTGCCTTCACTATAAAGTAAGGCAAGGTTAAATTGTGCCAACGCGTGATTTTGATCTGCGGCATTTTTATACCAACGAGAGGCTTTGAAGTCATCTTGATCGACACCTGTACCATTTGCATACATAACGGCTAGATTAAACTGCGCACTTGCTAAACCTTTTTTGGCTGCTTTATAGGTTAATTGGTATGCTTTTTTTAAGTCTTGTTTAACTAGTTTACCTTCGGTATAAATTAAGGCTAGTTCGAATTGAGCATCAGAATCATTTTGCTCTGCAGCTAACTCAAATAATGCCAAAGCCTTCATACCATCTTTAGGAACGCCATAACCGTTTTGATAAACAAGTGCCATTTGATATTGTGCAGGTGCATAACCTTCAGCGACTAAAGGTCGAAATTGCTCAATAGCAGCATGAAATTCGCCACGGTTTAATTCGTAAATACCCTGTTCAAGATCATTACCTTGGCTTAGCGTAGAAAAACCACTTGCCAGTAAAAAAATAAATGTGCTTATATAATTTCGCATAACTTTTCTCTTTAATATTTTTTCATTAATAATAAGTGTTATTACATAACATAAAAACTGAACTCGGCTTAAATAAGTGTAGCTCAAATTTTTAATTTGAAGACATGATTTCTTCAATTTGCTCGGCTATTTCTAGCCAAAGCATTTCACTTTCTTCTATATTATCTTTTAAATTAGCCTGTAGCTTGAGTTGTGTTGTTAACTCTTTCTTGCGTTCAGCTTGATATATATCACTGTCACTAAGTAAAGCCTCTACTTGTGCTAACTCTTTTTGCCATTGAGCTATTTGTTTTTCTAACTTATCCGACTCTTTGCGTAATGGAGCAGACTTCTTACGTAATTCCGCTTGTTGTTGACGCAACTGTTTTTTGTCTAAGCCTTTATCTTCATTATCACTGTCATTAGACGTGTTTTCTATTTTATTATTAGTAAAGGTCTGTTTTTTGTCGTCGTTGAGCCATTGTTGATAATCATCAATATCTCCATTGAAGTCAATGACACTACCATTAGCCACCAAATAGAATTCATCAACACAAGATTCGAGTAAAAAGCGATCATGCGCTATTAAGATTATAGCGCCGCCAAAATCTTGCAATGCCATCACTAAAGCTTGTCGCATTTCTAAATCTAAATGGTTAGTAGGCTCATCGAGTAATAGTAGTTGTGGCTTCTCTAAAACAATAAGTGCTAATACTAAACGTGCTTTTTCACCACCAGACATATTAATAACAGCTTCAAGGGCTTGATCGCCACTAAAGCCAAACTTACCCAAAAAGCTTCTCGCTTGTGGTTCACCTAGTGCAGGCTTTGCACGAAGAATATGATCGACAGGGCTTGAACTAGCGTGTAATTGTTCTAATTGATGTTGAGAGAAATAACCTATTTTTAACTCTTGAGCACAATAACGTTCGCCATTAAGTAAGGCTATCTCACCGGCGAGTGATTTAATTAATGTGGATTTACCCGCGCCATTTCTACCTAATAAACCGATGCGACTACCAGGTACTAACGTTAAACCTACATCGTTAAGGATGATGGCTTCAGTGCTATAGCCACACTGACTCTCAGTGAGAGACAGTAATGGGTAAGGTAAGTTGTCTGGTTGTTCAAAATTAAAAGTAAATTGGCTGTCAACATGTGCAGGCGCTAAATTTGGTAGCTTTTCTAAACGTTTTAAACGACTTTGCGCCTGTTTAGCTTTACTGGCTTTGGCTCTAAATCTATCAACAAAGGCCGTTAAGTTGGCTGCTTCTTTTTGCTGTTTCTGAAACTGTACATCTTGTTGGGCTAAATGTTCAGCACGTTGTCTTTCAAAAGAGGTGTAATTACCGCTATAAAGCTTGGCGCGTTGGTGTTCAATATGTAAAATTTGATTAATCACCGTATCAAGAAAATCACGATCATGCGAAATAAGTACTAGGGTGCCAGTAAAACGTTTCAACCAGCGTTGTAGCCAAATAACGGCGTCTAAATCCAAATGGTTGGTTGGTTCATCGAGCAGTAATAAATCAGCACGGCTTATTAATGCTTGCGCTAAGTTTAAACGCATTCGCCAACCACCCGAGAAATCTTTGACAGGATTGGTCAGTTGATTTTGTAAAAAGCCTAAACCATGTAATAACTCTCCAGCACGAGCAGGTAAGCTATAACCATGAATAGTATCTATTTTATTGATTAATATTGCTTCTAGGTTACCATCGTCATTGAGGCGCGCTTGCTCTAATTGCTGTTCTAGTTGGCGATATTCTTTGTCGCCATCCATTACATAGTCAAGGGCAGATTGCTCAAGAGACGGTGTTTCTTGCTTCACTGTTGCTATCGACCAACTGCTCGGTAAAGATAAATCTCCTGCATCAGGCGATAACTCTCCGAGTAAAGCGGCGAAAAGAGACGATTTACCACAGCCGTTACTGCCAACTAAGCCCACTTTATGGTTAGGATGTATAGTGAAACTAGAGGCTGTTATTAGGTTTTTTGCACCTCTGTCTAAGCTTAAATCGCTGGCGGTGATCAATGTTTTTTCCTTATATAAATCATGAGTGAAAAATAGCTAAAAGCGCTGATTATAAAATACCTGTGCATTGTCGCTTTTCCTGTTGCCACTATTCAAGGTAAAATAACGATTATCCAGATTATTTATTAGTTAAGTCATTTAAATAACTTATTAAGCAGGGCGATTACACATGAAAAAGCAGCAGAGAAAAAGATTTATTGCAGGGGCTATTTGCCCTAAATGTAAAGCGCAAGATACGTTAGCATTGACAAAAGAAGACGGTGTAGAAAAAGTGACTTGCGTTAGTTGTGGTGATCAAATGACACAAAGCGAGCCACAAGTTGAAGAAGTAGTACGTCAACATGAGCAAGTGATTGGTGTATTTAAACCTTAATAGGTTTGGTATTAAAAATAACGCTTGTTGGTTGCACAGGATGTGCATTCAATTCGAATTTTTACCAAAAAAAGAAAGGATTACTTAGAGGGCTAAAATAAATTTATACTATCTAGCCGTAAGTATTTCCTTTTAATGCTCTTTTTTATAATGCTCTTTTTTATAATGCTAGCGCAGCATTATTATTCAAACTTACAGTAAGTAGCTTGAAATTATTTTTGATATTTCAACCATTGAAGACTTACCTGTAAATTCAAATTTAACTTTACCAATCGCTGAAAAGTAAATTTCTAATTCAGAATCAAGATCGAACGTGCCTGATGTTTCAATAGAATACGCAACAATATTTTTGTAAGGTAATGAAGTGAAATCCTTTTTGCTGCCAGTAATCCCTTGCACATTAACGGCGATAATTCTTTTGCTGGTAAAAATAACGCCATCTCGCATTGATTTAAATGAATCAACTATTCTTTCATCATCTAACAGTAAATCATTTACTTTTTCTGCGTATTCAGCATTCTGCTTAAGTTTGAAAAAACCTTTATTATCGAAATCTATCATTGGATATCCTTTGTCATTAACACATGAGTTTAGTGATGTGTCATTGTTTGGTAAATATAAAATAAAGTTAACTCGAATAAACGGTAACGAGTCTTTGTATTTTTTGTCTGTAACAAGTATTCGCTGAAATTAGTATACGTTGGTATTAGGAAATTATCAGAGAGTATCGCCTTCTTCAAGCGAGAATAGCAAATCAATTATCGGCTGAAAAAATATAATAATACCACCTCACTAACTATGTGCTCATTTCTATTTGCTAAAATCACCAACTACATCGTTATTTATTTAATAATTATAACAACTAGTTATTGAAATAAATGCCTTGTATTTGGCAATTTTTCTATGTATAAATTTGTTCACTTAATTAATGACACTGGTATAAAAAAAGGTCTACGCTAATTAGCTAGATAAAGCTGAGTTCTGTGTAATATTTAATTGCCCAAGAAATAATAAAACCAATAATAAAAGAGTGAACTAGCGTTATATTGTTATTGGGCCTAAGCGCTTTGCTACAGCTATTACATATAAGAGGTTTATGCTTTATTAATACCATTAATCAATTACAGATTGTGCATAAAGTTAGCCAACAATAATAAAAATTGAAATTTATTGTTAATAAGCTAGGTCTATTTTGTCATCATATAACGATAATTAAAAATAGCAACATGAAGTACAGCGTAATAACTCTTAGCATTCTTTTTATTCTTCAGATCCCAATCGTATATGCTGAAGAAAAAAGTGAACTTAGCACTGAAGTCACAGAAGTGATTGAAATATCGGGGCGAGCGATTCAAAACCACAATATTTCGCCTAAAAATGCCATGGTCAATGGCCCTTTTGGGGATGACTTAGGTTTAGGTGATATTGCTCGCTCAATTACGCCTATCACTCAAGAAATGATGGAGCAGCTTAATATTACCAGTCTGCAAGATATCTTGGCTGTTAGCCCGAATAGTTATTCAGCAAGTGGTTTTGGCGCACCAAGTTTACCTACATTACGTGGTCAATTAGGTGAATTGTTTCAAGACGGTATGCGTCGACAAGCTGGTAATAACGGCTTTGGTATTCCTTTATCATTTAATTCAGTTGATCAAATAGATGTTGTTAAAGGCGCGCCAACAGTATTGTTTGGTAGCAGTCAACGTAATGGTGGTTTTGTTAATTTACAATCTAAAAAAGCCTCTATTGATGAGCGTGCCGCAAAAATTAATTTAACGGCTGGCCGCTGGGATCAATATAGTGCTCAAATAGATGTTGGTGCACCGATTATTGAAGGTGAAAGTGGTATACGCGTAAGCGCTGAACATATTGATAACGGTAGTTTTTATGATTACAGTAGCTTTAAAAGCGACAGTATTTATACCGCCTTTCGTTTTTTACCAGACAGTCAAAGTACTTGGGATATTAATTTTGAATATTATCAAGTTGAGTTCACAGATAACGCAGGAATTAACCGCCCTACACAAGCGTTAATTGATGATGGTTTGTATATTACAGGTCAAGGTGTACAAAGTAATGGCAGCACTGTACCTGGTGCGGGTGCTATTGTTTCTCCTACAGGGCAAGTTAAAATAAATAGAAGTAATGTATTAACTGATCCAGATAATGAGAATGATGCGACTACCTTTTTGTTACATAGCACCTATACACGAGAATTAAGTGGTCAAACACGATTAAAAAATACTTCGTATTATCAGCACTTAACTCGTGATGAAATTGCACAAAATAGTTTTGTTGAAATAATTGATGGTGCTCATACTGCGCAAAATAGACTAGAATTAAGTCATAATTGGAATAATGAACAGCAAACTATCTTTGCAGTGGATGTGCGTTATAACAAAGTATTGGGTTACAGCCAATTTACCACAGAAGCGGATTTACCTATTGATTTAACGGGTCCTATTGAAAACCGTCGTATTCCGCTAACAACAGAGCAGCAAGCTAAATTAGTTGAACTACGCCCTGGTTTATTTGTTTCACCTGGTGGTCAGTACGACATTAATGGCGACAATGTTGGTGATTTTTCATTATCAGATACAACTGACTCAACAACTTGGCAAACAGGTTTTGCCATTCAGCAAGATAGCCAATGGAGCGAGCGTTTACGCACAAATTTAGGGTATCGTATTGATTTTTACGATGTGAAAGCTCGAGATCCTATCGCCCCTACAGGGCAAGAAGCCGCAAAAGATACGATTAATGAAACGTTACACTCTGGGCAAGCGAGCATTAACTATAAGCTAGATTCTGATATTACCGTGTATGCTGCGACTAGTTATAATCAAGCTACATCAAATAGTATGGCAGGTGGTATTACATTAGGGGCAGATAATTTAATTAGCGCACAAAACTTTGCTACAGATAATACGTTACATGAAGTGGGTTTAAAATATATTCCTAGTGACAGCTCTTGGTATGTTGATACGGCAATATTTAATCAACGTCGAAGTTTACGTAACCGAGATGGCAGCAACACCGGTATCGAAACCAAAGGTGTCGAGTTACAAGTATTTTATGATGCAGCCCCTTATTGGTTTAACCTTGGCTACAGCTATATTGATGCGCGTTATGACAACTCAACTAGTAGCCAAAGCTCAACACAAGTAGCGGATGCTTTTGATAACTCTCGTCCAGATATCATTGAAGGTACTGGCATCGGAGCGCCCAATTTTGCGTCATTTGAACGTTCAAACCGTCGATTACAAGGTATTCCAGAACAATCATTAACGCTAAATGGTGGTCGTTATATTACTGATAAATGGCAAGCAGGTTTTGCTGCCCTTTATACATCAAGTTATCCACTTGATTACTTAGCAACAGTACAAATTCGCGACCAATATACGTTAAATGTTAATTCTAGCTATACTATTAACAAACAAGCAAAACTACGTATTGATGTTAACAATATAACTAACCAAAAAAACTGGAGGCCTGTATTTGAGGGCGGTTATTTTGGTTCAACTTTGGTGTTTCCTGAATTACCTATTCACGCCAAAGTCACTCTACAATATACATTTTAAGGCAATACTTTATGTTAAAGAAATTACTCTTATTAATTATAGCGGTTACTTTGGTAGCACTATTCTTTCATTTTGATCTAAACCAACTATTAACGTTAGATGGGCTAAAAGGGTCAATGTCACAATTTAACGAGTGGCGAGAGCAATCACCTTGGTTAGTGATTGGCGGATTTTTTGTTTTATACGTTATTGTAACCGCACTTTCATTACCTGGTGCTGCTATTTTAACACTGGCTGCAGGTGCCTTATTTGGTTTAGTAGAAGGCTTGTTAGTTGCTTCTTTTGCTTCGACTATTGGTGCTACTTTGGCGTTTTTAGTCTCACGTTATTTACTGCGCGATTCTATCAAGCAGAAGTTTCCAGAGCGCTTAGCTGCTATTGATGCCGGTGTAGAAAAAGAAGGTGGTTTTTATTTATTCACATTACGTTTAGTACCCGTATTTCCGTTCTTTCTAATTAACTTATTAATGGGCGTAACTGCAATTAAATCTTGGACTTTTTACTGGGTAAGCCAAGTAGGTATGATCGCAGGAACATTTGTATTTGTTAACGCTGGTACTGAGCTTGCCAAAATAGATAGCTTATCTGGCATTTTATCTTTTAACTTAATTTTATCATTCGCTTTATTAGGAATATTCCCATTTATTGCAAAAGGAATCATCAACGTGTTTAAAAAACGTCGTGTATACAAAAATTATTCAAAACCTAAAAAATTCGACCGCAACATGATTGTTATTGGTGCCGGTGCTGGTGGCTTAGTAACAAGTTATATTGCTGCGGCAGTAAAAGCAAAAGTTACGCTTATTGAAGCGGGAGAAATGGGTGGTGACTGTTTAAATTACGGTTGTGTACCAAGTAAAGCCATTATCAAAAGTGCAAAAATAGCAGAGCAAATTCGTCACGGTGAGCATTACGGTCTAGAAAATGCTACTCCACAGTTTTCATTTAAAAAAGTAATGGCACGTGTTCATAAAGTTATCGCAGATGTTGCACCACACGATAGTGTTGAACGCTACACTAATTTAGGTGTAGAAGTCGTTAAAGGTTACGGTAAGTTAATTGACCCGTGGACTGTTGAAATTAAATTAAATGATGGTGGCACACAAACACTAACAGCTCGTACTATTGTTATTGCGACAGGTGCACGTCCATTTGTTCCGCCTTTACCAGGTATCGAAGAAACAGGTTATGTAACTAGTGATACATTATGGAGCAAGTTTGCTGAATTAGACGAAGCACCTAAAAAGCTTGTTGTGCTTGGTGGCGGTCCAATTGGTAGTGAGTTAGCACAAAGTTTTGCTCGTTTAGGTTCAAATGTTACACAAATCGAAATGGCAGAGCGCATCATGATCAAAGAAGATCTTGAGGTTTCTACATTCGCTCACGAAGCATTAACTGAAAGTGGCGTTAACATTTTAACTTCTCATCAGGCATTACGTTGTGAAGCGCGCGATGGTAAGAAATTCATTATTGTTAAGCGCCTAATCGAAGGAAAGGATAAAGAATTAGAAATTGAATACGACGAGTTATTATGTGCTGTAGGACGTAGCGCACGTCTTAAAGGTTACGGACTTGAAGAACTAGGTATTGAAACTAATCGTACTGTTGTAACAAATGAATATTTAGAAACTTTATACCCCAATATCTTTGCAGCAGGCGACATTGTTGGGCCATACCAGTTTACCCATGTTGCAGCGCATCAAGGTTGGTACGCAGCAGTTAACGGTTTATTTGGTCATCTTAAAAAGTTTAAAGTGGATTACCGCGTAATTCCCTGGACAACATTTATTGACCCAGAAGTAGCGCGTGTTGGTTTAAACGAACAAGATGCAATTGATAAAGGTATAGATTACGAAATTACTCGCTTTGAATTTGAAGAGCTAGATCGTGCAATAACAGACAGTGCAACTAAAGGTTTTATCAAAGTAATTACGCCTAAGGGTAAAGACAAAATTTTAGGTGTAACGGTGGTTTCTGAACATGCCGGTGATTTAATTGCTGAGTTTGTTTTAGCAATGAAACATGGTTTAGGTCTTAACAAAATTTTAGGCACTATCCATAGTTACCCAACTTGGGCTGAAGGTAATAAGTATGCAGCTGGTGAGTGGAAAAGAGCCCATGCGCCTGAAACTGTTTTAAACTGGCTTGAAAAATATCACACATGGAGAAGAGGCTAATGTTATCTGTATTACAAACAGTTGGACAAACTATGCTTAAGCAGCTGAAACAACCATTAGGCGGTGTTTTAATTGTAGTCAGTGTCTTATTTAGCACTGTTAGTTTTGCGCAAGGTTTACATCAACCTTGGCAAGCATTATTAAGCCAACATGTTAAAAGTATTAATAATGATCATAGTACAGCGGTTGACTATGCTGGATTTAAAAAAGAAGAAGCGAAGTTAAATAGTTATTTAACTTCGCTAAGCAAGATTGATCAAGCTACTTTCGAACAGTGGTCAAATGCAAAACAACTAGCTTTTTTAATTAACGCATACAATGCATGGACAGTGTCATTTATCTTAACTGAATACCCAGATTTAAAATCAATTAAAGATCTAGGAAGCATATTTAGCTCTCCGTGGAGTAAAGAATTTGTTTCCTTATTGGGTAAAAAACGTAGTTTAGATGAAATTGAACATGAATTAATTCGTGGAAGCGGTAATTATCCTGATCCACGTATTCATTTTGCCGTTAATTGTGCCAGCATTGGTTGTCCCGCTTTACGTGGAGAAGCTTATACTGCTGAGGCTCTAGAACAACAGTTACAACAACAAACGATACGTTTTTTAAGTGATGACAGTCGTAACAAATTAACGACCAAAGAATTACAAATTTCATCAATTTTTAAATGGTATGGTGGTGATTTTGAAAAAGGCTTTAGAGGTTCGAATTCATTAACAAGCTTTATACTTTTATATAGCGATGTGTTGAACTTGACAGAAACACAGCAAAAGTTACTAAAGACTAATCAAGTTGATATTGACTTTTTAGACTATAACTGGGACTTGAATGCCGCGCGTTAAAAGCTTGTCATCTCCATTTAGCTATTTTATTACTACCCCAAAGCAATTATTTATTGTTGCTTTGTGGGGAAGTATTTTGTGCGTTTTAGTGAGTGTAACGAGTGTCAATGCAACTGTATCTGATGAAGCTATCCTTCATAAAGTTACACCTAGTGAACCTGTCGTTAGCATAGCATCAACTTTACATTGGCAAAATATTGAGAAAAAAGGTGAAAATCAGCCTGTATATTTTCATGCATGGGGTGGAGACGCTCAAATAAATGCTTATATTCAATGGGTTGCTCAGCAAGTTAAAGCACAGTACCAAATTGATTTACAACACGTAAAACTTAGTGACACCAGCGAAGCTGTGAGTCGTGTACTTGCTGAAAAGTCAGCAAATAATAACACGCAAGGCAATGTCGATTTAGTTTGGATCAACGGTGCTAACTTTTCGACTATGGCTGAACATTCTTTATTATTAAAAGGCTGGGCAGATCAATTACCTAACTTTAAGCTAACCGATCCTGAAAATAATCCTGCCGTTACCCTAGATTTTGGTGTGCCAACTCTGGGGATGGAATCTCCATGGGGACAAGCATCGTTGACCTTTTATTATGATCAACTGGCTACTTCCACACCGCCGCAAAACTTAGGTGAATTATTAACGTGGACAAAACAGCATCCTGGCCGATTTGGCTATCCAAAGCCGCCTGCTTTTTTAGGTTTGAGCTTTTTAAAATATGCTTTGGTGGTTTTGCATCAAGATAGTCTTACTGTTTTAAAAGATAAAAACGTAGATAAACAAAGTGGAGATAGTTATCAAGATCCGCTTTATGCCGCTGCAACATCAGAAAATATCGACGAAGTTTTACAGCCTTTATGGGCTTTTTTAGATGAATTACATCCTAATTTGTGGCGCAAAGGTAAACACTTTATGCAAACAGGTGTTGAAATGCGTCGTTTAGTGGATGATACCGAATTAAGTTTAGCATTTACTTTTTCAGGCCCTGAAATTCCGGCAGCGGTTAAACGTTACGATTTACCGCAAAGTATTCGCAGTTATGCTATGGCCGATGGCAGTTTAAGTAATACACATTTTGTTGGCATTCCTTATAATGCTAGCCATGCCGCAGGTGCACAACTTGTCGCCAACTTTTTATTGAGCCCACAAGCACAAGCTTATAAGCAACAAGCAGAAGTGTGGGGTGATAAAACAGTGCTTATTGCTTCTACGTTAACAGCATCACAACAAAACTTATTTAAAACACAAACACCACATCCAAGTGCTTTAGCTTTTAATAGTATTACACGTACCTTAAGTGAGCCTCACCCAAGTTGGGTTGAAGCTATAACGCAAGGCTGGAAAAAACGTTATGGAGTTACTCCGTGACTGAAATAAACAGCAGTAAAAGTACTATTCAAAAAAGTAAGCAAAAAAATAGCCAAAGCGGCAGTCAGTTAAATCATTCAACTGATTGGTTTACGCGTATGGTTAAATTTAGCCCTAAATTTCTACTGCTATTACTAATTGTGCCTGTATTTGGCGGCTTAATTGGTGTTTTACTTCCCGCTTTTGGTTGGGCACCAGCATTGAGTCAATATGATTTGGGCTTACAGGGCTTCAATGCTCTTTGGCAAACATCAGGTTTTGGCCGGATGATCGGTTTGAGTATTGCAACAGGTTTATTGAGTACGTTACTCGCTTTTGTTGTTACCTTGATGATATTAGGGGCGTTTTTTAATAGTGTGTGGTTAGATCGTATTCAACAAGTTTTAAGTCCTATTCTTGTTATTCCTCATGCCGCGGCTGCCATTGCGGTTGGTTTTTTAATTGCACCATCAGGTATGATTTCTCGTTTATTTTCTCCTTGGCTAAGTGGTTGGGAATTAGCGCCTAATGGATTGTTTCCGCACGATCCATACGGTATTAGTATCATTTTAGGCTTAACCCTTAAAGAGCTACCATTTTTATTATTAATGGCTTTAGGCGCTTTAGCTCAACCTGAATTAGGTAAGAAGTTGCGCCAACAACATAAAGTAGCGCTTAATTTGGGATATTGCCCAATGACAGCTTTTTATAAAGTTGTACTGCCTAGTTTATATCCTTTATTACGTTTACCACTTTTAGCTGTATTAGCTTACGCTAGTTCAAGTGTCGAAATGCCGCTTATATTAGGACCTAATACGCCACCAACACTTGCTGTTGCTATTATGCATTGGTTTAACGATGTTGATTTAAATTTACGTATTAAGGCCTCAGCAGGCGCTTTAATACAACTAGCATTAACAGGTGGTTTGTTAGCATTATGGCTTTTAGGCGAGAAATTGGTTAAATGCTTATTTTGTGAATCACTCACCAACGGTAAACGTGAATACGCTGGCTCTTACTGGCAAAAAGTGACAGGTGCGATAACAATATTAGTTATTAGTTTTATTGGCCTAGCTTTACTTGGTTTAGTGCTTTGGTCAATTGCAGGTTTTTGGCGTTTCCCGTCGGCACTACCTGATTCATTCACTTTATTACACTGGCAAAGTGCTGTAATGCAAATGGGCGAGCCTTTAGTTAATACTCTGGTTATCGGTATAATAACGACATTAATTGCGATTTCATTAACGCTACTTTGCTTAGAATCAGAGCAAATAAAAGGAAAGTTACTGTCACGCTTTACCAGTTTAATTATTTATATTCCTTTGCTTGTGCCTAGTATTGCGTTTTTATTCGGACTTGTTTGGATACAACAATTAATAGCAGTGCAAGTCAGTTTTATTAGCTATATTAATGTGGTGATAGCGCATTTGTTGTTTGTTTTACCCTATGTGTTTTTGTCTTTGGCGAGTAGTTACAGACAATTAGATTCACGTTTTGCTATTGTTGCTGCCAGTTTAGGCACTAAACCTTGTAAAGTGTTCTTAAAAGTAAAACTGCCGCAATTAATTGCACCGATCTTAATTGCGGCAGCATTAGGTTTAGCAATAAGTTTTGGTCAGTACTTACCAACATTATTAGCTGGCGGGGGACGTATAACTACCATTACCACTGAAGCTATCACCCTAGCTAATGGCGCAAGTCGACGTACCAGCGCTGTGTACGCACTTATGCAAATGTTATTACCGCTTATTGGTTTTATATTGGCGTGGGTTTTACCTAAGTTTATTTACAAAGTTGCACATCGTTAAGGTTATTAAATGCAATCATCTTTACATATAAAGAATTTACAATTGTTTCGTCAAAACGAGTTATTACTGAGTTTAAACGAACAAGTTAATGGTGGTGAAATTCTCACACTTATGGGGCCGTCGGGCAGTGGTAAATCAAGTTTACTTAACTGGCTAACGGGCGCTCTTCCATCTGGCTTTCATGCCAATGGAGAAGTGTGGTTAAACGATACTAATATTACTTTTACACCTGCACATCAACGACATGTTGGTGTGCTATATCAAGATGCTTTGTTGTTTTCTCATTTATCAGTGGCAGGTAATATCGCTTTTGCTATGCCGCCGGGTAATAAAAAACAACGTCTTGATAAAATAGAAGCTTCATTAGCGCAAGTTGGTTTGAAAGGTTTAGCTGATCGACACCCTGATAACCTCTCAGGTGGCCAACAAGCGCGAGTTGCATTGCTTCGCGTATTACTAAGTGAACCTAAAGCAATTTTGCTTGATGAGCCTTTTAGCAAACTAGATTCACAACTGCGCGAAGATACTCGTGAATTGGTGTTTGAGCAAATTCGATATCATCAACTGCCTGCAATTATGGTGACCCATGACCATAGTGATGCAGAAGCAGCCGATGGAAAAATTATTACCCTAAGTAAGCTAAGCTAAAGAGTTAGCTTAAATAAAACAGAGTAAGTTTGATGTTAGATAAATATATCACGCCCGTTATAAAGCCTTTGTTAACGCCTGTTGTTAGCTTATTGCACAAACGTAATATCACCGCCGATCAACTGACTTTTTATGGTTTTTTAGTCGGCATGTTAGCCGTACCCTTGTTAGCCTTTCAGTTATGGTATTGGGCACTTGCAGCTATTGTCGTTAATCGTATTTTAGATGGCTTAGACGGCGCGCTTGCTCGTTATGCTAATCAAAGTTCGAGTGCTGGTGGTTTTTTAGATATCACCTTAGACTTTTTATTTTATGCAGCCATTCCATTAGGTTTTATTTTTGCCGATCCTGAATTAAATGGTATCGCAGGGGCTGTCTTACTCGCGACATTTATTGGGACAGGATCAAGCTTTCTCGCTTTTGCTATTGCTGCTGAAAAATTTAAAATTGATAAACCACAATTCAAATATAAAAGCTTTTATTACCTCAATGGTTTAACGGAAGGTACTGAAACTATTGCATTATTTGTTGCTTTTTGTCTATGGCCGCAATCATTCTCATGGTTAGCGCTGTTATTTTCTTTTGCTTGTATGATCACTATTTTTACCCGCATACATGGCGGCTATAACACACTTAAAGAGCAAGAAGCGTCATTACAAGAAAGCGAACTATCATTAGAAAGTAGTTCACACATAAATACTGCTGAAGGTACTGAGGCTAAAAATGACTAACGAAGTTTGGTGGCGTCTTGGTTGTTTTTTTAGTGTACTCATTATTATGATGTTGCTTGAATGGCAAAAACCGGCACGACAATCTCCTCTTAGTAATACTAAGCGCTGGGCGGCTAACTTTGGATTAGTGTTTGCTTCGTCAGTACTTGCGCGTTTAACGATTCCTGTTGGTTTAACCGTTGTTGCGCTTTATAACATGGATAACGGTATTGGCTTGTTCAATCAAGTTTTCTATACCAATTTAAATTTATCAGATTGGTTAACAATCGTATTAAGTTTATTGATATTAGACGTAGTGATTTATTGGCAACATAGAATGTTCCATGTAGTGCCTATGCTATGGCGTTTACATCGAGTTCACCATGCTGATGCGCATGTAGATACAAGTACAGGGTTACGCTTTCATCCTATTGAAATTGTATTAAGCATTCTTATTAAATTAATTGTGGTAACAGCGTTAGGGATTCCAGCCATAGCGGTATTAATTTTTGAGATCGCTTTAAATGGTTTAGCTTTGTTTAACCATGCCAATATTCGTTTGCCTCAAGTTATCGAGAAACCTTTACGTTTATTATTGATGACACAAATCTTACATCGCATTCATCATAGCCAAGTAGTATCAGAAACAAACAGTAATTATGGTTTCAGTGTGATTTGGTGGGATAGGTTATTTGGTAGCTATAAAGACAGTGCAATTAAAACAGATCAGCAGTTAGATATTGGGCTTAAAGAATTTCCAGTAGATGAAAAAAACACCAGTTTACTGACATTACTTTTTTTGCCCTTTAAAAAATAAAAAAAAGACAAATTAAATATAACTTTTTTGAAAGTTATTAAGTGTTATTCGGTCTATTAGTCAGCGAACAAAACTTTTATTTATTTAAGGAATTTATATGTCGAATACCACGCAATCAACTGAAAAAAGAGGATCTTCGCAGTTAGCAAATACTGATCTAGAAGAGAAGTTACAGTGGTCTTTATTTTTATTACGTTTAGGCGTATTTATTGTAATGTTTATCTGGACGATTGATAAATTTGTTAACCCAGGTCATAGCATTCGTATTTTCGAAGGTTTTTATAATATTGCTGGTTTAAGTGAAACAATAGCCTATATTTTAGGTGGTTTGCAGCTTATCTTAGTTATCGCTTTTCTATTTGGTATTAAAAAACGTATTACTTACGGTCTTATTTTTCTTATGCATGCAGGTTCAACATTTTCTGCTTACGAACAATACCTTGATGCATTCAAGCACTTATTATTCTTTGCTGCATGGCCTATGCTTGCTGCTTGTGCTGCTCTTTATTTATTAAGAGACGCTGATACTAAGTTTACAGTAGGAAACTAAACTGACCTCAAAGATCAGTAGTACAATATTCATATCAAATTAACACTGTTAATTTCTAGCTTGTGATATGAAGATGATTTAGTGAAACTAGGACTCGTAAATGATCCTAGTTTCATTTCAAACTAAGCTTTTTCTAGTAGTATCAAGCTAATACTTTAATCTGATTTAAAGAAGTAACTCTTACATGAGTTTGAAAATAATACTTTGTTGTTTTTCTACCATCCACAGCTAAATGAATTTTTACACGCTTAGCCTCGCCAGTGACTTCAATCGTTTTATTAATAAAGAATATCTCAGGGTAAACGCCATACTTTATCGTTAATGCATCAATTAATTTTGGGTGTATAGCGACAGAAATATTCCTTCTATCCCGGTAATTGGTTTCTGTATTTAAAAAGATAACATTATTTTGACTGCCCGCAGCTTTGATTAGGAATTGAAAAGTACCTTTCACACCTCTAGGGGCGTTTTCTTCAGTTAATGCTATTAAGTTCATCACACTGGCTACATCGGTATTTGAATTGACTGTTGATGTTGAACTACATCCGCTAAGTATTAGCATACACACTAAAATTAAATATCTCATTATGTCGACTTTCTCGTTAGGATTTTGTTATTTGTATTCGTGTACTTTATTGATATATGTATTTTCTTTAGGTGCTTTAGGTGCTTTAGGTGCTTTAGGTTGCTTAGGTGGTAAAGAGTCAACGTATGTAATGCAGATATTCACCCAAGATGCTAAATCATCATCAGCTTCAAAGCCATCTGGAAGAACAAAAACCATGCTTTTTATCGGTTTGCCAGTAAAATCCATTTCCTTTGCATAAGGTTGAGATAAGCACTTTTCGTAATTTTCTGGCCCTATACGAGCCATAAGCTTATCACCAATTATTCCACAGCACATGTGTTTAGAAAGTAAGAAACATAAACCGCCAAACATTCTTTTTACCACTAGATCTTGACGATCTTGTAAGTGTTCCAAAAGTCTTGCTTCTAAACCGCGATCAAATGCCATAATCAACTAATAATTTTTATGTGGGAGTTGGTATTAAGCCATTATTTTTAATGCGATATATGGCGAAAAATTCAGTAGTAGAATTGCTATTTTATAATTACCTAAATATTTAAAATATAGCGAAGGTAGCTCTGCTGGATTCATGCCCATCAGTTTACTATGAAGATTCGTAGTAAAGCTTTTAAACACCATAATGAATAATGCTGAAAATGTGTAAACACTCATATTAATTAAAGTGCACCACCCGAAAAAAGTAGTTATTTCAGTAATGTTCATCATTTATTATCTCCATAAATATTATCGTAATCACCGTTAATTGGGTTACTGGTTTCAGTCAAGTTTACATAATCTGATAGTACAAAATTTGTCGCATTTCTTTGTCTTTACTCGAGGCCAATATCCATGATTGAAAAATGATGGCTAGCAATAGTAAATCTTTCACGTCGATAAAACCTATGTGCGGGAAATCGTTGAACACCTGAATCTAAGTGCAGATGCTGACAACCTATTTCTTGCGCATATTCTTTAAACCAGTTAATTAAGAAGGTTCCAGCGCCAGTTGAACGATGAGCATCACTTGTAACAAGATCATCAATATAAATATATTTATACCAAGCGAGATTTTCACCTACATTAAAGAGCAATACTAAGGCATGAAAAAGTCATAATATTATTTTTTTAATTTAACGGCTGTTCCAAAAACCATAATTTCAGATGAACCATCCATTATTGCACTTGTGGTAAAGCGAATGCCAACAATGGCATCAGCTTCTTTTTCCTGAGCACTTACAATAAGACGTTGAATTGCTGTATCTCGTGCGTCAGTTAACATCTCTGTGTAACCGCGTATTTCACCACCAACGATATTTTTTAAGCCAGCCATAATGTCACGACCAATATGCTTTGCTTGGACGACATTACCGGTAACGACTCCAACAATTTCTGCTATTTCTTTTCCTGGGATAAACTCAGTGGTTGAATAAATCATATAATTTCCTTAAAACATAATGATGATGAAGAATAACTCATTTATTATGAATTATCCGTGAAATAGGTGTACTTAATATATTACCTGTATCTAAATCATGTCTGTAGGAGTATAAAAATACTTTTTGCTTTGGCTGAATGAGCCTTTACTTGCTCAATGTTGAATAATTAAGTAATAGACTATTCTTTGAACTGGGTAATGCTCAGCTATAAAGCTACTTGCCACCAGCTATATCAATAAATGAGCCGGTAATAAATGAAGCTTCATTTGATAATAAAAAAGCGATAGCAGCCGCTACTTCTTCAGGCTTACCACCCCGCTGTAATGGTATCGATGATTTAACGCGTTCTACTCTATTCACTTCACCACCATCGGCGTGCATTTCTGTATAAATAAACCCTGGCCTCACACAGTTTACACGAATATTTTTATTTGCAACTTCAAGAGATAATCCCGTGGTTAAAGTATCAATCGCGCCTTTTGACGCTGCATAATCAACATATTCCGCAGGAGAGCCTAACCTCGCAGCCGCAGAGGATACATTAACTATTGCACCACCTTCTACCATTCTATTTATCGCTTCTCTGCAGCATAAAAAGTAACTTGTGACATTAGTCGTTAATACTTTATTAATTCTTTCTGCTGTCATTGCTGATATCGGCATTTGTGGAAATAAAATCCCAGCGTTATTAACCAAGTGTGTAATTTTACCCAATGATTGATCAATTGTATTAAAAAGACGAATAACATCCCTTTCTTGAGATACATCTGCTTGTACGGCAATAGCAACACCGCCATTGTCATTTATTTCAGCGACAACTTTATTTGCTTCAATTTCATTTGAAATATAATTTACGCAAACAGCATAACCTTGTATGGCTAAATGTTTAGATGTTGCAGCACCGATACCTCTGCTACCGCCTGTAACTAAAACGATTGGTTTCATGAATGCTCCGTTTAAAGTTATAGCTGGGCACTTTCGCTACTAAAGTGTGACCATACTTGAAAAGTACCAATGGCATACAATAGGCCAATAGTGAAAGTAATACCTGAGCTAACTAGCCAAAATGTTAAACTGTTTTCTGGAAACATGGGCATTATACTGACGAATGCCAGACTACGGATTAAGTATATGGCAGAGATTAAAACTAAGCCTAAACGAAGAAATGGCATTTTAAAAATTACTCGCGCACCTGATAGGGCATACAGAGACCAAACTGACAGTATAAGAACAATGACTAACGTGACTACAGTTGGATACCAATGACCATTTTCAGCCATTCTTGCCATTTGCTCCCCAGCACCAAAAAAGCGATACCAATTACCACCAAATATAATGCAGCCTAAATGAACTAGAGCGGCAAGAGCGCTGCATATCGAACCAATGATTAAAAATTTATTCTTATCGGTGCACACAATGTTTCCTTTAAAGCCTAATAGCTCATTAAGAGCCAATAACCTTTCTTTTAAATGGCTTATCTAATGGTTAATACACTCATTAGATAAAAAGCCAAGTATTTAATAGCCTACCAGGCATTAAAGCAAAAGTACCTGCCACTAATATGCCACCACAATACAGTATGATCATGCTTCGCTTATGACCACGAATATTTCCTTTTTTTATATAAAAATATGCAGCTGGAACTGCATACAATGTCAATAGACTAAGTAAGTGAATATAACCGAAATGGTTTAAAAAAGTTGAACCGAGTTGAGCTGGCATAAAGAGTGATATAATGGCCGTAATTAACATAAGTACCATATATATTTTACCTAGAGCTTTATGTTTAGGTGTTCCTTTGCGTTTAAGAAGTAAATAAGTTCCTATTATGAATGCAGGGACAACCGTTAATAAATGTAAGTAAGTTAAGTGAATATACCCCATTTCGTTTTTAATTTCCTTTTGAGTTTAAATAAAGCTTGTAGAATCAGCTAATGTATTGTTAAAAGTTAATAATACAATGAGTTAGAGTAAGCGACTAAGGAGTAAAAGCCAACTATTTTGTACCGATTTAAACTTACTATTGGATGAGTTTTGTCAGCCTAGCTCCATTTTCTTAATCGAATGGAGATAACAATACCTACAAGCTTTAGTGCTTAATTTTCTTCAATAGATGATTATCTTCTGTTTGTACTACTTGTTCTGCATGTCTTTTGATAGCAATTAACCAACCAATAATTAAGCAAGTGAGCATTGTTAATATATGTGGAAAATACAGATTTATATTACCATCCATCATAAGAAATAAATTGAGTTGGGCAATCACAAAGCTCGCAATAACTGAAAAAAAGAAATTAAGTTTTGAAAAATACGCGACAGAATAGGATAAAAGAATAGCCAATACGCCAAAACCTAAAAATTGTACAACTAAGATATCCCAGACCCACATAAACTTGATAAAGTTAGCTGGCATCGAAAATGCTGAAGTGTAACCCGTAAGATAAGCGCCTAGGTAGCCTAAGATCAACCCTGCAACCACAGAAGATAAAGTGCTTTTAGTCAAGTGCATGTTACATACCCTTGTATGAACCAGACTGTAATCAGTGTAAAAATAGAGTTAATTGTATTTCAGTCTATTGAGTTTTATTTTTTTAATGTACGTTTTTCAATTATACCTAAAGTTAAAAATATTATAGATGAAATTAGAAATACCCCTGAACCCCAAAAGTCTTGTTCAATAACATTGTAAATTAAACCTAACAACATAATAAATGAAGCACTTAAGTAATATTTAGAGGATGGTTTACTTTTCATTCATTCTTTCCTTAACTTGATAACTTATATACGTAGAGTCGATACTATTAACACTCTTATACTGAATAATACCAGTGTCAAATAACTATTTCACAACACTTTTCCCTTGTTGGCTGTCCAATTTTTTATACCACTTAACTGCTATATCTCCAAATAAAATTAGAAAGCCAGTACTTAAATATCCCATAAATAATACCAAAGTAATTGGGGGTATTTTTAAATCAAACGCCGTTGCAATAATCAACAAGATATTAGCCAAAATACCAGAAACAAAAATAGTTATACTTACCGAACTTGCATTTTTTACGCGTTCAGCAGAAGATTGAAGTGATAACAAGGCAACCACAAACCAATGATAGTTTGTATAAATCTCTTCCTTAGTGATAAGAATGAAAATCATTGTTACGATAAAGCTGAGAATTGGTAACAAGGCCACTAAATTCAAAAATTTACTCATCATTGCCTCGGGTGCTAATACTTAATGAGCAGATTGTTTATTGTAGAAATATTTCGTCATCATCGATATAACAAGCTTTTACAGGTGAGGGATTATTACTTTTATCAATGAGCCAGCATTCTTCGTAAATAGAACAATAACAAAGTTCTATTTTTATTTGAGTATCTGCTTTTAGAAGGTCTTTTACCTTCTCACCTTTATATGAAACTGGAGTAACACCTTTTTGAGGTGATAAGGTCCGATTGCTAATATGCGACTGTATAATATTCTGAAAAGCCTCTATTTCGCTCCAAGTCTTTATATATTTAGTACCATATTTAATTTTTGCATATTTAATTAAAGCAGGGCCAGTACCATTATTACTTACGCCGTAACTAAAGGATGAATTAGGGTTAACGCTTCTGAATATTTCTAATCTAGGCCATACGGATGATTTCGCATATTCACGATCGATATATGCTGAATATATCGAAGTGAAAGCGGTGACTAAACCAATTAGCAGTGCCGATAAGGCAACTATCATGTCGGGGCTTTTATACCACTTAATACTATCCATAACTTATTACTCTTTAACTAATCTCATACTGGGGAAATAAGGGGCCAATTAACGGCAGGTTTAACGGCAAAAATTGTTGGTTAGCATGGTAAATAAAGTGCAATAACCAACAATATTTTCTGTAGTAAATTTGACTATTTGTTTGATCTTAAATTTGCAACTTCAACTTCTGCATTAGCATTACGAGCCGCAGCTGCAACCTCTTTCGTTACAACAGTTTTACCTATTGGTGAAAGTGAGATACCCGCAAGTTTCAAATGTTGTAAAGAAAATGGGATACCTATAATGGTAATAAAACAAGCTATAGCGGAAAAGACATGGCCTAAAGCTAACCAAAAGCCAGCAAAAATAAACCAAATAATATTACCTAACATTCCCAAACCACCAGTACCAATGTCTTCGGATTGTGTTAATTCATTACGAGCGATGGCTTCTTTACCAAAAGGAAAAAAAGAAAAGCCAGCCATAACAAAACAAGCGCGTCCCCAAGGAATACCTACAATACTAAGAAAGGCTATAAGCCCAAAAAAGCACCAAGCCAAACCCATAATTACGCCACCGAATATAAACCAAATTAAATTGCCAATTGTTCTCATTTTACTTCCTTATATTAAATTACAATAGTTGTTTGATAACCTAAACAAATAGCCCTTCGTTAAGTGGCAACTTATATAGTGGTTAAAATAAGCGACGCAGCAACAAAAGCCAACTGTTTTTTGTCCTTGCTTAATTTTTTGAACTATAGACTACAGTATATATGCCATTATTAATTGCAAAATAGCTATGCTGCCCATGAGATACATAACCAATTTTCTAACTTTCAAAAACCTGACAACTTTATCATCAGAAATAGTAGCGAAAAAACCGCTCTTAAGTGACGCTGATAAATTAGCGTTTGTCACTGATCCTTTCGCTTCTCCCATAGCGTTTTCGGATAGTTTTTCCCACTCTTCTGGATAAGTTGAAGATAAATATTTACACATATCTTTGAATAACTTGATTTGAATAATAACAAGTAAAAAAATGATGCCTAATGGAATAAAATTATTCATGTACTTGAGTCTCCTGTACATATAACGTCTTGTTAAAAGAATGATGCGATATTATAAAAGCGTTTTAGGGGGAGTGTAATAGTTTGCTAAAATGTGAAACGAAATAGCATTTGGCAAATTGTGACGAGTCAGGCTTGAAACTCTTACTAGGTTCTAAATGCTAATAATTGCAAGCATATCGTCATTATCTTCATCCATGCCTACTTCTTTAAAGCCAAAGCTAGAATAAAAATTTTTGGCTACAGGGTTTTGTGGGCTGTAGCTAATTTCAATTTCTTTAAGATCTTTAACCTTTTTTATTTCATTAAGTGCTAAGTGTAATGCTCTACGGCCTAGCCCTTGATTCTGAAATTGTTTATCAATCATAAAGCGCCAAATTGATATTTTGTTTGATGTTTCTTGTACCCACATAAAAAAACCAACAACTTCGCCATCAGAGCATATGGCACGGGTCACATACCCCTCATAAAAAGATTCGACTAGAGACCATGTGTTTTCTGAAACAAACTCTTCTTGCTCTTTACTGACTTCAAGATCGCAAACCCGTTCATAGTTTTCTTTTGTTACAGGATGAAGTGATACTTCCATTGGTACTCCTTCTAAAATTGGCTAGTTAAAAATTTATTTGCGACTAGGCTCAAATGAATCATATCT
Source organism: Colwellia sp. 5_MG-2023 (assembly GCF_030547795.1). NCBI lineage: Bacteria > Pseudomonadati > Pseudomonadota > Gammaproteobacteria > Alteromonadales > Colwelliaceae > Colwellia > Colwellia sp. 5_MG-2023. Next base: position 2,885 of record NZ_JAUOPW010000025.1, on the reverse strand, counting down.
TGGTAGCTTAGCATCTAATTCTTCCCAGTTTGCTTTTGACGAGACAAAATTATGAGATATAGGCCTTTCAGTAATATCTGAATCAAGAATTCCTAGCCTTATTCGATAACGGGTAGGATCTTGTTCATTAGAACTGTAAACAGGAGAACCACAGTTAGTGCAAAAATGCCTATTTCGGCCAGGTTTAAAAGAGAATGTACTTAAATTATTTTTACCTGAAGCAATCTCAAATTCAGCAGCGTTTATAAAGCCGTTAGTAGCAAAAGCAGTACCGCTATTTTTTCTACACAAAGAGCAATGGCAGTGGATGATATCACTAATTTCACCTTTAATTCTTATTTCAACTTCACCGCATAAACACTTTCCAAGGTACATAGTTTGATATTACTCCATTGATCTAATACCACATTAAGAGGTAAATTATAGTTGTTTAAAATAAGTGATTAAGGAGCAAAAACCAATAGTTATTTGTTTTTTTCAACTACGTGATATATGCCTTGATGTTTAACGTTTATTAACTCGACTTTTTTCAATGCCCACCTACCAATAGCTATACTCATTAATATTCTGACAGGGAAATAAATCAAAGCCGGAATACCAAACAACCATATTGCAATCTCTTTTGGCATAACGAGAAATGCTACTTGTTTTACCCAATATATAAATTCTACGTATTGCTTTAAAAAAGCATCTAATGAAAGGTAAAAGATAGAGATATCTGAGTTACTAATAACCCATAAAGCATAAAGGCCAAGGGCTCCATCAACAAAGCTACTAAGAAATGATGACCAAGCTATAAAAAGAAGAAAGATTCTCATTAAATTAATTTTTATGGATCGTATAACGGCTCGTTAACATAAACGACTAAGGCGAAAAAGCCAATAGTTTTTTATTTTAACAACTTATGGTTCGGCCAACCTATTTATTCATCGATTAATTTACTATAGATGATAAGTTTTATCTGTATCTGTTAGTTACGAGTGTTGGAACTAACCAGGTTAATTATGTCAAAGTAGATGTGCAAAAAAACATAGTGTTTGTGAACGTTGCTCAAATTTATTTGGATTATCAGATTAGTATAAAAATAAAACGTCAATGATTTAAATGCTTTATAGCTAATCCTATATCATAACTAAAAGCCTAAGCTTTTAGTTATGATATACAAGGAGTTAAACAAATAAAGAGTAAGCCATTGATGAATATTATTGATTGATTCTTACGCTAATTTATTTTTTTAAAATAAATGTTGCACAAATTTAAAACTCACATTATTATCTCGCCGCTTCTTGATGATAGCCAATCCGAGTACATTACAAACTTAGTTTGTAGCAAGGCAATGAGCAACTATCCAAGAGTGAACTTGACTGTGCACAAGCACTATTGATATCACTTAACCGACTCGTAGATAAACCTTATTCGAGCGGTTTTTTAGAACGTAATTAATGCGTTCTTTTACTCGGAGAATACCATGGCTTTATCAACAAAATTAGAAGGCTTTCAAATCAAAGTACCTGCAGTTACGGCTGCGGCTAACGAAAGCGAATGCTTTACTTATACGCAACCGACCAATCAAGAAATTGAGCAACTAGCAGCACAATATGGTGCGCCTTTAATGGTGCTTGATTGCGAAGCTATTCGTCGCCAATACCATGCACTTAAAAATGCACTACCGAGCGTAACCTTACACTTTGCATTAAAACCTTTACCATTAGCAGCGGTGGTGCGCACGTTATTAACCGAAGGCGCAAGCTTTGATCTTGCCACCAGTGGCGAAATTGATTTAGTTGCAGGTGAGGGCGTACCAAGTGAGCGCACTATTCACACGCACCCTATTAAACGCGATAGCGACATTCGCCATGCATTAGCTTATGGTTGTACTGTGTTTGTGGTCGATAATATTAACGAACTAGAAAAATTTGTTGCTTACAAAGATCAAGCCGAAATTTTAGTACGTTTAAGTTTTCGAAATAAAGATGCATTTGCTGATTTATCTAAAAAGTTTGGCTGTAGCCCTGAAATGGCGATCGAAATCATTACCTATGCACAACAGTTAGGTATTAGAATTAAAGGATTATCGTTTCATGTTGGATCGCAATCGCCAAACCCAACTAAATACGTCGATGCAATAAACGCCTGTGCGAAAATAGTTCTACAGGTAAATGAATTGGGGTTACCTGCATTGAGCACATTAGATATAGGCGGTGGTTTTCCTGTACCTTACAGCGCTGATGTATTACCAATTGATGTATTTTGCGCGCCAATTAACGCCGCTCTTGCTCAATTGCCAGAAACCATGCAAATACTTGCTGAGCCAGGCCGCTTTATTGTTGCAAGTTGTGTAACCAGTGTGGCATCTATAATGGGGCAAGCGGTACGTGAAGGCAAAACATGGTACTACTTAGATGATGGTATTTACGGATCATTTAGCGGTTTAATGTTTGATGAAGCGGCATACCCAATCGACAGTGTAAAACAAGATTTCACGCGTTTTGAATCTGTACTTGCAGGGCCAACATGCGACAGTATTGATGTAGTAAGCGAATCGATTATGTTACCTAAACTAAATAATGGCGACTTAATTGTTAGCCGTATGATGGGGGCTTATACTCTAGCGACCGCTACCGACTTTAACTTTTTTAAACGCGCAGAAGTTGTGGTATTAAATGAACAACTGCACAAGCAAGAATTAACGGGCTAAAAGCCTAGCTGAAGTGTCTTATACGGAAGGAATTATGGGAGAAGGGAAGGAATTATGGGACACTCAAGAGAATTATGGGATGGGAATTATGGGACATCCAAGCTTTGATTACCTAAGTTAATTTTTGTATTCTTTCTGTTATTTTAATCATACAAAACATAACTAAACAATCATTATAGATTTATTT
>NZ_JAUOPW010000024.1:0-59407 GCF_030547795.1 Colwellia sp. 5_MG-2023 | reverse complement strand
TTATTACCAATGTTTTGTCCCGCCGTTGGCATGACCAGCCACGTGATCTTGGCCAAGATAAAAGCGATATAAATTAACAAACAGAGGCAGATAGCTTGTGCTATTTTTTTCTGAGGTAATTTGGCGATTAAATTGTTAATAAATATGAAGTTATCGGATAAAACCATTGAGTAAGCCATGAATGTAAAAAGTGATTACAAACAAATTAGATAAATGTCGAACGGTAATGATACTTGACCTAGATGATAGCAACAAGGGATGTAACTTTATTTTACAATTTAATTCGTCGGTTAAAAGGATACGGTAAGAGTCAGTGATTAGGGACTATGCTCTGTTTTTCGGCTTTTTTGCATGATAAATTGTTACATTAACGCTTACTTTAATACTCTCTTGATACTAAGTTTTGACTTAATTACTCAAATCTTAACTAATAACCAGCATAATTGTAAATAAGGTAAGTTACGTATTTACTATTTACATAAGGCAGGTGTAGCATAGGATATAATTTTTTTTGTATTAAATAAAAATGAAGGATTAGAATGAACAAGAAAATAACCAAAGCCGTAATTCCTGTCGCAGGGTTAGGTACACGTATGTTACCTGCGACAAAAGCTATTCCAAAAGAAATGTTGCCTATCGTTGATAAACCATTAATTCAATATATTGTTGATGAATGTGTTGCAGCAGGAATTAAAGAAATAGTATTGGTTACTCACTCATCTAAAAATGCCATTGAAAATCATTTTGATAAATCATTTGAGCTTGAAACAACATTAGAAAAGCGTGTTAAACGTCAATTACTTAAAGAGATTCAAGCGATCTGCCCTAAAGATGTCACTATCTTGCATGTTCGCCAAGGGGAAGCAAAAGGGCTTGGGCACGCGGTATTAAAAGCACGTCCTATTATTGGCGAAGAGCCATTTGTGGTTGTGTTACCTGATGTTATTTTAGATGATGCTTCTGCTAATTTAAAAACAGAGAATTTAGCTGCAATGCTTAACCGTTATAAAGACGTTGGCGGTTATAGTCAAATTATGGTTGAACCTGTACCTATGGAGCAAGTTAGTAGTTATGGTGTGGTTGATTGCGGTGGCGTTGATTTAGCACCTGGTGAATCACAACCTATGACCGCGGTTGTTGAAAAACCTGCAGTTGAAGATGCGCCCTCTAATTTGGCGGTTGTTGGCCGTTATGTGTTATCTGAAAAAATATGGGAATTATTAAGAATTACTCCTCCTGGTGCCGGGGATGAGATTCAATTAACTGATGCCATTGCGATGTTAATGGAAAAAGAAACGGTTGAAGCTTTCCATATGACTGGTAAATCACATGATTGTGGTTCTAAACTAGGTTATATGAAAGCGAATGTTGAATATGCATTACGACATAACGAGTTAGGTGTTGAGTTTACTGATTACTTGAAAAGCTTGTCGTTATAGTTCGCGCTGAAATTATTAAATGCGAAATAGTTATTGATGTCGTTATTGGTTAGATATTTCGACATCAACTCTAGCTTTAATTTTAACGTTAGCTAATTCAGGGAGCACGGTGACGTCATATGGAACTTTTCAATAAAACTATTCAACAAAATGCAGAGCGAGCGAAAAAACGTTCGATTTTTTCATTATTCGACTTACCTATCGACGCTGCACTTGATTCATCAGCTAGTTTGCCAAACCGAGCTGATGAATTTTCAGTGAGTGCGGCTGATCTTTATCTCGATTATGCTAAACAAAACATTACTAAAGCAGAGTTAGAGCAGTTGATTTCCTGGGCTGAAGCCCAAGGGTTAAGACAGAAAATGCAATTAATGTTCAGTGGCGAAAAAATAAATAATACTGAGCAACGAGCTGTTTTACATACCGCATTGCGCGCACCTGAACAGGAAAAGAAGCAAGTTTTAGGTGAAGCAGCTAAGCAGGTAGAAGCGACTGAGCAGCGTATGGCTGAGATTGTTGATGAAGTAGAAAACGGACAACGCTTAAGTGCTAGTGGAGAAAAGTTCACTGATGTATTAGCTATTGGTATTGGTGGCTCTTATTATGGTATTAAAGTTGGTTTAAGTGCTTTGCAGCCTTATCACTGTACTGGTTTAAAGGTTCATGTTATCGCTAATGTTGATGGCAGTGCTGTTACTGAAAAACTTAGCTCTCTCAATGCTGCGACAACGCTCGTTGTTATTATTTCTAAAACCTTTACCACACAAGAAACCTTGTTAAATGCGAAAGCGATTAAAACCTGGATGCTAACGCAACTAGGTGATGATAGTGCAATTGCAAAACAATGGTTTGCAATAAGTAGTAATGTTGAAAAAGCCCAAGCGTTTGGTTTAGAGTCTAGCCATGTACTGCCTATGTGGGATTGGGTTGGTGGACGATTCTCTGTTTGGTCTGCGGTTGGCTTACCTTTAGCGTTAGCTATTGGTATTGAGCACTTTAATGCCTTTAAAGAAGGAGCTTATCAAATGGATAAGCATTTTCAAGAAAGTGACTTCTGTGAAAATATGCCGGTACTAATGGCATTACTGGGTTTATGGAATCGTAATGGCTTGGATTATCCAAGTTTAGCGGTTTTACCCTATGATCATGCGTTAAGAGCCTTACCTGGATATTTGCAACAGACTGATATGGAAAGTAACGGTAAATCAGTTTCTAACCAAGGAGAAAAGCTGACTTGGAAAACGGCACCTATAGTTTTTGGACAGGAAGGGACTAATGGGCAACATGCGTTTATGCAATTGATGCATCAAAGTGATGAAATTATCCCGACAGACTTTATTGTTGCTTTACAAGGCACAAGTTTGTTAGAGGAACATCATAAAGTGCTCGTTGCTAACTGTTTTGCACAAAGCGAAGCATTAATGCAAGGTAAAAATATCGAGCAAGTAAAAGCTGAGTTAGCTAATAATGGTATGAATGAAGCAGAAATTACTGCTTTAGCACCACATAAAACCATGAAAGGAAATACACCGAGTAGTACTTTGTTAATGAAGTCATTAACCCCAAAATGTTTTGGTGCGATACTCGCTTTGTATGAGCATAAAATTTTTGTACAAGGGATGTTATGGCAAGTGAATTCTTATGACCAATGGGGTGTTGAATTAGGAAAACAATTAAGTAAGCGGGTACTCACTTACATGGGAGGTGGAGTTGAAGTTGAGAACGTAGAGGAGGGCATAGATAATAGTATGTCATCATCAAGTCTTAAGTTAATCACACTTTTTCTAGATAAAAATAAATAAACACGATAAGTAGCTTGCTCTTTGTAAACCAGTAAGAGGGCTATAGAGCCGAGTAAACATGGCTCTAATTAAACCAACATAACGTTTAATATAACCCAAAATAAATAAAACAACATCTTGTAACCGAATAGTTACACTAGAATAAAACTGTCATAATACTAGGCTTTGTTATTATCTTTATTTAAGGTAAAATACGCTTTGTGAAAGGAAGCTATATCTTTGTAGCGTAGTCCGAAATAATGACTAATTGATATATAGGCGTGAAGTTTTTTATGAATATTTTAGTAGTCGATGACAACAAAAGTGTACGAGAAAATATTAGTAAACTATTAACATCAGTTGGGTACACTATTACTACCGCAGTTAACGGTCTAGATGGCTTTGAAAAAGCGCAAAAAGAATCATTTCATCTTTATATTATTGATCACCTTATGCCATTAATGAATGGGGCTAACTTAACTAAAAATCTTAAGCAAACACCTTTTTGTGCATCAACACCTGTTTTGTTTATGACCACACAAAATAAGCAAAGTGTGGAAAGCCTACCTGAGTTTACTTTATTTAATGATGTTATTACTAAACCTTTAAATGAAACTAAATTTATCTCAACGGTAAAGTGTTTACTGGGGAACGTTCGCACCCAAATAGCATTGTAATAATGCTCGATTGAAGCTGCGATAGCGTTTTAATAGTGTGATAAATAATGGTGTAAACAATATCATCACTATAAATATTGCCTGAATTGTTTTATTCTTTGTCATTATTAAATTTTTACTTGGTATAAGAACAGTAATGACTGAACAACAATTAGCACAATTAAAATCTGCTATCAAAGCAATCCCTGATTACCCTGTGGAAGGTGTTTTATTCCGCGACGTTACTAGTTTACTAGAAAATGCAGAAGCCTTTGCATTAACCATAGATCTACTCACTGAAAAATATAAAGACCAAGGATTTACCAAGGTTGTTGGCACTGAGGCTAGAGGGTTCTTATTTGGTGCGCCTTTAGCGCTAGCACTAGGTGTAGGTTTTATTCCTGTTCGTAAACCTGGCAAGCTTCCAAGACAAACCTTTGCTCAAGCTTATCAACTTGAATATGGTGAAGATGTCTTAGAAATTCATCGTGATGCGTTAAGTGTCGACGATAAAGTATTAATTATTGATGACTTACTTGCCACCGGTGGCACTATAGAGGCGACCACGAAATTAATACGTCGCATTGGTGCTGAAGTGAAAGATGCAGGTTTTGTTATTTCTTTACCTGACTTAGGAGGTGAAAAACGATTGGCAGCAATCGGCCTTACTACGTCATCTCTTGTGCAATATGCTGGTGAATAAAATTATATGAGTTATCAAGTTTTAGCAAGAAAATGGCGTCCTAAGTGTTTTGAGGAGCTTGTAGGGCAAGAACATGTAGTGACTGTACTTGTTAATGCTTTACTGCAACAACGTTTACATCATGCGTATTTATTTACGGGAACACGAGGTGTAGGTAAAACCACAATTGCCAGAATTTTTGCTAAAAGCTTGAACTGTGAAACGGGTATTACAGCAACGCCATGTGGAAAATGTGATACCTGTTTGGAAATAGATCAAGGTAGATTTGTTGATTTACTTGAAATTGATGCTGCCTCGAAAACCAAAGTAGATGACACTAGAGAAATTCTAGATAACGTACAATATGCACCAACACGTGGCCGTTATAAAGTTTACCTTATTGATGAAGTGCATATGCTGTCGCGTAATAGCTTTAATGCGCTATTAAAAACGTTGGAAGAGCCACCTGAGCATGTCAAGTTTATTCTTGCGACTACCGATCCGCAAAAATTACCGGTTACAGTGCTATCGCGTTGTTTACAGTTTCATTTAAAAGCACTTACCGTTAAACAAATTGAAGGTAAACTTACCGAAATCTTAGGTTATGAAAATGTTACTCATGCTAGTGGTACCTTAACCTTATTGGCTAAAGCAGCTCGTGGCAGCATGCGCGATTCTTTAAGTTTAACTGATCAAGCAATAGCACAAGGGCAGGGCAATATAACCTTGCCTAATATTCAAGAAATGTTAGGTGGTTTAGATCAAAACTGGGTGTATAAAATTGTTATCGCGTTATTAAAACAAGACGGGGTAAGTTTAATGGCATTATCCCAAGAAATAGCAAGTTATGCGCCTAGCTATAGCCGTTTATATGCTGAGCTTATACAGCTTTTTCATCAAATAGCGATATTACAAATTGTTGACCAACATTTTGATTTACCTGCTGAGCACGCACAATTACTGAAAAAGTTTAGCCAGGCAATGTCAGCCGAAGATGTGCAACTTTTTTATCAAATTTGTGTGAATGGCCGTAAAGATTTGCCTTATGCATCAGATGAACAAGCAGCGTTTGATATGACATTATTGCGTTTATTTGCGTTTAAACCTATGCAAAAGTCGTCGTTACAGCCAATAGAAGCGAGTTCGCTTAACCAAACTGCTCCTTTATCTGATATTAAATATTTAGACGACGTGCTTACGGAAACACCATCAAATGATGAACAAGCTTTAGCGCAACAAATGCATGAAATAGAGCAGCAGGCCGTTGATATTCAGCAAGCTGGGACAGTACCATTCTCGCAGCAAGCAAATGAAGTGATTACTGAACCAATGCAAGCTGAAGTACCACCTGTTGCGGTAGCTAATGTTGTTGAAAATAATAGCTATGTTCCGCAAGATGATATGTCACAAGGTTTAGCCACGCAAAATTTTGTTCCACAAAGTATTGAAGAAGGAATAGTGCCAACACCAGAGAGTCATATTCCTGTGCAAGTACATGAACAAGAAAACCAATATCAGGAACCCGTGGTTCAAGCACAAACTCTCAATGAACAACCTATGCACGTAGATCCTGTGAACACAGCAACTGCGCCAAAAAAAACAGCTGATACACCAGTATTTGATAGTCCGGTAAGTTCAGTGTTAGCGACTCGTAATATGCTACGAAGCCGCAAAAAGCAATTGGATAAGCAAGGAAAAAAGTCTGATGGCGCCATAGCGCGTCAAGTTGATACCGACAATAATACAGACTTAGACAGTGCTGATTCAACTAATACAGCCATTAAAACGGATATTGAAAAAGTAGCGCTCCCGAAACCAGCACAACCTTACCAAGCGGAAAGTATTGATCCTTCAACTATTCGCAAAGCGAATCAAGTTGATCAATGGGCGCATATGATTGACTCCATGGAGCTTACAGCCCGATTAAGGCAGTTAGCAATTCATGCGACTATTGATGAGAATTCGACAGATAACAATTTAATTTTATGTTTAAATCAAGCGACAAAACATTTATACACTGATATTGCACAGCAGCAACTACAGCAAAGTATCAGTCAGTTTTTATCACGTGATATACAAGTGACTATTAATATTGTAGAGCAAACAGTCGCAGATCCTTATCAAATTCAATCACATATAAATGATAAACGTTATGATTATGCAAAAGATTTACTAAAAAAAGATGAAGTGGTACAAGGCTTAGTGCAACACTTTCAAGCGACCTTGGATGAAGGTAGTATTACGCCAATTTGATTTTTTTGTTAATAACACCTTTTAAAATGTTGCTTTGCCACCATATTGGTATAATACGAGTAACAAATATTTTTAACCATTTTTAAAATAACTTATCGGAGATAGTAATGATGAAAGGCGGTATGGGCAATTTGATGAAGCAAGCCCAACAAATGCAAGAAAAAATGCAAAAGGCTCAAGAAGAACTTGCAAGAATGGAAGTGGTAGGTGAGTCTGGTGCAGGTATGGTTAAAGTGACTATGACTGGTAGCCATAGTGTACGTAAAGTTGAGCTTGATGATAGCTTAATGGAAGATGACAAAGATCTTATTGAAGATCTACTTGCTGCTGCAGTAAATGATGCTGTGCGTCGTGTAGAAGAACAAAATAAAGAAAAAATGGGCGCATTAACTGGCGGTATGCAATTACCACCAGGGATGAAAATGCCGTTTTAGGTTTATGGTATGAGGCGCTATATTTTTATATAAAACCCATAATAAGCTTATAAAAAAACCGACTTTTATGTCGGTTTTTTCTTCTTCAAATATCGCACCAAGAATAAATTGATTTTCATCACCGTAGGGGCGAATTTATTCGCCCGATAAAGAAAGTGCCCTACAAACGCCCTGAAAATCATCATTGTAGGGGCGAATTTATTCGCCTATTAATGAGGTATAACATAATACAGCGTTATCGGTGTGTATTGTGTTCAGGCGACTGAAGTCGCCCCTACAAACGCCCTTACAAAAGCCCTTACAGCAAATAACATATGAACAAGTTGAATATTATCATTGTAGGGGCGAATTTATTCGCCTATTAATGAGGTATAACATAATACAGCGTTACCGGCGTGTATTGTGTTCAGGCGACTGAAGTCGCCCCTACAAACGCCTCTACAGCAAATAACAAATGAACAATTTGAATATCATCATTGTAGGGGCGAATTTATTCGCCTATTAATGAGGTATAACATAATACAGTGTTATTGGTGTGTATTGTGTTCAGGCGACTGAAGTCGCCCCTACAAAAGGATTGATTATTATCACCGTAGGGGCGAATTTATTCGCCAAATAATGGGATATAACAGAATGCAGATGTTATTGGTGTGTATTGTGTTCAGGCGACTGAAGTCGCCCCTACAAACGCCCTTACAAACGTCTCTACAGCAAATAACATATGAACAATTTGAATATCATCATTGTAGGGGCGAATTTATTCGCCCATTAATGAGGTATAACATAATACGGTGTTATTGGCGTTTATTGTAAATAGGCGACTGAAGTCGCCCCTACAAACGCCCTTACAAAAGTCTCTACAGCAAATAACAAATGAACAATTTGAAAATCCTCACCGTAGGGGCGAATTTATTCGCCTTTTACATCATAACTTTATGCAGAAAGGTTAAATCGCTTCTAATGATAGCTCGAGCATGGTGCGAATTTGCTGCACTATTTTCGCTTCAATCTCTGGTTCAAATTGTTGAATTCTAGGCGTATGTATATGACCTGTTGGGATATTGGAGTTGAGTTGATCTCTTAATCTTATACTACGATATGAAATTTCATTTGACAAATAACCACCACCTGAGCCGTTAACCGCGATATGACCATTAAGTTGTGACAGGGTATGAGGCTCAATATCTTTTGGCTTGAGTGACTCATCGATACTGGTGACTTTATGATTATCAATGACTTTATAAGGGCCTTTAGCAAGCTGCATTTGCTTTATAGGAAGGCTAAAAAGCACAAATTCTTCACCAGGTAATGGTTTATTATGAAGTTTGGAAATGATGGGGGCTTCTTTAGTACCGCCGGAAAGAATATTTAAATTATCGGGTGCTGTTACACTTCGGCGTTTGCCAGGAAAACGCTCTAAATCAAATTCTTTACGCCCCATACTCACGGTTACAATCATATCTACATTATTTAGTGCGTAATAGGGCGCAAGCAATGATTCGATGAGCCCTTCATCAAAATCTTTATAGCGAACAGGGATCATAACGGTGTTAATTTCAGCTGTAATACCTTGATAGGTTATTACTTGGCCATCAAGTTTTAAAGCAGCAATACCTGAAGGGTTACTTTGGTTAATATTTTTATCAAGTAAGAATGGGTCGAACCCGGTTAATAATATTTTTTTATGGGTGTCTTGCGTATACTCAAGATCCATTTGGCCTCTAGAGCCTTGTTCAAACAAAGTTAATAAGGCCTGTGTTTGCTGCTTAGAAAGCTCAAATGATGGCGAAGTTGAGCGAATCACTTTACTGGCAAAAAGTCGAGCCCAATATAAAGGACGATCGTCGAGTGTCGTTGCTGATTGTACTTTACTTTTCGCGTCTAACCAGAGCTGTTGAGCATGTAATACTATGATATTCTTGGCATCTTGATAATTATCAGCTGCTTGCCATGCGTGTTTAAAATCATCAATATTAGTGGTAAAAGTCTTCATTACCTCGGGCATTTTAATTGTTGCATTTTCAATACGTAATTCTTCAACTGTTAATTGTTTTGCATAAGTGGCGTTACTTAGCAGTAAGGCCGTTATGGTTAGTAATATTTTCTTTTTAAACATAATATTCCTATTGTGACATGATGACTTTTAAAAATGGCAGCTGACGAATTAGGATAGCTGGCTGATTATGACAGTTAGCATAGTAACTTTATCGCGTAGCAGCTTAACGCGAGCAGTACCTTAAAAATTCAGGAGTAATTACTTTCTAAATGCTGCCACTATTGTTCGCTAATACTATAAAGTAAAAATAAACATTAGTCTTATAACAATAAACAAATGTATAGGTAGTGAGCAGATAGGGGGATTTTGATTGCAGTGCTGTCAATGATTTATAAGTAAGATAAAAGCATAATGTTACGGGCATAAATATTACTACAGGCCAATTGTGGTGCTATACAAAGCATAGTTCGTTAATAAAAAAATAGTTAATTTTATTATTTTTCTTGTTTTGCATATTCTTTGCACAATCATTAGATATCATTATTTAAACAAATAATGAGAGCGTCCTTATGCGTAAAATTTATATCCCCCAATCTTTTGCAAAAAAAGCAGTTACCTTGTGTGTTCCTGTCGTTAGTAGTTTATTGCTTTTTAGCTGCGGTAGTAGTGATTCACAAAATGAAACTGAAGAATTAACGCAAGTTGTTGTTGAAGATGATAATGAGTCAGGCAATTATTTAGTTGATACTACCAGATTTGAAGCCTCGTTAACTGAATCGGTAACCGAAGTCGCTTGTACGTTATCAAACGGTGAGGAATCGACTTGTTACTCTATTACGGTGAGTGGCTTTCCTTCAGATAGAACGGTGCTAGGGCCATTTTGTCCAAAAACGACTTCCACTGAAGCAGCCGATGCTGGCAAATGGTTTGATGATGGTGTGTTATATGATCTTACTGGCGAGTTTATTACTAATTTAGATACCTTTTACGGTGATAGTACTTGGCAGTTATACAATGAAGCCACCGGTGAAGTTAACATTACCGATACACAAATTGCATGCGAAGCGGCAGCAAGACCAGATGTCGCTGAAGAATATAATAACTTTTGTGTGCAATGTGAAATTAGTTATTACAGCGGTGATGATGGTGAAGGTATTTCGTCGACCTTTTTAATTCCAACAACACCTGTGCCACGAGATAGTCCTGCGTCAGTTGGTCGAGATAGCATTGGTGTGGCATTTAATGGCGTAACCTTGGATGCTGCTGCGCCGACGGAAGCTATTTTGGGGGCTTATACTATTGCTGCATTTGACGATTGCGTTGGTCATGTAAATCCATTTGCGGGTTACCATTACCATGGTGCTAATCATGGTGAAGGCTCTTGCCCTGCGGTTGCCTTTGAAGCTGACGGTCATGGTGGTGCTTTTGGTTATGCACTTGATGGTTACGCAATCCATACAATGTTAGATGAAAATAATGAAGAAGAGAGTGATTTAGACTCTTGTCGCGGACATAGCGATGATGTTCGTGGTTATCATTATCACGCTGCCGGTCCTGGAGAAAACTTATTTATTGGTTGTTTCAACGGGGAGACAGCACTGTGATCAAATTGATTAACTTATGTCTAAGCCTGTTTATTATTACGTTATGTAGCAGCAAGCTTGCAAATGCTCATGACTCTCATACTCATACGGCACCTTGGCAGGCCTGTGAAAATATGCACAAAACAGAACAATGTTCTTATACTAATGGTGATGGTGACTTGTTTAAAGGTACATGTCAGTTATTTAATGAAGTTCTTATGTGTGTTAGAAATCAACCAATTATTCATGTTGAGGATCTAGCCAAAGACGCACAAAGTACAAATAAAAAAACACATCACCATGAAACGTTAAGTGATAACGGAGTTCATTAACTGTCGATTTAGCTATCGATTTAACTATCGATTTAACTATCGATTTAGTGAAGATGTTAGTCGTTGGAGTATTTATTCTGCTTCTAGAATACGAATAGATATTGCTGCTGCAGATGTGCGGTTTTCAACGCCTAATTTCTTATAAATTTGCTCTAGGTGTTTGTTTACTGTCCTAGGGCTCATTGTTAAAATTTGAGATATTTCCCAGCTAGTTTTACCGTAAGAAACCCAATATAAAACTTCAGATTCACGTTTAGTAACAGGGAGTGCTTGTTGTAAATCGACGGGGGACTTATCTTGTTTGGTTTTAACTATACTTAATAAGTGCATATCTTCCTGTTGACGTTCATAAAAAATAGTTACCGCTTCACTAAAATCTTTGATAACTAAGTTTTTTTGATGATCACTAGATAACCATGCTTCAATTATAGGGGCTAATGTTGCCCACGGGCTGTTATCAATAGTTGATATTTGATCAATAAACTCATGAACATAGGGAGTAGCCCAAGATAATCTACCTTGTTTACTCACACAAAAAACATTTTTACCTGCATGATCTAAAGCGTTTTGCGCGCTTAATGCTTGTTTTGCTGTTTGTACATGTGTTTTTATGCGGGCAATTACTTCGTCGGGAGATATCGGCTTAGTCACATAATCAATACCGCCAGCTTCAAACCCTTTAACAACATCTTCAATATCTGTAAGGCCAGTCATAAAAATAATAGGTGTATGAGGCAGTAATTTTTTTAGCCTTTTACAGGTTTCGAAACCATCCATTTCGGGCATTACCGCATCTAATAGAATAACGTCGGGCTCTACTTTATCAATAATAGCTAATGCCTGAACACCGTTTAATGCCACTAACGCGGTATAGCCCTGGGTATTTAAGGCAGCATTTAGCATACCTAACGATTCAGGTGAATCATCAACTACCAGAACAATATCGCTAATTTTACTACTCATGTTTTAACTCATTTAAATATTGAATAATTGCAGGGAAATTACACAGCTCAATATACTCTTTTAATTGTATGTCGACCACGGCAGGTAAATAATAGTGTTTTTTTAATTCTAACAGCTTTTCTTTAAAGCCTGATAAATATCCAATTTCGGCCATAGCGATTAATGCTTGATACTCTGACTCTTTTGCTAAAGGCTTAGTGCCATATTTAACATTTTCAGTCGATTTATCAGTTGGCTGTATATCTTGGTATTGCCAATTTAACTCTAAAAAGGTACCTATTTTTCCTAATAAGGTATCAAGGTTTACTGGTTTGGCAATGTAATCATTGTGGTAACCTTCAGCCTGTAAGTTGAACTCGGCGTCCCTGGCATTAGCTGATACCATAATAATTGGCATTAAATACCTGCTTTCGCGTAACTGTTTTAACATTGCCCAGCCATTCATTACTGGCATTTGCACATCAAGTAAAATTAAATCAATATGATTTTTTTCCAGTATATCAAAACCTTCATTGGCATCTGCAACACTAAAAAAGGTAAAGCCTAAAGGAGATAGTAAATCGTGCATTAAACGTCGTTGATTTTCATCGTCATCAACTACTAAAATATGTTGTCGGCTGCCATCATAGCCAATAGCCTTGGTTTTAGCATATTCAGGTTCACTTTGTTTTCGACTAATTGATGATAGCATTAAGCGAAATGTGAAGGTTGAGCCTTGACCTAAAGTGCTCGCTAAGGTTATTTCCCCGCCCATTAACTCCGCAAGTGAGCGGGAAATGGTTAAGCCTAATCCTGTACCGCCAACGGCTTGTGAATGAGAATTTCGTACCTGCTCAAACGGCTTGAATATCAACTCTTGGTTCTCTTGAGAGATACCTGCGCCGGTGTCAGTGATACTAAAACTGGCTACTTGGCTACGATAACTCACTTCAAATATTATTGAACCTTGGGCGGTATACTTAATGGCATTAGAAATTAAATTAATCAGAATTTGGCGAAAACGTTGTTTATCTGCTGCAACATAATCAGGTACAGACTCTTGGGTAATGTAATGAAATTTGATGCCTTTTTGGTTTGCTTGCATTTGAAACATATCAACTAATTGTTGCAAAATAGCCTTCAAGTTAAATTCATCTCGTTGCAGAGTGACTCGACCCGCTTCAATTTTAGATATCTCTAATAATCCTTCAATTAAATCCGCTAAATGCTCCCCATTACGCTTTACAATCGCTAATGTTTCACGCTGCCTTGCAGGAAGCTCTTGATCTTGACTTAATAATTGTGCATAACCTAATAATACATTTAATGGCGTTCTTAATTCATGGCTTAAGCCAGCAAGATAACGACTTTTAGCATTGTTGGCGGCTTCAGCTATTTCTTTGGCGTCTTGCAGTGCTAATGCTGTTTTTTCATGGGCGTTCGATTCGTCAGCTAATGCTTTGGTTTGCGAGCGTAATTCTCGCATCGCTAAAACATTACTGCTACGGGCTAATATAAATAGCCAACTGACTACGCCGATAATAATAACGAGCACAAAAAATATTTTAATCAGGGTATTGGCAAAAACAGCTCTAATTTCATTATTTTCCATTGGCAGTTGGACATAAATAAGAAAAATAATAGCTGCGCCAATACAACTCAGGGCAATGGTGACGGCAATAAAGTGTACTAATGGAGTCGACAGTTTACTTAATAAGGCATCACTAAAAAAACGCTTAAATAAACGATAAGACTGTTTAGATAATGTTGCTTCTGTGCGGCATTGGTCGCCACAGCGTACATCTAAAGAGCAACATAAAGAACAAATGGCTTTGCCGTAGGCAGGACAAAAGGTCATGTCTTCTTGATCAAAACTATTTTCACAAATATGGCATTGGGTAATACTGGTTATTTCGTCTCTGTTCTCATCAATTAAATAGAACTTACCTTTAGTTAACCAGCCTATCAATGGCACTGTGATAAAGGGTAAGCCACAAGCAATAAACGAAGCGAGTGCTTTTACTGTTTCACCATACCAGCCAAAATGTGCAGTAAAACCAACTACCGACGCTATTAACATTGAACCAACGCCAACAGGATTAATGTCGTATAAATGTGAGCGTTTAAATTCGATATGTTTGGGGCTTATGCCTAAAGGTTTATTAATAACTAAGTCTGCTACCACAGAATTGAGCCAAGCCAAGACTAATACTGAATACACTGACAGCATACTTTCAATGGTTTGGTAAATGCCTAACTCCATCAGTAATAAGGCAATAGCAACATTAAAAACCATCCATACAACACGACCAGGGTGGTTATGTGTAACACGGGAGAAAAAATTAGACCAAGCTAAGGAGCCTGCATAAGCATTAGCGACATTAATTTTTAATTGTGAAATGATGACAAAAGAACAAGAAAACAGAATAACTAAATCTACATTATCAAAAACATAACCAAAGGCTAGTTGATACATGTGAGCAGGGTCACTAGCCACATCAGCGGGAATACCTTGTTGTAAAGCAAGATAAGCCAAAAATGAACCAAGTAATAATTTTAAGGCACCAAATATAATCCAGCCAGGCCCCGCGGCAATAAGTGCGCACCACCAGCGCCAAGCATTCTTTTTAGGTTTTTCAGGCAAAAAACGTAAAAAATCGACTTGTTCACCAATTTGCGCAACTAAGGCAAGTAATACTGCTGAGGCGGCACCAAAAAGTAAAATATCAAAAGATCCGCCTTGCTCTCCCGCTAGCCCGTTAAAGTTAAACCAGCCTTGCAGTTGGCTATCTTCATGGCTGAAGACAAAATACAAAGGCAAGCATTGCAGAACAACCCATAATGGCTGAGTCCATACTTGAAAGCGACTGATATAGGCAATGCCATGTGTGACTAATGGAATGACCACTACTGCACTGATGATATAGCCAATACTGAGGGGAATGCCAAGTGAAATTTTTAGTGCCATTGCCATTACGGCGGCTTCGAGAGCAAAAAATATAAACGTAAAGGACGCATAAATTAAGGAAGCGATGGTTGAACCAATATAACCAAACCCCGCACCTCGACTGAGTAAGTCAATATCGACACCATATTTAGCGGCATAATAGCTGATCGGTAAACCGGTAAAGAAAATAACCAATACGACCGCTAGAATAGCCCATACAGAGTTGGTAAAACCATAGTTCAGTGTGATCGCGCCTCCAATAGCTTCTAAAACCAGAAAAGAAACAATACCAAGTGCGGTGATAGCAATTCTACTGAGTGACCATCGTCTTGCTCGCCTTGCGGTAAAGCGCAAAGCAAAATCTTCCATCATCTCGTTAGCAACAAGCTTATTGTAGATTCTTCGCGTTGGTAATATTTTTTGATTCGACTGCATATAAAAATAACTTACTCATATGGTTGGTTTACATAAAACCG
This sequence comes from Colwellia sp. 5_MG-2023, assembly GCF_030547795.1. Taxonomy (NCBI): domain Bacteria; kingdom Pseudomonadati; phylum Pseudomonadota; class Gammaproteobacteria; order Alteromonadales; family Colwelliaceae; genus Colwellia; species Colwellia sp. 5_MG-2023. The sequence continues at coordinate 43,886 of NZ_JAUOPW010000024.1, read as the reverse complement.
TTTTTATTTTGCTATGCCCAATTAAAGCAGCTCAAGGAAAATAGTGAAAAATAAGCTTTAAGGTTAACAGATCAACGTAAAAAATCGTATCTACAGTTTTATACGCGAGCGCCATCATACATAAATGCACTAAAAAAAATATGCGTAGTTATGCGTAGTCCTTTGCGCGCTTTTGCGAATATTAGTCCTTGACGATAACCGACATACTAAACCCAGTTCAAGATATACATGAGTTGAGAGTTATCAACTAAAAAGATAACCAAAACACGTTTATTCATTTTTTAACATGGAAACTTAGCATGAAATTATTTACTAAATTAACACCCGTAGCTGCGATATTACTACTTTCATTTGGCGCGACATCAGTGCAAGCAGAAGAGAAAAAAGATCCATTAAGCATCAGTGGTTTCATTGATATGTCTTATTACGCTACTGATACAGATGGTGGCGAGTCAACGCATGATGCTGGCCTTGATCAAGTAGAAATTAATGTTGGTTATGATTTTGGCAACAAGTTAACCGCTAATGTTGATATTGAATATCAAAATGCTGATGAAGGTGTCGATCTTGAGCAGGCATTTATTACTTACGCGTTAACCGATAACTTTAGTGTTAAAGCCGGTCGTTTTTTAAGTTACTCAGGTTGGGAAACAGAAGAGCCTACTGGATTATTTCAATATTCTGGTACTGGCTATGCCAAATACTTTTATGGTTATTATCAACAAGGTGTTTCTGGGCTTTATAGTGGCGATAAATTTGCTGTAGCTGTGTCGGTTGTAAATGATTTAGCTGGTCCACAATCAACAGATTCAGAACATCCAGGTATTGAAACTATGTTGGCGTTAATGCCAACAGATGAAATTACCATTAAAGGTTTTTATTCAAAAGATGGCGATGTTGAATTAATTAACACCTGGGCCAGCTATTCAAAAGACGCATTAACTTTGGCTGTGGAATATAACACTGCTGAAGACAGTGCATTTGAAGGCAGTGACGCAAGTGGTTATTTAGTGATGGCTAACTATGCCATAACTGAGAAAGTTGGCTTAACACTGCGTTACAACGACTGGGAAATTGAAGACGAGAGTGGCGCAATGTTTGAAGACGCAACAGGTATCACTATTTCACCAAGCTACGTAGTAAATGACAACTTATTAATGGTGTTTGAATACCGTATGGATGAAGTGAACGATGTTGATGTGAACTCATTCGCTGTTGAAGCACTGATTACTTTTTAGTAAATGCTTAAGACAAAGAGCGAAGTAATCGCTCTTTAGAAAACTTTCCACGTTAATGCGTACCGATATTTTTAGTACGCCTTATTCGAAATGAAAAACAAAAATAAAGGATAACAAGATGAAATTTAAAAAGCTGATTTTAGCCAGTTCAATTATAGCGAGTAGTTTAGTTGCGCAAGTGACTATGGCTGCAGATACCATCAAAGTGGGTGTATTACATTCACTTTCAGGCACTATGGCTATTTCTGAAACAACATTAAAAGATACCGTTTTAATGATGATTGAAGAGCAAAACAAAGCCGGCGGTTTATTAGGTAAAAAACTAGAAGCTGTTGTGGTTGATCCTGCTTCTAACTGGCCATTGTTTGCGGAGAAATCACGTGAATTATTAGCGAAAGACAAAGTTGATGTTATTTTTGGTTGTTGGACGTCAGTTTCTCGTAAGTCGGCATTACCAGTACTTGAAGAGTTAAACGGTTTGTTATTTTACCCAGTGCAATATGAAGGTGAAGAATCATCTAAAAATGTTTTCTATACCGGTGCTGCGCCGAATCAACAAGCGATTCCTGCAGTTGAGTATTTAATGGATGAAATTGGTGCGACACGTTGGGTGTTAGCAGGTACTGATTATGTTTACCCACGTACAACAAATAAAATTTTAGCAGCATATTTAAAGTCTAAAGGGGTTAAAGACGAAGATATTATGATCAGCTATACACCATTTGGTCATTCTGATTGGCAAGGTATTGTGTCAGATATTAAAAAGTTTGGCTCTGAAGGTAAAAAAACAGCGGTTGTTTCAACGATTAATGGTGATGCAAATATTCCTTTCTATAAAGAGCTAGGTAACCAAGGTATTTCTGCGGAAGATATTCCTGTTGTTGCTTTCTCTGTTGGTGAAGAAGAGCTTTCTGGTTTTGATGCTAAACCACTTGTTGGTCACTTAGCTGCTTGGAATTACTTCCAAAGTGTTGAAACTGATGAAAATGAAGAATTTATTGCTAACTGGAAAAAATATATTGGTGATGACAAACGTGTCACTAATGACCCGATGGAAGCGACTTACATCGGTTTTAAAATGTGGGCAAAAGCAGTAGAGAAAGTTGGTACTACAGATGTTGATGCTGTTGAACAAGGTCTTATTGGTATTGCTGTACCTAATTTAACAGGTGGTATTGCGGTAATGAATGCGAACCATCATTTATCTAAGCCGGTACTTATTGGCGAAATTCAAGAAGACGGTCAGTTTGAAGTGGTTTCAGAAACACCGGGTACTGTTATTGGTGATGCATGGTCAGACTTTTTACCAAGTTCAAAAAACTTGATTTCAGATTGGACAGCGCCAGTAAAATGCGGGAATTTTGATGTAACAACCGCTAAATGTTCAGGACAAAGTTTCTAAGCTCCGTTGAACCTTACTCAGCTACCTCCTCTTTTGGTAGCTGGGTTTTTTTATTCTATTAAGAGCGATAAGCCGCTGGCACATTTTATACTCAAAGCACTTTTAACCTAAACCAAGCGCAGGTTAGTGACAGAATTCTTTGAGTATAAGTATAAATTGTCTGTTTTTAAAATTAAGAAGGAATACGCAATGAAGCGACTATTCTCTGTATTACTTAGTTGTATTATATCTTGGCAAGCACTTGCCAATACACAAGATATGAGTACGGTTGAAAGTACCCATGCAGACTCAACGTTGTCACAATTAGTGAACCAATTACCCACAACCAAACTCAACAAAATGTCACCTTTGTTGGAAAAAATAGCAGAAACGCGTAACGATAAAACTCGCGGTGTATTAAAAGCGATGATGGAAGGAGATCTTTATTATCTAAAAACGGATAAAACGGTTGTACTTGCATTAAAAGAAGAGTCTCTTTACAGCATTACGAATATTTTAACAGCAGAAGCGTTAGCGCCCGTTAAAAAGTCTAAACTTAGAAAGGTTAAAACTAACAATAGATTACGTGGTGATATTCGTAGTTTTATTGCTAAAATAGATTTAACAGATCCAAATAAAGCGGTGCGTGAGCAAGCGGTTAAGCAGTTACTTGATAACCGATCAAAATCTGGCCTTGCGGCTATACAATCGTTAATTACGACCGAAACAGATGATGAGGTTCGTGAATTAATGCATGTTACTTTATTGCTGAATCAATTAAAAACAGGTACTCATCACGAGGTCATGGCTGCTATTACTCAGCTTGAAGATACCTTAGAGCCATCAGTAAATAATACTATGGTTAAGATGTTAGCAGCGTTGCCTACTAACAATAAAACCCCAGAGCAAAAAGCGTTAGCTGCAAGTTTAACGAAAGTCATTAGTAGTATTGAAGATAAACGCAGCTTTTTCGGCATTATTGAAAATATTTTCTTTGGTTTAAGTTTAGGCTCTGTTTTATTACTTGCAGCTATTGGTTTAACCATCACCTTTGGGGTTATGGGCGTTATTAATATGGCTCATGGCGAAATGATGATGCTAGGCGCTTATACTACTTATGTTATTCAACTAGCTTTTCCTAACTTAATTGAATATTCGTTATTAATGGCAGTGCCGGCTGCATTTTTAGTGTCAGGTTTTGTCGGTATTATTATCGAACGTGGCGTTATTCGTTATTTGAAAGGGCGCCCTCTAGAAACCTTGTTAGCAACCTTTGGTATTTCATTAATTTTACAACAATTAGTTCGAACGATTTTTTCTCCTCTTAACCGCCAAGTACAAGCACCTGAATGGATGACAGGATCTTGGGTGATCAACCCCGTTTTCTCATTAACGTACAACCGTTTATATATCATTATTTTCTCATTAATGGTGTTTTTTACCTTACTACTTATTTTGAAAAAATCGTCATTAGGTTTACATGTTCGAGCGGTTTCACAAAATCGAGATATGGCCAGAGCATTAAGTATTAAAAGTGATAGGGTTGATGCGATCACCTTTGGTTTAGGATCAGGTATAGCGGGTATTGCTGGCGTAGTATTAAGTCAGTTAACCAACGTAGGGCCTAACTTAGGCCAGGCTTATATTATTGACTCATTCTTGGTTGTTGTTTTTGGTGGCGTAGGTAACTTGTGGGGCACTTTAGTTGCAGCGATGTCTTTGGGATCAATTAATAAGTTCTTAGAGCCGGTAGTTGGTTCAGTATTAGCCAATATTATTGTGCTAGTTGGTTTAGTGTTGTTTATACAAAAACGACCTAAAGGATTATTTCCTCAAAAAGGGAGGGCGGCAGACTAATGACTAACTCAACTAACTCAACTAACTCAGCGAACGCATTAACTGAAAATTACGCAAAAGAACCATTTTCAATGCAAAAAATATTCAAAACCTTAAGCCATTTACATGTTGTTGTTGGCACTTTATTTATTGCCACACTCTACGTCACAATATGTAATTTATTTTTTGCAGAAGGATCTTTTTTCCATGCCAGTGATTACACCGTCAGCTTATTTGGTAAGTATTTATGCTATGCCTTACTAGCGTTAGCAGTTGACCTTGTTTGGGGATATTGCGGCATATTAAGTTTGGGACATGGTGCATTTTTCACTTTAGGTGGTTATGCCATGGGGATGTACCTTATGCGTCAAATTGGCGACCGAGGTGTCTATGGAAATCCTGATTTACCCGACTTTATGGTATTTTTAAGCTGGACCGAACTTCCTTGGTTTTGGGCTGGCTCTAGCAGTATTGTGTGGATGATCGCCATGGTCTTTATTGGTCCTGGTTTACTCGCTTATATCTTTGGTTCAATGGCATTTCGATCACGGGTAAGTGGTGTTTACTTATCTATTATGACGCAGGCAATGACTTATGCCTTAATGCTAGCTTTCTTTCGCAATGAAATGGGGTTTGGCGGTAATAATGGCTTAACCGATTTTAAAGAAATAGCGGGTTTCTCCTTACAAGATCCACACACCAAGCTCAGTTTATTTGTGATCACCGCTGTCGCTTTAGGCATTGGTTATTGGATCAGTAATTTTATTGTTAACTCTAAAATGGGCCGTGTGGTTACGGCGACTCGTGATGCTGAAAGTCGCGTTCGTTTTGTTGGCTATAAACCTGAACATTATAAAGTATGGATATTTGTTGTTTCAGCCATGTTGGCGGGTGTCGCTGGCGCCTTATATGTACCACAAGTTGGTATTATTAATCCGGGCGAATTCTCACCGCTTAACTCAATAGAAATGGTTATCTGGGTGGCGATTGGCGGGCGTTGTACTTTATACGGCGCAATTATCGGCGCGATTGTGGTTAGTTATGCAAAAACACGCTTTACGGCGATTATGCCAGAAGCATGGTTATTTGCATTAGGCGGGCTTTTTGTCTTAGTCACGTTATTGTTACCTAAGGGGATTGCCGGTTTACTACCAAACCTTTTTGATAAATTATCTATGTTTAAAAGTGCTGAGTCAGAAACGTTAGCAGTAAAAGAAGTAAATGATCAAAATAAGACAAAAACAACAGAAGTGGAGGCTAAATAATGATTGTTGATAAATCAGGTAGTCCGCTTACCGCAACAGAAAACATTAAGCCAGATACGCGACACGGCGTTATTTTATATGTGGAAGATGTCAGCGTAAGTTTTGAAGGCTTTAAAGCGTTAAATGATTTGAATTTATATATTAACGACGGTGAATTACGCTGTTTAATTGGTGCTAATGGTGCAGGTAAAACAACCTTGATGGATGTTATTACCGGCAAAATTCGCCCTGACAAAGGCAAGGTGAATTTTGGTCAGCAAATTGATTTACTGCAATTAGATGAGTCTGAAATTGCTAGGGCAGGTATTGGACGTAAATTCCAAAAGCCAACGGTGTTTGAAGCGTTAACTGTATTTGAAAATATTGAACTAAGTTTAGCGGGTGATAAAGGTATTTGGACTTCTTTATTTCATAAATTAAGCGGCGAACAAAAAGATAGAATTGGGGAGATTCTACAAACCATTGGTTTAGTTAAAGAGGCTTATTATCCTGCGGGTCGTTTATCACACGGTCAAAAACAATGGTTAGAAATAGGCATGTTGTTGGCAGCTGAGCCACGTGTATTATTGGTGGATGAACCCGTTGCCGGTATGACAGGACAAGAAACTGAACGTACAGCGGAATTATTGACGTCGTTAGCGGGTAAGCATTCAGTTATTGTGGTTGAGCATGATATGGCCTTTGTTCGCTCTATTGCTAAAAAAGTAACGGTTTTACATCAAGGCTCAGTGCTTGCTGAAGGAACAATGTCAGAAGTACAGGCTAATCCAGACGTTATCAAAGTTTACTTAGGTGAAGATGATGGACAAGATAATACCGCTGCAAATAATGTGGCTGAGCAGGAAGTAGGAGCACAAGCATAATGATTGAGTTAACCTCAGTAGATCAAAAATACGGCGGCACACAAATATTATGGGACTTAAACCTTAACATTAAGAAGGGCTCTCGTACCTGTATTATGGGGCGCAATGGGGTAGGTAAAACGACCTTGTTACAAGTTATTATGGGTATGTTGCCGATTAGTGCAGGTAGCCTTGTTATCAATGACAAAGATATGGCGAAAAGCTCAGTGGAATCGCGTCCAGAAATAGGTGTTGGCTATGTACCACAAGGGCGTCATATTTTTCCGTTGTTAACCGTTGAAGAAAATTTAAAAATAAGCCTTAATTGTAAGCGCCAAAAAAGTAAAATAATTCCTGAGCATATTTATGAGTTGTTTCCGGTATTAAAAGAAATGCTACATCGCCGTGGTGGTGATTTGTCGGGGGGACAGCAGCAGCAACTTGCGATTGCTAGAGCATTAGTTTTAAATCCTGATATTTTAATTCTGGATGAGCCAAATGAAGGTATTCAGCCTAATATAGTGCAATTAATTCGTGACGTTTTATTGAAGCTAAATAAAGAACATGGCATTACCATTGTTTTGGTTGAGCAGAAATTGCCATTTGCGCGTGCTGTTGGTGAAGAGTTTGTGTTAATGGAGAAAGGTCATGTTATTGCAACGGGTTCAATGCCTGAATTAACTGATGAACTAGTTGGTAAATATTTAGCCGTTTAATCGTAAAGCATTAATCAAGTCACTGTTTTATCGAGTAATACACTATACTTCTGGGCGTTTTTAGTCATAAAATAGAAAACGCCTATAAAGTACGTTGAAAAGTAGCCACAATAAAAATGACAGAAAACATTGAAGATAAATCTAATACCTTAGATCCAAGCGCAGAAAAGAATGTCATCAATAATGTAGCGACTATCGCTCATGTCCCTAAAAATGCATGGCTTGCTAATTTATTTCTAGAATTCAGCTTAACAGCTAATGGTAGTCAGCTTACGCGTACTAAGCGACAAGGCCCGTTAACCGTACAAAAAGCGTTTTACCCAGAAGGGCGGGATTGTGCGCATATCTATTTATTGCATCCACCAGCGGGCATTGTGTCAGGGGATGAACTGCGAATTAAGATTCAAGTTAATGAGCAAGCCCATAGTTTAGTGACCACTCCGGGGGCTAATCGTTTTTATCGTGCTCGTGAAGATCTTTCTATTGGCGACTCTAAACAAGTACAGTATTGTGAGCTAAGACTTGCTACTCAGGCTAAATGTGAAAACTTTCCATTAGAAACTATTGTTTATGAAGGTGCCGATGGCTTTAATACCGTTGATGTACATTTAGCAAAAGATAGCGCTTATTTAGGTTGGGATATTACTTGTTTAGGTTTGCCTAGTGCTGGTCACTTATTTAAACAAGGTAGTTACACACAATTAAATCGTGTGTATTGTGAAGGTACATTAATGTATCACGATAGAATAGCGATTAAGCCTGACAATGATATACATCAGCATGTGGCAGGTTTAAATAACCACAGTGTCTTTGCGACCTTTATGGCTTACGCGCCTGATGAGCTGCTCAGTGTTGCTGATAATAAAATTCTTGTAGAACAATTACGCGAATGTATGCTTGAAGCGGGCGCAGAGCACAAAATTAGTATTAGCCAAATACGAAAATTATTAGTGATACGTTATTTGGGGCAGCATGCGGAAGAGTGCAAGGCACTTTTTATTCAGTTATGGCAAAAGATAAGACCGCTATACCTTAGTAAAGAGGCTAATATCCCACGTGTTTGGCATACTTAATTTATAATATTATCGCTAAATAAATAGTTATCAATTTAACATAAAGCAGAGAAACGTATGGATTTATTACCAAGAGAAAAAGACAAGTTATTGCTCTTCACTGCGGCACTATTAGCTGAGCGACGTTTAAAGCGTGGCGTAAAATTAAATTACCCTGAGGCGATGGCTTATATTTCCATGGAAATTGTTGAAGGTGCCCGTGATGGTAAAACCGTTGCTGAAATGATGGATTATGGTCGTACATTATTAACGCGTGACCAAGTGATGGAAGGTGTTGCCGAGTTAATTACCGATGTACAAGTTGAAGCAACATTCCCTGATGGAACTAAGCTTGTTACCGTTCACAACCCAATTATTTAATCGATTGATAAAATTGATTTATTTAGTTGATTTTAGTTAAACGTTAATCATGAGAGAAGCCATTATGATCCCTGGTGAAATAAAAACTGACAGTGGTAACCGCGAGCTCAATGTCGGCCGTGAACAATTAAAAATAACCGTTGCGAATTCGGGTGATCGCCCGATTCAAGTTGGTTCACATTATCATTTTTATGAAGTAAACAGCGCACTTAAATTCGACCGAGAACTAACACGAGGTTATCGTTTAGATATTACCTCAAGCACTGCTGTTCGTTTTGAGCCTGGTCAAGAACGCGAAGTGGCTTTAATCGCTTATCGTGGCAAACGTCGCGTATTCGGCTTTCGTGGTGATATTCAAGGCAGCTTAGAGGGAGAAGTATAATATGGCGACTATTGATAAACATTCCTATGCACATATGTTCGGACCGACCACTGGTGATCGAGTTCGTTTGGCAGATACCGACTTATGGATAGAAGTAGAAAAAGATTTTACGGAATACGGCGAAGAAATCACCTTTGGAGGCGGTAAAGTTATTCGTGATGGAATGGGACAAAGCCAAGCATCCTGTGCTGACACGGTAGATTTGGTTATTACCAATGCCCTGATTCTTGATCATTGGGGCATCGTTAAGGCCGATGTTGGTATTAAAGATGGTCGTGTTGCTATTATCGGTAAAGCGGGTAACCCTGATATTCAAGACAATATTGATATTGAAGTAGGCCCAGGCACCGAAGTTATTGCCGGTGAAGGACAAATACTTACTGCGGGTGGAATTGATGCACATATTCACTTTATTTGCCCGCAGCAAGTCGATGAAGCCTTAATGTCTGGCGTTACTACCATGATTGGTGGCGGAACAGGCCCTGCAACAGGTACTAAAGCGACTACTTGTACGCCAGGCCCTTGGTATATTCATAAAATGCTACAAGCCACTAATGATCTCCCGATGAACTTTGGTTTTCTCGGTAAAGGTAATGCGAGTTTACCTATTGCCCTTGAAGAGCAAATTGAGGCGGGCGTTTGTGGTTTAAAACTTCATGAAGATTGGGGTACAACACCTGCAGCAATTGATAACTGTTTATCGGTAGCTGAACGTTATGATGTGCAAATTGCTATCCATACCGATACTTTAAATGAGTCGGGTTTTGTTGAAGATACTTTGGCAGCATTTAAAGGTCGTACTATTCATACTTATCATACGGAAGGCGCTGGTGGTGGACATTCACCTGATATTATCCGTGCATGTGGTGAATCGAATGTATTACCTTCGTCAACTAACCCAACAAGACCTTATACGGTTAATACTATTGATGAGCATTTGGATATGTTAATGGTTTGTCACCATTTAAATCCATCAATTCCAGAAGATATTGCCTTTGCAGATTCACGTATCCGTAAAGAAAGTATTGCCGCTGAAGATATTATGCATGATTTAGGTGCTATCAGTATGATTTCGTCTGATTCTCAAGCAATGGGCCGTGTTGGTGAAATGATCACGCGTACTTGGCAAACTGCCCATAAAATGAAGCAGCAGCGTGGACCTTTAGCGCCTGATACTGAACGCAATGATAATTTTCGTGCCAAGCGTTATATTTCAAAATATACCATCAATCCAGCGATTAGCCACGGTATCAGCCATGAAGTTGGCTCAATTGAAGTAGGTAAATTAGCTGATTTGGTATTATGGAAGCCGGCATTTTTTGGGATTAAACCGGCGACTATTTTAAAGTCTGGCATGATTGCGGCAGCGCCGATGGGGGATGCCAATGCATCGATTCCTACGCCACAACCGGTTTATTATCGTCCTATGTTTGGCGCGCACGGGAGTGCGGCAGCGCAAACATCAATGACTTTTATGTCTAAAGCTTCAATTGATGCTGGTGTACCTGAAAAAATAGGTATGACACGCTTAGTTGGTGTTTGTAAAAACACAAGAAATATTGGTAAAGACGATATGATTCATAATGATTGGCAACCAAAAATTGAAGTAGATGCACAGACTTATGAAGTGCGCGCTAATGGTGAGCTATTGACCTGTGAGCCAGCAACTTCATTGCCTCTCGCACAATTATACTGCTTGTTTTAATTGTTCTTCATTGAACAAAGCATTAGCATTAATCGTTAGTTATTAAAGAATATTAGCAAGGTTAGGAAAATACATGTTACAAGCATATGAACGTTTAGATCATACTCATAGTGAAATAGCCGATTCAATTACATTAGATCAAGACACGCGAAAAAAAGCCCGTATTAAAGGCAAAACGGATAATGGTTTAGATATTGGTATTTTTATGGAACGTGGTCACCCCTTGTTAGTGGGTGAAGTATTAAAAACTGAATGTGGTTTATTTATAGAAGTTAAAGGCGCGAATGAACCTGTAGCAACCGCAACAGCAACCGATTGGTTAACATTTTGTAAAGTGTGCTATCACTTAGGTAATCGTCATACGTCATTGCAAATTGGTGAATTATGGGTGCGCTTTAAACCTGATTATGTATTAGAAGAGCTTGCGGAAAAGTACGGTTTAACCATTGATCATACGCCAACTATTTTTGAACCTGAAAATGGTGCTTATAGCAAAGGCAGTCATGGGCACTCACATTCTCATGCACACTAGTACGTACACTAAAGCTTTAGACGCTGAGTTATTTGGCAAGCCACAAGCTGACCCAATTCAACTGAATAGGCTTTTACAGCTATGCAGTGCTAATCTGCCAGTGGGAGGTTTTTCGTTTTCTCAAGGATTAGAGTATGCGGTGGAAATGGGCTGGTTAGTGTCACCAGAAACGACTGCTAGTTGGATAAACATCAATTTAGCAGAATCTATTGCGCAAACTGATTTAGCAATTTTAAAGCGATTATTTATCGTATTAAACAATGATGATATCGCTGGGTTTAGTTCTTGGAACACGCACTTAATCGCATGTCGAGAAAGTCATGAGTTGTTATTGGCTGATTTAGCGATGGGTAAAGCGTTAATTCGACTAATTAAGCAACTTGATAGTATTGATACAACGCCTTACCAAGTAATAATGGATATACAAGAAATTAGCTTTGTTAGCGCTTTTGCACTTTGTGCGTATGTTTTTAAGCTGGATTTAATTTCAGCACAAAGTGGTTACTGTTGGACATACATTGATAACCAAGTTGCGGCTGCTACCAAGTTAGTGCCACTTGGCCAAACCCAAGCTCAAAATTTACTCTTTGAGTTAACTGAAAATACACAGACCATTATTGAAAAGTCGAACAAGGTAACCGATGAAGATATAGGTACTAGTTTACCGCACTTAGCGATGGCAAGTGCTTGGCATGAAACGCAATATTCACGACTGTTTCGCTCGTAGTAATTGTTTGTAATTAACACTTATTATTTGAACACATTGTTTAAAGTTTATGATGTTGGAAGTGCAATCATGGTTAACAATACAATTTATTTAAAAAGACATTAAGAGAATATAGAATGAAAAAACAAGTTTTACGTATTGGTGTTGGTGGTCCTGTTGGCTCAGGAAAAACCGCTTTATTACGCGAGTTATGTTTAGCCTTACGTGACAAATATAATATGGCGGTTGTAACTAACGATATTTATACCCGTGAAGATGCTGAGTTTTTAACTAAAAATGATGCGCTAGCAGCAGATAGAATAATGGGGGTAGAAACCGGTGGTTGTCCTCATACTGCTATTCGTGAAGATGCATCAATGAACTTAGCCGCTATTGATGAGCTACAAGCATTACATTCAAATTTAGACTTTGTGTTAATTGAAAGTGGTGGTGACAACTTAAGTGCTACTTTTAGTCCTGAGTTATCTGACTTAACTATTTATGTTATTGATGTCTCTGCAGGCGATAAAATACCTCGTAAAGGTGGTCCTGGTATTACTAAATCGGACTTATTGATTATTAATAAAATCGATGTTGCTGAGTTAGTTGGTGCTTCACTTGAAGTGATGGACCGAGATACTAAGAAAATGCGCGGCGATAAGAAGTTTATTTTTTCTAATATGAAAACCAAGCAAGGTTTAACCGAGATAATCGAATTTATTGAAAAAGAAGGTATGTTGAAAATTTAATTTTTGATGATCTGATTTTTACACAGTTAGTTTTTTGATAACCCTAACTGATAGCTTAAAGTTAAGCTATCAGTTATTTATTTTTACTTATTCTCATTACTTTAAGGATTTATTATGAACGTTTTAACAGTATTTATTAGTTTTTTAAGCTTATTTACCGCACAAGCATTTGCACATACAGACCACGCATTAGGTGATGGTTCACTGCACACTTTTTATCATATTACTTTTTGGGTTGTTTTTGCGCTAGTGGTATACAAAGGGTATACGTGGTTTAAAAAGAAAAACGCTCAAAAAAATTAATTTATATAAGGTTGTTGAATAAATAGAGGATAAATTAATCATCTACTATCTATCAGCAACCTTTATTTTCTCTATTAGGTCTATTTTACTACACTTATCTGTGCCTTATTTTCTTCTTTTATTATAACTTGTACTCTCATCTAGCAAGCCCAATAAATAATCTTATACTTACCATTAATATGAGTATATTCCCTCTTTAAGTGTTCATACCAATTGGTATAACCACCTTGTAATTTACAATACTATTGTTACTATTTTCTATTTGTTTTTTAAGTTATTGATTGTCTTATAAAAACAAGGTTAAAACCATGTTTTTTAATTTATATTACTGATTATAAAGGGAAATTTTTATTTTTATTACAAAGGTAATAGCTTCACTCTACACTATTAAATTCTTCGTATATAAGTGCAATTACTCTAATAAATAAATTGATGAATAAAAATTAATTTTTTTTATTTGTTTTATTTCAATTGGTTATGATTGCTGCATTACCAATAAGCAGTGTTTATATTGAATATACAGAATATTGGTAATAATAGATTGTTGACAATATTTTGGTTATTGGTTAGTTTAAGTTGTTGTCTAATTAAAATTATAAAAGTTCAATAAATAAAAGCCCAATAAAATTTGAACAATTATTAAACCAATAATATGAAGGCGGGGAATATGAAAAACATAATAACTACTAGAAAAACAAAGTTAGCTGCTACAGTTCAACAATTGTTTACCGGTAAAAGCATTCGCAATAACTTATCTGTTGCTTGTTTAGGCTTGGCATTACCATTTGCTGCAGTTGCAGCTGATGAGCCAGCTAATGGCGTACAAAAAGAAGCAGAAATTGAAGTTATCTCTGTTACGGGGATGCGTGGTTCACTTACTAGTGCGCTTGCGCAAAAACGTGATACAGATAACTTAACTGAAGTTATTATGGCAACAGATATTGGTAAGTTGCCAGATCAAAACTTAGCTGAGGTACTTGAAAATGTTACCGGGATTCAAATCACCAGAACAGCCGGTATTGGTACTGGTGTGCAAATTCGTGGTAGCAACGCTAACCGAGTTGAAATAAACGGAGCTTCTACTGTAGGTTCAGGTGCTGGACGTAACGGCATGAACTTTGAAGATCTTTCTGCAGCTATTATCGCTGGGGTTGAAATCACTAAAGCACCAGAAGCTAAAACTACTGAAGGCTCTATTGGTGGTACAATTAACTTACGTACTATTCGTCCGCTTGAATTAACCGAAACGTTAGGCTCACTTCGTGTACAAGGTGAAGATAGTAGTCTTACTACCGATGGTGTTCAACCAAGAATATCGGGCGCTTATGGTGATAATTGGCAGCTTGACTCTGGTGGTAAAGTTGGTTTTGTTGTCAGTGGTAGTTTTACAAAACAAGAAGCAACTTCATTTCGTCCTCGTGTTGATCGCGATGGTGGTCTTGTAGAAAATGCTAGTGCTGATGTTTATAGAGGCTTTGGCGATGATCGTCAACTAGAAAATGTAGCGACCGATAGACCTGTAGCGCAAAACTTTGATTTTCTTGGTATTCAATTTTTGAACCAAGAATTAGAAAATTTTGAATATGAAACAACAAATTTAGCAACGACATTTGAATATGCACCAAATGATAATATGAAGTTTTTTGTTGATGCCATTATTACGAGTCAAGAGCGTCGTCAAGAAAGTACGCGTGTTCAAGCTTCAGGTGTAGGTAGTGTACTTAACTATAACTTACCTGATACCTTTGAAACAGTAAACTTTGGCTCACTTGATGGTGTTAATTTAGGCAGCATTCAAGCAGCGACTACAGGTACAATTCAGCCATTTTTAAATGTACATGATTCTGATCCAAACCTGCGTTTTAACAGCGATACTGGTGCGCGTGTAACAGATACTGAAGTATTTAGAATTGGTGGTGAATGGCAAGATGATAATTTATTTATCAGTGCAGAGGTTTCATATGCAAGTTCAGAAACATCGACACCATCATTAAATTCGCAATTAAACTTTATTAACCCTAATACTCCGCTTTCTGATTTAGACGCTGATGGTAATATTACCAGTGATACTGATAATGATAATGCTGTACCGTTTGCTTATGACCTTACCGGTAATTCTTTAGCCTTTGGTATTGATTTCGACTCGCCATTCGCGCCAAGTGTTGATGACTTGCTTGATTACAACAATGTTGTTTTGGATCAGGTTGATATCTCGCAAAATACTAACGAAAACTCTGATACAGCATTTCGTGTAGATTCAACTTATTACATTGATGATAACATCGTCACTTCTGTTGATTTTGGTTATCGTTATAACAAAACTAAACACAGTGCAGTGACCATTTCAGATCGAATTGGTGGCTTTAGCAAAATGATTGATAGCCCAAATGGTGCATTATTCCAAGAGCTACTTGTTCCGGGGCCAAGTCACTTTGGTGATGCTGATGGTCGTGAGTTAGCACTGCGTAATTTCTTAATTATCGATCCAGATCGTGCATTTAATGATCCAGATGGTGTTATTGAAATATTAGAGCAGGCGATGCTAGAAAATGCTGCGGTAACTGGTGGTTCACCGAGCTTACCTGATTTAACACCTAGTGATACTGCTGCTTTTGATATTGAAGAAGAGTCTCATGCATTATATGCACAAGCAAACTTTGAATATGAAATGATTCGCGGTAATTTTGGTGTACGTCATGTATCAACCGATATTGCTTCAACAGGTAACACGGTAAGTAATAATGTTGTAACACCAGTAACAACAACGGCTGATTACAGCTATACTCTGCCTCGTTTAAATTTAGTTGCAGACGTAACTGATGATATTGTTGTGCGATTAGGTTGGGGTAAAGATATTTTACGCCCTAACTTTGGCGACCTAAATACATCTGTTTCATTTGGTACTAATGAAAACCAAGCATTAGAATTAGGTAATGCGGGCTTAGAGCCAGAGGAAGTGACTTCATTTGATATTTCAGCAGAATGGTATTTTGCTGAAGCGGCTGTAGTAAGTATCGGTTACTTTAAGAAAGATCGTAATAACTTATTTGTTACCGCTTTAGATAGTGCTGCACTTGACGGTAATGGTTTACGCGATACAAACCCTGCCTGTTCAGGTGGTGGTATCTGGAATCCGTCAGTTCAACCTATTCTTTTAGGTGACCCTAACTCTGAAGGTTTATGTGTGGATCGTCAATCTAAATTTAATGATTCAGCGACTGTTACACAATCAGGCATTGAATTGGCCTTCCAATATGATCTATCAAGTTTTGAAGATGATTTAGGTTGGGCTTCAGGGTTTGGTGTTGTAGCTAACTATACAATCCAAGATTATAGCGGTGGCTCTGCAACATATACTTCAGCAACCCGTGGTACAGATATCTTTAATGCAATAAATGGCATTTATGATGATCAAGAATTTGTAACCTATTCATCTGATCAAGGACTGCTTGATTTCTCTGAAAATGCTTATAACTTTGCGGTTTATTATGAAAAGTATGGCCTTTCAGCAAGACTACGTTACACATGGCGTGAAGCGTACCGTACTGAAGATACTGCTGCTGGCGCAAGCTTAAACTCTACACTAGGTTTCCCTGTTGTTACACATGACAGAGGACAACTTAATGCGAGCATAAGCTATGACGTAAATGACCAATTGAACCTAGGTGTTGAAGCAGTTAATTTAACTGAATCTGATATTACTCAATCTTGTGTTAATGAAGGTGCTTTATTATGTGCTCAAGGTATCACTGACCGTCGTATTACTTTTGGTGCTAGCTACCGTTTCTAATTTATTTTAAACCTAAATTAGCTTTTACAAACTAGTTTAGGTTTTATTAAAGTATGTTAGTTTTGGTTATATATAGCATGTAAATTATATTTACAATATAACCATTTTTGGTAAGTTTTAATGAAAGCGTAATAATGAAGAAGTAGATTATTAATCATTAAATATTAACAATAACGCAGTATTTGATTTAGGTTAGATACTGCGTTTTTTATTGAGAAAATGATTATATATTTCATCCGAACCTCATTAAACAAACCTTCTTGTGTTATTACCAATTATTGTAAATTGGTTGACATGTTGAGTGTCATTGGTTAGTATTAAATTGTTCCTGATTGTTAGGCATATTAACTAACCAGTTAGTTGGTATTAAATAGTCACAGTATTAATCTTTTCAGTGACTCAAAGTTATGCAGATATACCACTTTTGGTTTGCACAATAGATTCTAATCAAAGTTGTTATTTGGTTTTAGATTAAATAGTAATCTGAGTTTAGGTGAAGAGTTTCACACTCAGATAAACATAAAAATATTTTTAGGAGTTAGATATGACAAAACCTACTATAGGTTTCATCGGCCTTGGCCTTATGGGCGGCAACATGGTTGAAAACTTACAAAAACGTGGTTTTCAAGTAAACGTTATGGATCTTAACCAAGCTGCTGTTGATGCGGTACTTGCTCGTGGTAATGCTACGCAATTTACTTCTGCTAAAGAATTAGCTGCTGCTAGTGATGTAGTTGAATTTTGTCTTACAACTTCAGCTGTTGTTGAAAAAATTGTATATGGTGAAGATGGTGTTTTAGCTGGTATGAAAGAAGGTTCAACTTTGATTGACTTCGGTACTTCTATCCCAGCATCAACAATTAAAATTGGTGCAGCCCTTGCTGAAAAAGGCATTGGTATGATCGACGCTCCTTTAGGTCGTACTCCTGCACACGCTAAAGATGGTTTGTTAAACATCATGGCAGCTGGTGATATTGATACTTTTAATAAAGTTAAACCTTTACTAGAAGAGCAAGGTGAGAATGTATTCCATCTTGGTAAATTAGGGGCAGGCCATACAACTAAGTTAATTAATAACTTTATGGGTATGACAACTGTTACAGCGATGTCACAAGCTTTTGCTATAGCAAAACTTGCTGGTGTTGACGGTCAACAATTGTTTGACATTATGTCTGCAGGTCCATCTAACTCGCCATTCATGCAGTTCTGTAAGTTTTATGCAGTAGATGGTGAAGAGAAATTAGGTTTCTCTGTTGCAAACGCAAATAAAGATCTTGGTTACTTTAATCAAATGGTTGCTGATCTTGGTAGTGAGTCTTTAATCGCTCAAGGTACTTCTGCAAACCTACAGGCAGCTGTTGATGCAGGCCTTGGTCAAAATGATGTGCCAGTAATTTTTGATTACTTTTCTAAATTAGAGAAGTAATTAGCGATATTTAGCAAAGTAATTTTGATGGGATAGTAGCTTGTATTACTATCTTTTAGCCTCTCATCTGAGAGGCTTTTTTTTTGTCTAAAACAACCTACTTTTTAAATATTCTTGGTTATCCTTAATATTTAGTTATCCTTAATAATAAGCCATTCTGAATGATCACCGTCATCCTGAACTTGATTCAGGATCTCAAGTGTTATGCTGCTTTACGAGGAAGATTCCGTATTAAGTGACCAACGGAATGACAGGGGAAGGGCAACGGAGTGACGACGAATGTCGCCTGTTCTTATTAGGCGAATAAATTCTCCCCTACGGTGATGTCGGTCACCTTCGCCTAACAATGTTTTTTTAGGGCGTATGTAGGGTGAATGTAGGGGGAATGTAGAGGCGACTTCAGTCGCCTGTTCTTATTAGACGAATAAATTCGCCCCTACGGTGAGGTCGAACACCTTCGCCTAACAATGTTTTTTTAGGGCGTATGCAGGTGAATGTAGGGCGTATGTAGGGGCGACTTCAGTCGCCTGTTCTCATTAGGCGAATAAATTCGCCCCTACGGTGAGGTCGAACACCTTCGCCTAACAATGTTTTTATAGGACGTATGCAGGTGAATGTAGAGCGTATGTAGGGGCGACTTCAGTCGCCTGTTCTCATTAGGCGAATAAATTCGCCCCTACGGTGATGTCGGTCACCTTCGTCTAACAATGTTTTTTTTAGGGTGTATGTAGGGTGAATGTAGGGCGTATGTAGGGGCGACTTCAGTCGCCTGTTCTCATTAGGCGAATAAATTCGCCCCTACGGTGATGTCGAACACCTTCGTCTAACAATGTTTTTATAGGACGTATGCAGGTGAATGTAGGGCGTATGTAGGGGCGACTTCAGTCGCCTGTTCTTATTAGGCGAATAAATTCGCCCCTACGGTGATGTCGAACACCTTCGTCTAACAATATTTTTTTAGGGCGTATGTAGGGTGAATGTAGGGGCGACTTCAGTCGTCATTCTGAACTTGATTCAGGATCTCAAGCGTTATGCTTCGTAGTGTATGGATTCGCTATCCTACGTACTATTCAACCACACACACGGGATTCCGTATTAATTGACCAAAGGAATGACGTGTTTAAAACTTCAAAGGTAAATAAAGAGAGAAAAGAGTTGCCGGCATAGGTAATTACCGGCAGAACTGATAAATTATACTTTAGATACTGGCAGCGTTAGGTATCGAATAGAGGCCACGTTGCTCACTGTTTTTGCGCTTTATTTCTTCTAATGCTTTAGTTTCAGCTGCATCAAATAGTGTATTAATAAGACGGTTGAAATGCCCATGCATTGCTTGGCGTGCTTCTGTTGAGTTACCTGATTCTAATGCATGATAAATAGCTTTATGTTCAGCTAGTGTCTGTTCATTATCGCGACTACAAACACTATTATAATCATCAATAATAGCAGGTGTAGAAGAGCGTAGATCCCATAAATTTTTAACTGATAAAATCATGGCAGCATTACGAGTACTCTTCGCTATAATGCTGTGAAATTCTTCATCAGCAGCAGCAATGTTTTTCTCGTTTTCCATATCAACGAGTGTTTTATATAGCTGTTTTAATTCAGGTTCTGTTATCGTCGTTGCGGCAATAGCAGCAACTTCACCTTCAATAAGTGCACGAGCTTGAGTTACCTCAAATGCATTTACTTTTTCAGCAGCACCAGCAATATTATCAGACTCAAGTACATAAACACCGGATCCTGTTTTTACTTCAATACGGCCTCTCACTTCTAACGCAATAATAGCTTCTCTGATAGTTGGTCTACTAACATCAAAAGTTTGAGCGAGTTCTCGTTCGGGCGGTAAACGACTTCCGGCAGAATAAGTGCCCGAGTCTATAGATTTTTCTATATTTTCGACAATACGCCAAAACAGCCTGCGATTGCTCATAATGATTCCTTAACAAAAATTATAATGACTCATAAGAGTTATCTGTCCCGTTATGATAGCGATTTATATGGCTTTTGGCAAAAGCAAATCGGTAATTATTTAACAGTATTTGTTATTTTTGGTATAAAAAAGCGAGAAAGTTACTAATAGTATTGGTATTACATGCTTTAATATTTGCAATTAAATTGGTAAGTTAAGTTGGTAAAGTAAACTGGTTGACACAAAGGGTGTTAATTGGTTATATTTAAATTGATTGCAAACTAATATAATCAGAAAAAATAGTAGCAAAAACTTATAAAATAAAACACATGAAACAAATAAGCCATTAGGGGAGATTAAAGGTGGAATTAAATAAAATCAGCTCGGCTCTTAAAGCTAGTAATATAGTAAATAACAGAGGGAAAGCCGCATTACTTACATCTGCTTTTCTGACATTACTTAGTGCACCAGCTTTTTCTGAAGAAGCTCAAGCAATAGAACAAAATAAAGCTACTAGCGCAGCTGAAGCCACAAAAAAATCTGCTAACATTGAGGTGATTGAAGTCACAGGAATGCGTGGAACTATGACGCGTTCACTTAGTGAAAAAAAGCATAATTCGGCAATTGTAGATGCTATTGCTGCCGCAGATTTTGGTGATTTACCTGGTCTTTCTTTATCTGATGTAATTGAAAATGTATCAGGCGCTTCAGGTCACCGTTTAAAAGGTAGCCAAAATGAAATTTCAATTCGTGGCTTAGGCTCTTATTGGGGCTACTCAACCTTCAATGGTCGTACTATCACTAATGCTGGTGCTGGCCGTGCTGTTAATTTTAAAAAATTCCCGTCTAATTTAGTTGATAAAGTTACCATTTATAAATCGCAACAAGCGAATTTAGTTGAAGGTGGTACTTCAGGTACTATCGATGTTGGCTCTCTTCGTGCAGTCGATTACGGAAAAAGTAAAACCACGGTAGAAGCACAAGCTGATTACAATGACTATTATACTGCGGCTGATAATCAGTCAGCGTGGGGTAATAAGTTCACTATTTCAACAGTACATAGCTTTGAAACTGATTCTTTTGGAGCAATGGGTTTTAGTTTAGGTTATGTCGAAAGTAACTCTGCTAACCCAGAAGAAAACTATGGTACAAGCTCAACATTAGCTGCTTGTAGCTTTAGGGCTGCAGATGGTTCACCGCTTACCACTAATAATGGTGATAATGAGCGTTGTGGTGATCGTGACTTAAATAGCAGTAACAATAACTTGCCTGATAATGACTCTATGGTAAGTCCTGGTCGTTCAGCTGATTTGGTAACTTTAGGTCCAAATGCTGATCCTGAAAGATTTGGTGTTAATGGTGCAGATCACTTAGCTAAATTTGATCCAGATTCAATCTTTTTTATTCCAGATGATTCATATTGGCGTACAGGTACTGATAAAGATGAACGTCGTAATATCGTTGGTACTTTTCAGTGGGTTCCTAATGATAAATGGGATATTAACTTCGATTATGCATACTCGCATTTAGAGTATACTGAAGATCGTATGGAGTTAGCCCAGGAACGTGGCAAAAATTTAAATGTTGATACCTTAATTATTGGCGATAACGGCACTTTACTTTATGAAGAAGGCGAAGGTAAGTTAACGCTACAAGGTGAAAATCGTAATCAAGTGGATAAATACGATGGTTACGGTCTTAATATTGATTTCACACCAAATGACAACTTAGTTTTATCGTTTGATGCTTCTTATTCAAAATCTTATCGCTATCGTTTACGCCAACGTGCCAAGTTCCGTCATGAATCAACAACAGCTTATTCATTAGATTCAAGAGGCACTGTACCTAAATTATATCTTGGTGATAATGAGCAAATTGAAAATGCTAATTTCTTCTATAAAGCTGAAGGTGGTGAGTTAGTTCGTAATACCGATTATGCTGGTGCTGCATTTGACGTCAGTGATATGGCGAGCTTTGTTGGCTCTGATGGTGGTGCTTATTTAGAGTATGGCCGTGAAAATGATGAGCGTGAAGATGATATTTGGGCTGTGAAGTTCGATACTCAATATTCTTTTGATGATTACAAAGTTATTTCATCTATAGAAATGGGCGTTCGTTATTCAAGTGAGCATTTATATGATTATTCAGAAATAGCTACCGCGTTAGAAGTCGATACCGGAGAACGTCGTCCTATTGATGATAACTGGAATTCAGATGATCATGTAGATAGAGATGGCGCTAATAACGACTTTGATAGTTTATATCCTGAAGAGCATGCTGAAGCAACTGCTAGAGCACAAGCTTGTGGTGATAATGGTCATAGTCTTGAAGGTTTCTTTGGCTCTGAAGGTGGCGCTGCCGATGCAGGTAACTTCTTAACTTTTGATTCTCAATGTATAATCGGTGCGTATTTAGGGCAAGTAGGTTTTAATACCCCTGAAGGCAATAATCCTGATGTTGGCTTTTATGATATCGGTGAAAACCCGAATCAAATTGATGGTCAGTTAGTTGATGTTACAGAAAAAACCGCTGCTGTATACATGATGGCAAATTTAGACACTGAATTTGCAGGATTACCGGTAACTGGTAATGTAGGTGTACGTTATGTACGTACAGATACTGATTCTAAATCTTGGGGCGAAAAACCAATTCTAACGCAAACATTTAATGAAGATGGTGTTGAGCAATGGAGCTATTCTTTCGAAACGGCTCAGTTGTTTTTAGATGATTCATATGATGAGTGGTTACCAAGTTTAAACCTTACTTTTCATTTAAATGATGAGTGGTTACTAAGAACAGCAGCGTATCGTTCAATGTCACGTTTTGCTTTGAATGCTATGTCAGCAGGTCAAACAATTACTGATTGTAACTCTGCAGATACGAGTGAGAGTGCTCAATGTGGTGGTTATGACGAGCAAGTAGTTAGTGCGACAGCTCAAGGTAACATGATGAAACCATTTACCGCGAATAACTTTGATTTATCGTTAGAGTGGTACCCAAGTCTTGATATGGCTGTTACTTTAGCCGGTTACTGGAAGAACTTTACTGGTGGCACTAATTTAGTGATAGAAAACCGTGTACCAACAGTAACAACTGTAAGTGCTGATGGTACAACGAATGAAGTAGAATATTCACAGTCGATCCCTTATAGCGTAAACCAAGTCTCAGATGATGAATCGACAATTAAAGGCTTTGAATTAACCTTCCAAAAGCATTTCTCTGAATTACCAGGTGTTCTTAGTGGTATTGGTATAAAAGGTGCGTGGAACCATGCCATTTCTGACTTTAGAACGGAAGAGCCGGCAAACTGGGGAATTAGCCCAGATGCAAACATTATGGGGTTCTCTAAAAATGTTGCATCAGGCTCAATCTACTGGGAAGGTGATAACTTATCTATGCGTTTAATGTATAAATATCGTTCACGCTATTTCCAACCAAACAATTTACCTTTCCCTCAC
The DNA here is from genome assembly GCF_030547795.1 of Colwellia sp. 5_MG-2023. Taxonomy (NCBI): domain Bacteria; kingdom Pseudomonadati; phylum Pseudomonadota; class Gammaproteobacteria; order Alteromonadales; family Colwelliaceae; genus Colwellia; species Colwellia sp. 5_MG-2023. The sequence goes on along the minus strand of NZ_JAUOPW010000024.1, from coordinate 20,212 downwards.
AAAAGTCACCGTTGGGTCGAGGATAGTGATTATTTAGATGCGGCTATTAAGTATAAAATTAGTAGCAATGTCTCAGTATCATTAAAAGCACTAAACTTGTTAGAAGAAGCACAAGTTATGACTCGTGGAACAGGAACAGTCTCTGATTATTCTTATTCTGGTCGTAAATTCTTCTTTGGCGTAAAAGCAAGCTTTTAAGCCTAATCTATAAATATATCTAGTAAAAATGGAGTTCTCTTTGCGTTAGGTAATTGAGAACTCTACATTTTAAGCTCTAGTTTTTGAGGTAGTTATGAACAAGTCTAAACATTTCCCACGTGTTATTTTTTCAACTTTAGTGATCTTAAGCACTGTTTTTTGTCAACAAATTATGGCGAAATCATGGGTTGTTAAATCGCAAGTTGAATATAAAAGTGCGCTTGATAAGTTATCACCAGGTGATGAAATAATTTTGTCTAATGGTACTTGGAATAATTTTGAAATTCTATTTGAAGGTGAAGGAACGAAAGAAGAACCGATCACGCTCAAAGCAGAAACCAAAGGTAAAGTTTTTCTTACTGGTCAATCTAATTTGAGATTAGCGGGAAAGCATTTAGTTGTTAAAGGTTTGGTGTTTAAAGATGGTTATACACCAAGCAACTCAGTTATCGCATTTAGAAGTACTAAAGATAACTTGGCCTACCATTCACGTGTAAGTGAAGTGGTTATTGACCACTATAACAATCCGGATAAAAGTGAATCAGATTATTGGGTAGCTTTGTACGGTAAGCACAATCGTTTTGATCATAGTCACCTTGAAGGAAAACAAAATAAAGGTGTAACAGTCGCTGTACGTCTTGATAGCGAAGAAAGCCAAGAAAACCATCATAAAATAGATCACAATTACTTTGGTCCTCGCCCTATCTTTGGCTCTAATGGTGGTGAAACATTACGTATCGGTACAAGCCATTATTCGTTATCCAATTCATTTACTGTCGTTGAAAATAACTATTTTGACCGCTGTGATGGTGAAGTAGAAATTATCTCAATTAAATCAGCACAAAACACGATTCGTAATAACGTGTTTTTTGAATCAAGAGGGACATTAACGCTACGTCATGGTGATGGTAACTTAATTGAAGAAAACGTGTTTTTTGGTAATGGTGTTGATCATACTGGCGGTATTCGTGTCATTAATAAAAATCAAATTGTTAGAAATAATTACCTTGAAGGCTTAACTGGTTATCGCTTTGGTAGTGGTTTTACGGTAATGAATGGTGTTCCTAACTCTAAGATTAATCGATACCATCAAGTGAATAATGCACTAGTAGAAAATAACAGTTTTATTAATGTTGATCATTTGCAATTAGCAGCAGGTAGTGATGCAGAAAGAACGGCAGTACCAATTAACTCTACAATGCAAAATAACTTAATTTTCAATGAGAATGGTCAACAACCTTTTACGTTATTTGATGATGTAAGTGGTATTGCTTTTAAAGGGAATATTGCTAATACCCTAGTGGATGAAAAAATTGCATCAGGCGTTAAACAAGAAAAAATCGCACTAGCACGTGCTGACAACGGTTTACTTTATCCTGTCAATAAAGCACTTGCGGCTAAAGGAGCTAAAAAGTCTCTAACACCAACGTTAAAGTCGGCAACAGGTCCTAGCTGGTATGCTAAAAATGAAGCATTAGTAGCTTTTGATTCAGGAAAAATCGTACAAGTTAAAGATGAAGCTGATGCTTTATTTAATGCCGTATTAGTTGCCAATGAAGGTGATGTACTTGTATTGGCCGATGGTCAGTATGATGTAAGAAAAATGATCGACGTAAATAAAACGTTAACGATTAAAGCAAAAAATAAAGGTAAAGTAACAATAACTTTCCAGCGCTCAACGTTATTTCAAATTTCTAATGGCGGTAGTTTAACACTCGATGGCTTAAATATTAGTGGCATGAATAGCCCTGATGCTGCAGGTAATACGTTAATTCGTACGCAGAAATGGGGTATGGTTGATAATTACCGTTTTGTTTTACGTAATAGTAATATTAGTGCACTTGATACTAACCATTCATTTCATTTCTTTGATTCAGGTAAAGGTGCTTTTGCAGACTATATTGAGTTAACCGATAATAACTTTACACAGGTTACTGGTGATATTCTTCGCTTAAATAAAGAAATTGAAGACCTAGGTATTTATAACACTGAGTATGCCATTTTAAAGAATAACACCTTTAAAAATGTCGATGGGGCTTTAGTTAACTTATATCGTGGCGGTACTGATGAAAGTACATTTGGTCCTCACCTAGAAATGACAAACAACAAGATAGAAAATAGTGGTAAAGGAAAACGTAATAAGTCTGCTGCAAGTCTTTATTTACATGGCGTACAAGTTGTAAATATCGACACTAATACTTTTAAAAACTCAGCACCTATTATTATTGAACATACTGTTGGCGAACCTAAAACGTTGATTAAAACCAATACGTTTAACAACACGACTTCACCTAGCGTACAAGAGTTACACGCTAAAGGCCCACATACTGCAGTGTTAGTTAATAACAAGCAATTATAATAAGAGAAACCTATGTCTATATTTTCTAAAGTATTAAATGTAAGACCAGTAGTGTCTGTGTCGAAGAGTTGGATGGTAGCATTGGTTGTGTTAGCAAGTGTTAGTGTTAACTCGTTAGCTATTGCAAAAACAAGTCCTAACTTAGTGATAACTACAGCTGATGTTGAAAAAATGCGTACAGCTATTACTCAAGAAGGGCAGTTTAAGCGCACTTTTACCGCTAAAAAATCTTCTGTGGATGAACAAATAAAGCAAGAGATAACGATACCGTTACCAAAAGATGGTGGTGGTGGTTATACCCACGAGCGTCATAAAACAAACTACAAGTTAATGTATGATGCTGGTGTGATGTATCAATTAACAGAAGATAAAAAATACGCTAATTATGTGCGTGATATGTTACTTGGTTATGCACAGCTATACCCTACGTTACCACCACATCCAAAAAGAAAAATAGGTAAACAAAACCCAGGTAAATTGTTTTGGCAAAGTTTAAATGAAGCTGTTTGGTTGGTTTATACCAGCCAAGCTTACGATTTGATTTTGGCTACGTTATCAACAGATGAAAAAGCAAAAATTGAAGCTGGACTATTTCGTCCTATCGTAAAGTTTCTTTCGGTAGATTCACCTGAAACATTTAACAAAGTACATAATCACGGTACATGGACTACAACGGCCGTGGGTATGACAGGTTATGTTTTAGACGAGCCAGAATGGGTTGAACAAGCGCTTTATGGTTTAGATAAATCAGGAACAGGTGGTTTTTTAAGGCAGTTAGATGAGTTGTTCTCACCACAAGGTTATTACAATGAAGGTCCTTATTATCAACGTTATGCCTTAATGCCGTTTGTTACTTTTGCGAAAGTAATACAAACCAATCAACCTGAACGTAAAATATTTGAATACCGAGACGGAATCGTATTAAAAGCAATTGATACAACGATACAGCTAAGTTATAACAAATTGTTTTTTCCTATTAATGACGCAATTAAAAGTAAAGGCATAGACACTATTGAGTTAGTGAATGGTGTTGCGGTTGCTTACGGTTTAACAGGTGATGCAAGTTTACTTGATATTGCTAAACAACAAGATCAAATTTTATTAACGGGTGACGGTTTGAAAGTTGCTCAAGCGCTTGATAATAAATTAGAAAAACCATATAAATTTAATTCAGTTGCCTTCGGTGATGGTAATGACGGTAATGATGGTGCGTTAGTTATTATGCGTCAAAATGTCGGTGGCGAACAAGCTGTTTTATTTAAGCCTGCTGCGCAAGGGTTAGGTCACGGTCATTTTGATAAGTTAACTTGGCAGTTTTACGATAGAGGTGAAGAGATTGTTTCAGACTATGGTGCAGCTCGTTTCTTAAACGTTGAAGCTAAATATGGTGGTCGTTACTTACCTGAAAACCTAACTTGGGCTAAACAAACTATTGCTCATAATACTGTTGTTGTTGATGAAAAATCACACTTCAATGGTGTGACAGAAGTGGGTAATGCTAATCACCCTGAACTAGTGTTCTTTGCTAAGAATGATAACGTAACTATTAGCTCAGCATTGATTGATAGTGCTTATGAAGGCGTCTCGTTAAAACGTACTATCGCTTTGATAAATATTCCGAGTGATAAAGCTCAAGATTTATCACTGGTTGTAGATATATTTGATGTAAACTCAAAGAATAAACATCAGTACGACCTACCTTTACATTACAAAGGTCATTTAATTAGTACTAACTTTGATCTAAATACTCAGTTAACCAGTTTGCCTGCATTAGGTAAAGAAAATGGCTATCAACACTTATGGTTAAAAGCTCAAGCACAACCTAAAGCTGGTCTAGCTCAAATTACTTGGTTAAATGATAATGGGCGATTCTATACAAATTCATCTATTATGGATGGTGATGCATCATTTATGTTTACTCAAATTGGTGCGAACGACCCATTCTTTAATTTACGTAATGAAAATGCGTTTATTAACCGTAAGGTTAAAGCGAACAACCATACTTTTGTTAATGTATTAGAGCCTCATGGAGAATATAACCCATCGAAAGAGTTCACTATAGGTGCGGTAAGTCAGCTTCAAAGATTATCACATAAAAAAGACAACAATATTGATGTTGTTGAAATTGGTTTTTCAGGTAACAGACATTACTTATTAGCGTTCAATTCAGCTAAAACAGTAAAGAAAGACCATAAAAATGCATTTACATATAACGGCAAAAAATATGAGTTTAATGGCCGTTTTGAATTATTAAAAATTAAATAGTAGGGGAAAAAAATGAGCAAAGGTGAAGTTTTTACATTTGGTAATGAAGCAGAAATTGAAGACATTGGCGGTGGACTAAAGCGTCAAATGTTAGGTTATAACCATGAATTAATGGCCGTTAAAATTTGGTTCGCTGAAGGCGCAATTGGTTACAACCATGCTCATAGACATTCACAAGTTACTTATATTGTTGAAGGTGAATTTCACTTTAATATTAATGGTGTAACTAAGATATTAAAAGCGGGTGATAGTTGTTTCATGGCACCTTACGATGATCACGGTGCAACGTCTCCTACAGGTGGTATTTTGATTGATACATTCAGTCCGCCACGTGAAGATTTTTTACCTGAAGGCACATTTGATAATTTAGATATTGAAAAAGCCAACAGCAAACCGGTAGGGAAATAGGTATGAAATTAAAAAACCTACGTTGGTGGGTAATTACTTTAATTGCCCTAGCCACAGTAATTAATTATATCGATCGCTCAGCACTTAGTGTGTTATGGCCTGATATTGTTGAGGAATTATTTCCTGATGAGTCGGCTTTAGAGCGTAAACAAATTTATGCAAACATCTCTATTGTTTTCATTTTATCTTACGCTTTTGGTCAAGCGATCTTTGGCAAAATATTTGACTGGGTAGGAACAAGATTAGGTTTTGTCTTGTCTATTGGTATTTGGTCTTTGGCAACAGCCGCGCATGCTATGGCACAAGGGGTACTTAGTTTTAGTATCTTCCGTGCAATATTAGGTGTCGCTGAAGCAGGAAACTGGCCAGGGGCAGCTAAAAGTAATGCTGATTGGTTTCCTACTAAAGAACGTGCCTTAGCGCAGGGAATTTTTAATTCAGGTGCCGCTATTGGTGGTATTATTGCTATTCCTTTAATTGCTTATTTAACCGTATTTTTTAGTTGGCAGATGGTTTTTGTTGTTATTGGTTTAGTCGGTCTATTGTGGCTTATTCCTTGGATAATATTAGTGAAAGCGCCACCAAAAAATCATCCTTGGATCACTGACGAAGAACGCGAGTATATTCTAACAGGTCAAAAAACTGTTGATTCTGAAGGTGTATGTGATGAAAACGAATACAACCCATCAACAGCTGAATTACTTTCTCGTAAAGAAAGCTGGGGCGTGATCATCGCTTCTGCAGCAATCGATCCTATTTGGTGGTTATTCGTTTTTTGGATTCCTATTTACTTGAATGAAGTTTATGGCATGGACGTTAAATCTATTGGTATCTATGGTTGGGTGCCGTACGTTGGTGCTATGTTTGGTGCTTGGTTTGGTGGTCTTCTTGCGCAAAATCGTATCAAGGCTGGCTGGACTACAGATAAGACACGTAAATTGACGATCACTTTAGGTTGTCTAATTATGTTACCAGCATTGTTAGCAATGGCTAATCCTGGTGGACCAACGATGGCTGTTATTATTATGGCTGTAATTTTATTTGGTTTCCAAACAACTATTGGTAATGTGCAAACACTGCCTAGTGACTTATTTGGTAAAAAAGCCGTTGGTACGCTTTCTGGTTTCTCTGGTATGGCAGCTAAGTTAGGCGCTTTAGGATTAACCGCTCTTGTACCTATTTTAACGGCTGATGGTAATTATACCCCAGCATTTGTTATTGGTGCATCGTTAGCGATTATTGCCATTGCTGCTGTTTGGATTCTTATCCCAAAAATTGAACCGCTTAAAAGCAATAAGTAATTGAGTTATTAAGTAATTAATTTATACTGATTCCAATAAGAGAATCAGTATAAATTTAGTTTAAATAAGAATAAGGCTTTATAAATGAAAAACATTTTTTTATTCGGTGAGTGTATGATTGAGCTGATGACAGCTTCGCAAGAAAAGTCATCAAGTACCATTAAACAGTCATTTGCCGGTGATGTTTTTAATACAGCAGTTTATTTAAAGCGTACTTTTAGTGATATAAAAGTAAACTTGGTAACCGCTGTTGGAAAAGATAATTTTAGCCAAAAAATGGTTCAATATTTTGAAGATGAGCAAATTGGAACGGATTTAGTTTTTCAATCAGAAACTAAAATACCAGGCTTATATTCAATTCAACTTGATGATAAAGGTGAACGCAGTTTTACCTATTGGCGCAATGATTCTGCGGCTCGCCAGGTTATGCAGCATATCGATGATCAAGCAATAAGCCAGTTATCAGAAGGGGATATGTTCTTCTTTTCAGGTATTTCTTTAGCGGTTGTTGAACCTGAAGCACGTGCTGATTTTTGGTCTATGATAGAAAAATTAAAATCTGCCGATGTTAAGATTGTTTTTGATCCAAATTATCGAGCTAGAATGTGGGATACACCTGCACAAGCGAAAGAGCAATTTGAATTAGCTTTTAGTGCAGCAGATGTTTTATTGCCAGGAGTTGACGATTTTGAGCAACTTTATGGTATGACAACATCGCAAGAGGTTTATGATTTTTGTAAACCGTATCAGTTTGATGAGTTAATCATCAAAAATGGTGAAATGGGGATTATTTGTTATTTAGGCGATCTTGCTTATGAGTTCTTTATCACCCCTGTTGATAACGTAGTTGATACAACGTCTGCTGGTGATTCATTTAATGGTGTTTACCTTGGCGCAAGAGCTAATGGTTTAAGCCTTAGTGAAGCGATAGAGCTTGCTTCTAAGTCGGCTGCATTTGTGATTCAGCATCATGGTGCTATTGTTGAGCCTAATGCTTATCAAGCGTTCATTACAGATTTGCTTAACTAACTCAGGCGATAATTAATCAAACCGGCAATCAATTATTTTTAACTTGTTATAAATAATTGATTGCCGTGAAGAAACGGGGCTAAAATAATTTTATTTTAGCCCCGTTTTTTTTATAACTATCATTAATCTTTATAGCCCCAAGGTGCAGCAGGCGGAGTGACCGGTTTAGTTAAATCAAAATCGACTCTAAACTCTCTGCCATCCCTGATCAATCTATACGTAAACTGGCTTGGATAAATAAACATTTGCCATGTATTACCTACTGATTGAGGAATACCTTGCTTTACAAAAAGCTCTTTAGAGTATTGGTCAGCAGGGAATGATTGCACTTCAGCCCAACCAGCGTCTATTGTATGACCACCATACATGGTTGAAACATCATTAGTGCCATCTTTGTGACGATGATCGTGCTTTAACGATAAACCCGAACCTGTTTTCGTGATAATCCAAGTTCTTGAAGCGTCGTCGCCAACATGAAATGGTATTTGAAGCTGAGAATCAGTACATTTTCGTACATGCATAATGAGTTTTTTATTGGCAAAACTATCGCTGTTTGAGTTATCTTCAGTCACTTTTCCTTCAAACGCTTGTCCACAATATTGGCTAATATTAGTGAAATAGTCATCATGAGACTTGATTGAAACAAGCGGTGCTTCTGTTACATTGGCAAGAGCGCTTTGCTGTACTAAAACTAGTGTAAACGTCGCTTTTAGTAATGATTTTCCTAATTTTATAAACATAATTTATTCCTTTTAATTCATACAAGTGAGCTACTATAAAGAATCGATTCTATAACAACAAGTGCTTTTGAATGGGGGATTTTGCTCACTGAATGACTGTCGACTTATTAGTCCTTATTATTGTTGCACTTCAAACTTGAAACTTAGGGGCAGCTTTATTATTAAACTTAATTAATGACTGGTCTGCTTGATATTTAGCTCTTTTGTACCAATCTCATAATAAAACCAATCATTGACTTTTTATTATGTTGTCTTATTTATTACCAATCTTTATTGGTGTCTTGCTTATAGGTTACTCAGTTGGTAAACCTTATTGGCGCAATTATCAACGTAGTAGAATAGCTAGCATGCCATTTAAAAAAGAGTGGCGAAAAATCATCCAGAAAAGAATGCCTTATTTCAGACAGATGCCTGCTGACTTGCAGTTACAACTTAAGCAACATATTCAGGTGTTTTTAGCTGAAAAAAACTTTATTGGCTGTAATGGCGTTCAAATAACAGATGAGATCAGAGTAACGGTTGCAGCTCAAGCTTGTTTGTTGTTACTTAATAGAAAAACTAATTTTTATCCTAAACTACAAACAATACTTGTTTACCCTCGTGCTTTTGTTAAAAATCAACAAAGTAAAGATGCGAGTGGCGTACAATTTACGCAAAAAACAGTGTTAGCGGGTGAGTCATGGGACTACGGTAAAGTTGTTCTATCTTGGCAAGATACTCTTGATGGTGCCAAAGTACCTGATGATGGTCATAACGTTGTGATTCATGAATTTGCACATCAATTAGATCAAGAAAATGGCCGTGCGAATGGTGCTCCTATTCTAGAAAAAGGTCAAAATTACCAGTGTTGGTCTGATGTTTTTTCGGCACAATTTGAGCAATTGAAAAGCAATGTAGCCACTGGTACGCCTTCACTTTTTGATTATTATGGCGCAACAAATCCCGCAGAATTTTTTGCTGTGGCCAGTGAAGTGTTTTTTGAAAAAGCGCAACAGTTCCATGCTGAGCATCCAAAACTATACCAACAATTAAAGCAGTATTATCAAGTAGATCCTATCCACTGGTAATCGTTTTTACAATACATTGTTAAGAAGCTTACTAGATTCAGAAGATAACTATTTAATAATTAATGCTTAAATTAATCGTAATACTTTATTTCATTTTAATCGCTGACTTCCATACACATGTTTACTATAGTAGTAGCAATTTGATTAAATTTATTTCTAACTCAGCGAGAATTATATAAATTATGCGAATATTTATAAAAATAATAACCATCATTATAGCTATTATGGTTTTATTAGTTGTAGCTGCGACACAACTAATATCGACAGAAGATATTGTTAAACAAGTGAGTATAAAAGTAGAAGAATCAACGGGTCGTACTTTGTCAGTAGATGGAGAAAAATCATTAAGTTTCTTCCCGTCATTATCTTTGGTGCTTAATGATGTACGTTTTGCTAATGCTCCTGAGGGATCAAGGCCTGATATGGCAACACTTGACCAGTTAAATATTCATATACCTTGGCTATCAATATTCTCTGGGGAACTAAATGTAGATAAGTTTGTTATTGTTAATCCTAATATTTTGTTAGAAACATCAGCGAAAGGAAAAGCTAATTGGCAATTTGATATTGCTGATAATAATGCGAGTGAACCAAGTGTAAGCAAAGAGCAGACTACAGACGTTGCATTGCCTGACAATTTTGATATTAGCCTTGGGCAAGTTGAAGTTCAAGGTGGTAAGCTCACTATGGTAGATCATCAAAACAATACAACACAAACAATTGATCAGCTAGATCTGGCGGTATTATTACCTTCTTTAAGACAACCGCTTAATTTATCAGGTAGTGTTCGCTATATGGATAAAGTATTTGAACTTGAATCAAGTATAACCACACCTGCTAAAGCGATTAATAACCAACCATTTACCATTAAACTGGCGTTATTATCTGAGCTTGCCAATGTGAACTATGAAGGTGAAATAAAAGCACAAGGTCAGGATATTAGCGGAAAACTATCAATTGCAGGTGATTCAGTTAAAGCCTTATTACAGTGGCAAGGTATGCCATTGGCAGCTAAAGAAGAGGCATTTAATCAATTCTCTTTAGCGACCAGTATGCATTTTGCTAGTAATAAGCTCACGCTAAATGATATCGCGGTTGAGCTTGATAAATTAGCTTTTACCGGATTGGTTGATATAACATTATCTGAGCCCTTAACAGTTAATGGGGCTATTGATTTAGGTATATTAGACCTTAACCCATACTTGCCTGAAAGCGCCTTAGCTGAACAAGCGACGACTACTAATGATACAGCCGAAGTTAAGAGTGAACCCTTAGTGTGGGATGACAGTGAGATTGACTTATCTGCCTTAGGTTTAATTAATAGCGATATAACGATTCAATCGCGTCAACTTTTTGTACAAGATATCAAGTTAGGTGAGAATAAGTTATCGGTTAAAACACATAACGCAAAAGCGACCATTAACCTAATAGACTTTCAAGGATATCAAGGACAAGGCTCAGGTGTGATAGAAGTTTTAGCGAATAAAAAACCTTATCAAATCTCCACTAAATTCGAATTAGCAAATATCAATGCAGAGCCATTACTTACCGATGCAATTGGTTTTGATAAGTTATTAGGTAAAGGGCAATTAGCTTGGAATTTATCTACTAAAGGCGTTAGCCAGCGAGATTTTATTAACCAGCTTAATGGTGAACTTAATTTTAGTTTTATTGACGGTGCGGTGAAAGGTGTTAACTTAGCCGCGATTGCTAAAAGTGCGACAAATATTATGTCAGGTAACTTAGCCGCGGTCAGTTTAGATAGCGATTTTAGTAATGCAGAAAAAACTGATTTTGCGGCGTTACAAGGAGATTTTATATTAACTGACGGGATAGCTAAGACCGAGAGTTTATCCTTAAACAATCCTTTTATTCGCGTGTCAGGTACGGGTGATATTGATTTACCAAACACCAAAGTTAGCATGCAAGTTATTACTGAAATGGTGGCCTCTGTTCAAGGACAAGCGGCACAAGACTCAAGTTCAGGTATTAAAATCCCGATTAAAATTTCTGGCCCATTTCATGATGTGAAAGTACGCCCTGATATTAGTTCAGAAGCAAAAGAGAAGGTAAAAGACAAAGTTAAAGATAAAGTTAAAGATAAACTAAACAAGTTATTTGGTTAATTATCTATTTTCACTTACAGCACTAACCCTAGTTATAACGCTTTTGCTGTAAGTGAATAATCACACAATCAATTTGGTATTAAGCTGTTATGAGCACAACAATGAACACTATCTTATATTATATTCACGATCCAATGTGTAGTTGGTGTTGGGGATATCGTCCAGTTTGGAACGCTTTGAAGCTTAATTTACCTGAATCCATTCAAGTAGAATATGTTGTTGGCGGCTTAGCGCCAGACTCTAACACGCCAATGCCTGCTGAGCAGCAAAAGATGATTGAAGCGCATTGGCACACCATTGAAAAAAAATTGGGCACTGAGTTTAATTTTGATTTTTGGCGAAATAATACGCCGCGTCGCTCTACATATAATGCTTGTCGAGCGGTTATTGCTGCGCATAATCAAGGCTATCAATTGCAAATGATTGAAGCGATCCAAAAAGGGTATTATTTACGAGCTTTAAACCCTTCAGATAGTGATATTTTAATAGATTTAGCAAGGGAGTTATCTTTACAAGAGTTACCCACAAAAGGAGGCACTAGAGACGGTAAATCGTCAATAATTTCCTTTGATTTATCGCGTTTTACGCGAGATTTCCAATCAGAACAAACTCAGCAAACTTTACTCAATCAAATTCAGTTTGCGAGAACATTAACCAATCAAGGTTTTCCTTCGCTTGTACTTGAATATGGTGGTGCGCGATATCAGGTTCCTATTAATTATCAAGACTATCACGCCACTTTAGCAACGATTAATAACGTGCTTGCTTAATAGGGGATTCGCCTTTGATTTAACAATAAAAATGAAAATAAAGTCATTTTTGAGTGCAAAGGCGAAAAAACAACCAATTAAATTCAATATAGTGTATAGACTGCAAGGATATTGCTGTATAATACGCGACCTTATTATTTGGACTCTGCTTGTTATTTTAATCGGCATTCTATCTCTGTTGGCACTACCTAGGAACTTCTTTTGATCACTACATCTAACATTACAATGCAATTTGGCGCAGAGCCTTTATTTGAAAACATATCGGCTAAATTTGGCAATGGTAACCGCTACGGTTTAATTGGTGCAAATGGCTGCGGAAAATCTACTTTTATGAAAATATTAAGTGGTGAGTTAACGCCAAGCTCTGGTAATGTGTCTGTGAGCACTGGCCACAAAGTAAGCACTTTGGGACAAGATCAGTTTGCTTTTGAAGAAAACAACGTAATTGATACTGTAATCATGGGTGACGCTCCTTTATGGAAAGTAAAACAAGAAAGAGATGCTATTTACGCACAAGCTGAAATGAGCGAAGCAGACGGTATGCGCGCTGGCGAATTAGAGAGTGAATTTGCCGAAATGGATGGTTACACTGCTGAAAGTCGTGCGGGTGAAATTTTATTAGAAGCTGGAATTGAAGAGTCTTTCCATTTTGGCTCGATGCAACAAGTTGCGCCAGGTTGGAAGTTACGTGTATTACTTGCTCAAGCATTGTTCGCAAACCCTGATATTTTGTTACTTGATGAGCCAACCAACAACTTGGATATTCATACCATTAGCTGGTTAGAAGGTGAATTAAACAAACGTAAATGTACTATGATTATTATTTCACATGATCGTCACTTTCTTAATTCAGTATGCACGCACATGGCTGATATTGATTATGGTGAATTACGTATTTATCCAGGTAATTATGAATTCTTCTTAGAGCAGTCTAGCTTATTACGTGAACAGTTATTATCAGGTAATGATAAAAAAGCAGCTGAAATAGCTGAATTACAAGACTTTGTTAACCGTTTTGGTGCTAACGCGTCAAAAGCGAAGCAAGCAAGTTCTCGTGCTAAGAAGATGGATAAAATAAAGTTAGATGATGTTAAGTCATCAAGTCGTATAACGCCTAAAATAGCTTTTGCTCCAGGTAAAAAAATGCACCGTCAAGCGTTAGAACTTGAAGAGTTAGCTCATGGTTTTGAAGGTGAAAATTTATTTAGTAACGGTAATTTATTATTAGAAGCCGGTGCTAAATTAGCTATTATTGGTGAAAACGGCGTAGGAAAAACTACGTTATTGCGCTGTTTAATGGGTGAATTAGCGCAAAAAGAAGGCGTTGTTAAATGGTCTGAAAATGCTTCTGTAGGTTATTGCCCGCAAGATAGTAGCTCATTTTTTGATAATGACTTAACATTAATGGATTGGATGTCGCAGTGGCGTAGGCCTTGTCATAACGATTTAAGTGTACGTGGTATGTTAGGTCGCATGTTATTTACTGATGATGACGCAAATAAAAAAGCACGTAACTGTTCTGGTGGTGAAAAAAATCGTTTGTTATTTGGTAAATTGATGATGGCTGATATTAATGTACTGATTATGGATGAGCCTACTAACCATATGGACATTGAAGCGATTGATGCATTAAATAATGCGTTAAAAGATTTTGAAGGTACGTTAATTTTTGTTAGCCATGACCGTGAATTTGTTTCAAGTTTGGCAACACGTATTATCGATATTAAAGATAAAAAATTAGTTAGTTTTGAAGGTTCTTTAGACGAGTATCTTGCTAACCAGTTAAATAATCAAAAGGTTGCTTAAGGTTTTGAAAACTCCCAAGCGTATTCAGCCACTTGTTGATGATGGCTTAGTAGACGAAGTTATTAGTCAGTTAATGAGTGGTAAAGAAGCGACTGTTTTCATGGTGCGTTGTGGCGATGAAATTCGCTGTGCTAAAGTTTATAAAGAAGCTAATAAACGTAGTTTTAAAAAAGCAGCTCAATACCAAGAAGGCAGGAAAAGTCGGAACAGTAGACGTGCTAGAGCTATGGAAAAAGGCTCTAAGTACGGTCGTAACCAACAAGAAGAAGCATGGCAAAATGCTGAAGTTGATGCACTCTACACATTGGCAGAAGCTGGTGTTAGGGTGCCACACCCTTTCGGTTGTTTTGATGGGGTTTTGTTGATGGAGCTTATCACTGATGAAGCGGGTGATGTAGCACCACGATTAAATGATGTGGTTATGTCAAAAGAGCAAGCGATAGAAGACCATCAATTAGTGATGATTTATGTTTTACGCATGTTATGTGCTGGTATTGTTCATGGTGATTTATCAGAGTTTAATGTCTTAGTTGATGAATATGGTCCGGTGATTATTGATTTACCACAAGCGGTAGATGCGTCGGCAAATAATAATGCTAAAGCAATGTTAATACGTGATGTAGAAAACATGACTAATTATTATGGTCAATTTGCTCCTGAGTTATTATTAAGCAAATACGCACAAGAAATGTGGGCTTTATACGAAAGCGGTGAATTAACATTTGAGACTCAGCTAACGGGACTCTTTCAAGAAAGTGAAGTGTCTGCTGATGTCGATAACGTAATTGAAGAAATAAAAGCGGCGTTTCTTGAAGAGCAAGATCGTATACAACGGATAGCTGAAGCAAATGAAGTTGATGAGTAATTTGTAGTAATCATTAGTATAAAGCAATCAATAGAACATCAGACTGAACATATCAAGACGTATTATCAATGATACGTCTTACTATACCTGCCGATATTATTTATATTTTTGGAGTAATTTAACAACAAAAGTAACATTAGTATTATTTTTTATTGTATGATAATGACAGAAAAATAAACAAGTAAAGGAAGGAAAGCACAAGAAAACGTTAGATTTTTGATGTGCTTTACTATTATTAGTGTGTTGGGGAGGAAAAATGAGAAGAGCTTCATCTATTTTAAAAAAACATCGTGCCGGCGAGCGCGTTTATTTACCAAATGATTCACGTGATAATCAATATATCTTAGCTGAAATACCGCTGACAGATAGCTTAATTGAGAAAATTAGCGGCACAATTGATGAAACGTTAGCGAAACCCTATCAACGTTTTTACCAAACGTTATCTCATAAAATTTTTGGTGTTGTTGAAAAATATGATTTATCACATGTTAACTTTGTCGCAAACAATCGCTTAGTACGCGTAAGATATAGTGGTGAGCAGAGAGTATTACATACCGAGCAGCAATCATATTTCTTTTATTGTCCGCAGCATAACAGCACTTTTAAAGGTTATTACGACGGTGCAGTGCGAGTAAGAAAGATAAAAGTATTATTTTTAGCAACAGGTGAAGAACTAAGAAGTAATGCAGGTAAATTTCATAATACTGTTTATCAGGCGGTGAAAGAAATTTCTACTACCCTTGGCTTACCCGAAAATGAAATTAAATTACGCGATCATCAGCATTTAACCTTTGACGTGTTTGCAAAAGAAAAAGGCGCTAGTAATACCCTTAGCCATACCTTCAGAGAAATAGCAGAACGCTATGAAAGTCAAAATCAAAATATTGATAGCAACCATACCTCCATTACTTATGCGATTGCCAGTATACCTATGGCACGTCGTTTATTGAAAGGAACAGATATTGATTATTTGTCTGACTCGCCTTTCACTGAGCTTTATCAAAAAATTGAACAAGCTTTTAAAAACTCATGTAATAGCAACAAAATTAATCAAGCGGCACTCATTGCTAACGGTGTTTCTCCTTTTGTACGTTACGATGAAAGTGAAGTCGCAGAAATTAGAGGTGAGTTAATTTCTATTGGTATTAACCCCAATAATTCAGAAACTCGTTTCTGTATACACTGGGACGCAGATAAATTAGTTGATACCTTGCGTATTGTTTTCATTGCCGATAAAAGTGATGAAACGCATAATAACTATGGTAAGTTTGTGAACCAAACAATTAGCGCAGTGAAAGCTTTTGCTGATGAAGTTAATTGGAAAAAAGAAAGCGACGATATTATGATACGTATACATCAGCATCTTATGTTGCAAGTGTAATCATCATTAAACTATAACTGCCATAATTTATTAATTGCTATAACTTATTAATTACTAGAATTGATTAATAACTAGACTTAATTAATCTATGTGCATTACTAGTATCATTTAACCCAGTGTTTTATTTAAACACTGGGTTTTTGCTTTTTATGACTATCCAACGTAGAGTGTATTACACACCATTTATCGTTAAATTATAGATGCCGTACGAGATGAATGAATTAGAACACTCGCTCCCCTTAACAGAAGCTGTTAATACTTTATTAGATGAGAGTGAAGTACCAGCCTCGCTAACATTAGAACAATGTTCTTCATTACTGGCAATGAGTATGACTTCTTTTCGCCGTAAACTTGCCCAAGAAGAGACGAGCTATAAACTTATCCAGAGTAAGTTTTTGAATGAACTTTGCGTAAGCACTTTGTTAACGAAAAAAATTAAGATTGATGATTTAGCTATTAAGTTGGGTTATTCCGAACGAGCTACTTTTGAGCGTGCTTTTCGGCAAAAATTTGGCGTAACGCCATCGCAATTTCGAGTAGTATCGTTAGTTGATAATGACTGTAGTTGTCATAAAAAACTGATAGAGATTGCGGAAGATATCCCTCCAATGTCAAGTAGTTGTAAGGAGTTGATGGATGCAAAAGAAAGTGATGAGCTGGACGTTCAAAAAACGGTAGAAATTGTTAGTAAAGATGCTATTTTTTCTGCTCGTATTATGGGCCTTGCCAGTAAAGCGATATACGGAAAAACACCTAATAACCTTTCTGAAGCTATTAGTCGAAATTTAGGTATTAATACCGTTATTAATGTTGCCATTATTTATGCGGTGAAGGACGCGTTACAAGATAATGTAGATCCTATTATTATTGAGCAATACAGCGAAATATTTTTAATTGCGCCTAAGTTTTTTCAACTTATTCGTAAGTCGTTAAGCTCAGCAGTTGAATTTGATATCCCTTTAACAGAGCAAGTATTAACGTTTGCCCTGCTAGGCGTATTTTTACTTGCGCATAAAAGTGCCTATAAACATGAATTGATGCTGTATTCCTTGCGTGGTATTTCTGATCTACAGTCGCTTAACTGTCATCTTAGGGAGTTAATGCAGATTAGTATTTACTCGTCATCATCATTAATGTTGTCAATGTGGCATATTGATGTCAGTTTAGTTAAACAACTAAACCATATAGAAAAAATTAGTCAGGTAAATGGAAAGCGAAGTGAGCAAGATGAATTGGTATTATTTATGTTGTCGTGTTTGTATTTTTCTGCAACTGGCCATGAAGACTTTAGTGAGCTGTCAGACAAGGCGGAACTATTAAATATTAAAGGTTTTGCTGATATTAAAGAACAAGTATTTGATTGTTCTTTATAGTGTGTTTATTTAAGATTATGAGCTTCCTCAGTCAATAGACAGAAGGGGGTGCTATTCACTGAGAAAGTCATAAAATTCGCGTTTTAACTTGCTTTTTGTTTACGTACTACTAAGAAAGCAAGTGCTGTTAAAAAAAGAGCGATCATAGATGGCTCAGGCACAGCTGTTGATTGTTTTAAAGATACATTGTCGATTAAACCACCTAATGTATTTTGTATACCAGAAGAGCCAAAACTTAAATTCATTGACTCAGCTTCTGCTGTAAACAATATAGATTGTAGGGCCCAATCAGGTGTTAAATTTATTGTACTGTCGACCACTAAAGCAGCATCCGTATTTATACTAAAGTCTTTAGCGGCGTCATACCAAAACACATTAATACCATTGTCATTAAGAATATTGGTTCTAGGCTTGTAATAAAATTCTAATAGATAATTTTGACCTACTGTTAATGCATTGATGGTTTGGGTCATAACTGAATTAGAGGTACCTGCATGTGAATCTAGCTCTACGTGATTTGAACCATCTTGTGATTGGCTAATGATACCTTTTTGTAACTCTATGCCACTGCCACCGGAAGTGGTCCATCCTGGTAAACTAGAAAAGACATCCCATATGCCATTAGCGCTATCGTATGTATGTAAATCGGTATTGAAAATAGTGCCCGACACGACAGAGTTATCATCATAAGTTGTTTGCTCAAAACTACCATTAGTAATTAATGACGCATTTGCAAGTGAAGTTAAACAAGTAAAAGAAAGTGTTAATACTATTTTATTTATAAATTTAGACATAGCGTTATTATCTCGTTGGCGTTGATTGATGTAGTTAGTATAGAGAAGTATAAATATTGAAAATATGGCTTAACTGTCCAATTGTTTAAAATATGATAATTAAGCTGCTTGCTCTACTTTAGCTATGACTTATACTGAATTTAATTAATCTTGGTTAGACAGAGATTGATTGAATGTTCTTTATCTCATAAGTTATCATTTGTTTAATTATTATTATGTAAGAGTGTTTAAGTTATGAAAAAATTGATTTTATTGGTAGGTGTTTTGGTGTTAATTGCGGGTGGCGCTTTTATCTTTTTAAGCGGTGATGCGATTAATGCGTTAATTAAAACAAAAATTGAGCAGGTAGGCTCAGACGTGACGGAACAATCAGTAACCGTTAATCGAGTTGACATGAAGTTATTAAAAGGGGCTGGTACCATTAATGGCTTAGTGTTAGCTAATCCGTCAAGTTATAGTGCTCCCTCAGTTTTTTCTTTAAATGAGATAACCTTAGACATTAACCTGAAAAGTTTAGGGACAGATCTTATTGTTATTGATCAAATTATTATTGATAAGCCTGAAGCCGTTGTAGAGTTTACCGAAAATGGTAATGCTAATATTAAAGATTTATTAGCGGCTATTAAGAAAAATACTGCAAGTGATAATACTGCAGTAGAGTCAGAATCAGAGCAAGCTGAACCAATAATTCGAGTAAATAAATTTGTCTTAGCGGGAGTTTCTTTAACGGTTGATTTGACAAAACTTGGTAATAAATCACACCAAGCAATATTAGCTGATATTCAGTTAAGTAATATTGGCGGTGAATCTGGTATGCCAGCCAGTCAGTTAGGTGCTGAATTGGTAAAACAAGCGTTATCATCTATTTGGCAGCAAGCTAAGGCAGAGCAAGCGGATATATTAAAAGAAGAAGCTAAAGATAAAATAAAAGAGAAAGCTAAAGAAAAGCTTGGCGGACTTCTTGATAAGCTTAATGGTTAAACTAGTCATTTATCCCTGGCTTATTATTTTATAAAGACAATGATTTTTTAAATAATGGGGATATAATACCGATGTTATTGGCGTGTATTGTGTTCAGGCGACTGAAGTCGCCCCTACTACAAAACACCCAATGCAAGAATTGATCATCATCATCGTAGGGTCGAATTTATTCGCCCCATACAAAAACACCTTACGCAAGAATTGATTACCATCACCGTAGGGGCGAATTTATTCGCCTAATAATGAGATATAACATAATACCTATGTTATTGGCGTGTATTGTGTTCAGGCGACTGAAGTCGCCCCTACAAAAACGTCCTACGAAATAATTGATTATCACCACCGTAGGGGCGAATTTATTCGCCCCATACAAAAATACCTTACGCAAGAATTGATTACCATCACCGTAGGGGCGAATTTATTCGCCAAATAATGTGATATAACATAATAACTATGTTATTGAGGTGTATTGTGAACAGGCGACTGAAGTCGCCCCTACTACAAAACACCCAATGCAAGAATCGGTTACCATCATCGTAGGGGCGAATTTATTCGCCAAATAATGTAGGTATAACATAATAACTATGTTATTGAGGTGTATTGTGAACAGGCGACTGAAGTCGCCCCTACAAAAACGTCCTACGAAATAATTGATTATCATCATCGTAGGGTCGAATTTATTCGCCAAATACAGAAAACGTCCTACGCAAGAATTGATTACCATCACCGTAGGGGCGAATTTATTCGCC
>NZ_JAUOPW010000023.1:0-60719 GCF_030547795.1 Colwellia sp. 5_MG-2023 | reverse complement strand
CGTAACCATTTAACAATAACCCTAACCATAATAACCACCTACCTATATCACGGTTAAACTTTCGCACGTCTAAAAATAGGTATTTCTCTTATTTATTTGATAATTTCGTCAAATGATTCTTATCAGGGCTGATAAATAATTATTGCATTTATTTTGAATCGCTATTTCACCTATTTTATTTTAATATACTTTATTGCTTTATAAGCGAGTGTCCTCGTTAATTTTTTTAATATACTTTATTGCTTTATAAGCGAGTGTCCTCGTTAATTGTGTCCTTGTTAATTTTTTATCAAGGGTTTCAGTGAAATAGAATGTATAAGACAAGTAGGATATATGAGAACTTTGATTATTGCTTGCGTTGTATTGTTTATTAGTGCTTGTTCAAACACTGATTGGCGTACAGCGAGCCGAGAGCCTGCGGGTATTGCTACTCTTCCTAGTGAAGATAGCAGAGCTATTATTGAATTTTATGCTGCCGATGCGTATAGCTGGCGTGGTTGGTTTGCTGTTCACCCTTGGATTGCAATTAAAGAAGAGAAAGCAACTAAGTATAATGTTTATGAAGTTATAGGTTGGCAAGTAGAACGTGGCTTATCTGCTATAAGAGAATACGAAACGGAGACACCAGATAGATATTGGTTCGGATCCAAACCTCAATTATTGCTTTCGATTAAAGGGGAGAAGGCCGCTGAGCTTATTCCCCAAATTAAAGCAGCCATAGCGGGTTACCCTTGGGCAAATGAATATCGTGTTATTCCAGGCCCAAATAGTAATACCTTTGTCGCTTGGGTGGCGCTTCAAGTACCCGATCTTGAACTAGAATTACCGTTTAGTGCCATTGGCAGTGGTTATGCCGATTAATGAGTGTAATTAACAAAATTACAAAATCTACAAAGTAAGTCGCTCAAATTTTCAAATTTGAACAACACAGACTTCTCAACTAAGGTTAATAAATAACTTGTATGTAGCGACCCTTTACAATCCTATAAACTTTTTAAAGTTTGTTGATTGGATTACAAAGAGTAACTTGTTCAATTTGAAGTAAATTGGGATTATTTCCTAATGAAACTTTATATAATAGCCTTATTTAAGCTATACAATGTTCTACAGTTGTGATGTCTATTTCAAACCATCATAAAAACAATAACTAATAATAAGAAACAGACCATGAATGTTCTAAGTGCTTTTATACTTAACGTTGCTATATATTCAATTTTCCCTCTGTTATTAACCACTGTAAAACCTAAATCACGCACGATCTTATTTTATGTATATATCAGTACTGTATTAGTTTTAGGTGGCGTGCTCGGTAGTATTTATTCATTTAAGTTAAGCGAAAACATCGTTATTTCAGGCGGAACTATCGCTTTTGGTGCTTTCATGATGAGTATTACCATGCTGATAATAATTGAACGTAACGTCAGCGTTATCAATAATGTAATGAAGCTAGTTTTACTGGTGAATACGCTTACTTATCTTAGTTTTAAACTTTACAGTTTGTTGCTTGACTCAGATGTGGTTATTAATCATCTTAATATTTCGATAGATATATTTCAGACTTCTTTTTCAATGCTATTAATAGGTGGAGGATTAATAATTTTAGAGTTATTAATCTTACTGTTTTTGTTTATTCAAATTCGTAAAGTTATCTTTAATATTTCTTTTCTTGCCTTTATTTATACTGCTGCATTTATCGTTATTTTATGTATTGATGGTTTGCTATTTCCTCTGATTGCGATTGGTTTGGATGAAAACCTAAGCAATATCATCATGGATAATATAACCGGTAAATTGATACTAGCTTTAAGCTATAGTTTTCCTATGTTGATTTTTTATTGGGTATTTAAACGACATTTAGTGCGATTTCTAAAATCCCCCATACAGCTTAAAGATTTGATGACCGCACCAAGAAAAAAATTACTTGAAGAACTTCATCGTTACGAAATGCAGGATCAACAATTACGCCAAAAGAATTTAGAGTTATTAGAATTGTCTAATCAGGATTCATTGACATCATTAGCCAATAGAAGAAAATTTGATGACGCCTTAAATATTGAATGGAAGCGGTGTGAACGTAGTAAAAAACCTCTAACATTGGTGATTGGTGATTTAGACTTTTTCAAGCAATATAACGATCAGTATGGTCACCAAAAAGGTGATCATTGTCTTAGAGCGATAGCAGTTCTGTGGGGAAAGTGTTTTAGCCGTCCTGCAGACTTGGCTGCTCGAATAGGTGGTGAAGAATTTGCCATGATATTACCCGAAACGCTGGCAGTTCAATGTGTTGATGAATTAAATCTGTTTATGCAAAGATTAGAATCGGAAAAAATTCCCCATATAAAATCTACGGTGTCAGATTATGTCACCATGAGTATTGGAGTGGCTAGTGCTATCCCCAATAAAGATAGCTCTGCGAATGAGTTATTAGATTTAGCTGATAAGAATCTTTATCAAGCTAAACAGCAGGGAAAAAATCGTATTATTAGTACAAATAACTAAAAATTAATAAAAAATTAATAAGGACAGTCAATTAAATATTTAGCCCTTATGTTCAAATAGTGAAATGAGTTGAAATTTTATGAGGGTATGGCATAAATAGATTATATAGCACTTGAAAGGAATCAAATTTTGAAGGACAAGGAAAAAATCGCATTATTTATTGATGCTGATAATGCGCCTGCTGCAAAGATTGATGTTATTTTGTCTGAACTTGCACGTTATGGTGTTGTTAACATTCGTAAGGCTTATGGAAACTGGAAAAGTCACTGTATTAAACCTTGGGAAGATGTTCTTCATGAATATGCCATTCAACCTATCCAACAATTTGATCTAACCAAAGGTAAAAATGCCACCGACATTGCACTCGTCATTGATGCGATGGATATTCTTTACACTAAAGATGTAGATTCAATTTGTCTCGTTTCTTCTGATTGTGATTTTACACCACTCGTCACTCGTGCATTAGCCGATGGTAAATTTGTTATTGGGTTTGGCGAAAGAAAAGCTCCAAGTGCTTTTGTTAATAGTTGTTCTAAATTTCTTTATTTAGATGAAATGAAGCAAGAGGAAAAGCCGGTAAGTAAAAGTGAACCAAGTATTAAGTGTGATACTAAATTAATAAATATGCTTCGCCAAGCGGTTGAAGCGTCTGAAGATGATGCAGGTTGGGCACAACTAGGGCCTATTGGAAAACACATATCAAATCATGCTTCCTTCGATCAACGTAATTATGGTTTCAAAAAATTGAGTGATTTGTTTGCTGCAATCGATTTATTTGAAATGAAGCGTACGAATGGCTCTGTTACTTGGGTAAGGGACATACGTAAACATAAGTTAGTCTAGATGGATTTATCAATTTTTATCAATATGATGTTAAGTGCTGCTTGGTATTTAATACCGAGCCTCATAATTATTTCTATCATAAAATCTTCTTGGTTCAAAGGTTTACTTGGTGAGTGGCAAGTTAACTTACTGATTAAGCTATTCTTAGACAAAAATATGTATCACCTTATTAAAAACGTAACATTACCAACATTTATTAATAATATAGAACAGGGAACAACTCAGATAGATCACATTATTGTATCCCAATACGGTATTTTTGTGGTTGAAACCAAAAATATGAAAGGATGGATATTTGGAGGTGAAAACCAAAAGCAATGGACGCAACAAATCTATCGGCACAAATCAAAATTTCAGAATCCACTTCACCAAAACTATAAACACGTTAAAACATTAGAATCTTGCTTATTTACTGATAACAATAGTGGAAACACTCCTATATTCTCAGTTATCATCTTTATTGGTGATAGTACCTTTAAATCGAAAATGCCTGACAATGTAAGGTTTGCACGCGGTGGTATCAGATATATTAAAAGTAAAACTGACATTGTTTTCAATACAGAAGAAACACAAAGTATTATCGAACAGATTGAAAGTGGCAGGTTAGAGTATAGTTTTAAAACTAACCGACAACATGTTAAACATGTCAAAGAAATTATCCAAGCTAAGACTCATAGCAAACTTTGCTCAAAATGTGGTGCTGAAATGGTTTTACGTAAGGCGACTAAAGGTAAGCACTCAGGTAATGAATTTTGGGGATGTAGTATGTTTCCAAAGTGTAGGAATATTATCCAAGCAAGGCGTTACTAAGGCTTTTATGTAATAAGTTAAATTAGTATATGGAAGATATTAGCTGTATTTTTTGTCAACATATTAGTAAAGAGTTTTCAGTTTTTTATTGTTATGGTATGTGCAAATTGTAAATTTGCGTAGGAATCGATTTTGGAAATGAAAATTAGACGGTTAGCAAGCTCAGATAACAACGATTTATTTGAAATATATAATTTCCCATCACTTTTAGAGAATACTTCTCAGCTGCCTTTTCTTAATGCAGAGATAGTGGAAAATTTATTTAATAGTCCAGATAATTATACTTTAGTTGTCGAGAGTCAATCTCGGGTTGTGGGGCATATAACTATTTTCTTGAAAAATAAAATTCGAGAAAAGCATGGGGCAAGTATAGCTATAGCTGTTCATCCTGATTTTCATGGTAAAGGCGTTGGTAAAATGCTAATGCTTGAGGCTATAAATCAAGCTGATAATTGGTTGAACTTAGTGCGCTTAGAGTTAGAAGTACACTCTGATAATTTAGCTGCGATATCACTTTATAAACATGTTGGGTTTGAAATAGAAGGCACTAAAAAATTAAGTGCCTTTAAATCAGGCAAATATTTAGACGTACATATGATGTCAAGAATACGACCAGATTATCTGGTAAAGTGATAAATAATTTAAATATAAACAATGCAAATAAAATACTCAGCTTTATCTATTTATTAAGGTGTTACCAATATGTCTAATGCAAAAACAAATTGTCTTTGTGGTGCTGTCACAATCACTGTGAAAGAGGTTGATCCTAAGTTTACAGTTTGCCACTGCCAATCATGTAGAACTTGGGGGGGAGGGCCATTCTTTGCGGTTAAATGCGGAACTAACGTAAAAATTGAAGGTGAAGATAAAATTAAAATGTATGAGTCATCATCTTGGGCATCGCGAGGTTTTTGTAATGAATGTGGCACTCATCTGTTTTATAAATTTAAAGCTACAGGTGAATATAATATGCCGGTAGGGATGTTTCATAACTTAAAAGGGTTAGAAATGGATATGCAATATTTTAGTGATATGCGACCTAACTATTATTGCTTTTCAAATGCAACCAAAGAGATGACTACCGATGAGATCATGGCTTATTTTTCAGCTGAAATATAATTAAATTTATAATAAAAATATTAAATTAAAGTGCTAAATTAAAATGACAGTTGGCTGTGGAAAATGTTAATGCTCATATTAGGGTTAGTAATCACTTTTCAGTTAGTGAAGAGTAAATTTACTACGTTGACATTTTATTTTTATGAATATATGATTTATATATAATTCATATATGGAACGTATAATGGGAATCGTAAAAATATCAGACGAATTGCATGAAGAAATTAGAAAGTCGAGCAATGTCATGTCTAGGTCTATCAATTCACAAGCAGAATTCTGGATAAAACTAGGTATGCTAGCTGAGTTAAACCCAACACTTACTTATCACGAAATCATTAAAAAGCAATTATTGAAAGAAAAACTTACTATTGCGGAGCTTTTACATGAATAAATCAATGTTAAAAACTGATGCAGAAATTGAGTTTATGAGAGAGTCAGGTAGACTTTTAGTTCAAGTATTTAAAATGCTTGATGATTTTATCTGTGAAGGGATAACAACATTAGAGATTGACGCTAAAGTCGAAAGTTATATTGTTAATGTATTACATGCTCGCCCTGCGAGTAAAGGGCAGTATGGTTATCAATATTCACTTAACTCATCGGTAAATGATGTTGTCTGTCATGGTGTACCTAATAATATCTCTCAATTAAAAAGCAAAGATATTGTAAATATTGATATTACCTTAGAGAAAAATGGTTATATCAGTGATTCAAGCAAAATGTATGTACTTAGCACCGCTAGTCCTGAAGCTAAACGTTTAGTTAAAACAACGTATGAAGCTATGTGGAAAGGTATTCAAGTAGTAAAACCAAAAGCAACATTGGGTGATGTTGGTCATGCGATACAAAAACATGCCGAAGCTTCTGGTTATAGTGTCGTTCGAGAATATTGCGGACATGGAATCGGTAAAGAAATGCACGAAGATCCTCAAGTACTTCACTATGGGAAACCACATACAGGCTTAGTGCTTGAAGCGGGAATGACATTTACTATAGAGCCAATGATTAATCAGGGTTCGCAAAAAATAAAAATTAAAAATGATGGCTGGACCGTAGTGACTAAAGATAAGAAACTATCTGCACAATGGGAACATACTATTTTAGTGACAGAGACTGGTTTTGAAGTATTAACGCTTCGAGATGAAGAAAAAGCGGCTTAACAAATTATGTAAAATGTATTAAGCGTTAGCTCTTGCTTAGTCGTTGTTTATTATAACTAATTATCCTTGCTATTTTATGGAGTATATAGCCAATATGGAGCACAAATGATTATCCAAGTTTTTAGACCAAAGCAGCTCGCAGATATGGCGCGAGACTATAAGTTATTTGCAGATGGTGTAGAGGTAGCAACAATTACAAGAGGGTCTATACAATCGATTGAAATTCCCGATGATACTAAAAACCTTCAGGCAAGAATTGATTGGTGTTCAAGTCAAACTTTTCCAGTTCACGCTATAACTGAAAATGGCATTGTTATTAAAAATTCCTTTGCGAGTAATATAATAACATTGCTTTTATTACCCTTGTATTACATTACTTTCGGTAAAGGTAAGTATTTAAAAATTGAATCTGACATGTCACGTTAATGTTTAGCTTAGCGAAAAACGGTATAGACTCGTTATATTGTTAACGTATTTTGAGAGGTAGTATGAAAACAATTGGTCTTTTAGGTGGTATGAGCTGGGAAAGCTCAGTTGGATATTATCGAAAGATTAATGAAGGCATTAAAGCAGCTTTAGGAGGCCTGCATTCTGCAAGAATTGCCATGTATAGTGTTGATTTTGATACCATTGAGAAGTTAAAACACACTGGTGATTGGGATGGTACTGCAAAAATACTCTCTCAAGCTGCCATTAATGTTCAACGTGCTGGAGCTGATTGTTTACTTATTTGTACAAATACCATGCATAAAGTTGCTCCTCAAATAGAAGAAGCGATTAATATCCCTTTATTACATATAGCTGATGCTACTGCTGAAGTTTTGGTTAAAAGAGGAATTAAAACGGTTGGCCTATTAGGCACGGCTTTTACTATGGAGCAAGATTTCTACAAAGGGCGTCTACGAAATAATTATGGTTTAACGGTGCTAGTTCCTGATGAAACAGATAGAAAAATTATTCATCATGTTATTTATAAAGAGCTTTGCCTTGGAAATACCATTCCATCTTCTAAAGATGAATACCTCAGAATTATTAATTCTTTAGCTAATCAAGGCGCCGAGGCGGTAATTCTTGGATGTACTGAAATTGGCATGTTAATTGATCAAAGCGATACAAATGTTACCTTGCTAGATACCACCGCTATTCATGCACAAAAAGCAGTTAAATGGGCAATTGAATAGTAAGTAACCTGAGCTCGGCTTAATATATTCTTCTCTAATCGCTACTTTTACTAGCAATAGACTAGCTATTGACGCGAAATTTTCCTTGAAGAAAGAAAAACTATCAAGCTAGAGTATAAGTTAAATTTTATTAATAATTATTTCAATGGATTAAAAACATCTTAAACCGAGTTCAGGTTAAGTAGATAATAAAATTTAACATCGTGATAGCCGGTTTTATCAGCTTTTACATTTTAATCACTAATTTAGCCTGTTTGGGCTGTAAAATACATTAAGGTAATTGTTATGATTTCGTGGCCATGTATGTTGAAACTTGATGGTGATGATGAACTTATTTACTTAGATTCATTTCAAAAATTTAACTTAGAGTGTAGTGAACTTATTTTTACTGACGATGATTATGTAATCGATGCATCAGGTAACTGCTATCTGATTAAGTCTATTTCAGGGATGCTTGATTTAATTGCCAACGACATTAGGCTGTCAATAGACGAAGTTGTAAAATTAGTACGTGCGCATGAATTTAATAAGGTTTCTGTTTGTCTTACGAAAATTAATTTTTTAACCGTTTCTGAAGCGATACATTCATTAAATTATTAACTTCATAAACTTGTTTTTTAAACAAACAGCCGCTAGTGATGTTGCTATTTATTATTACAACGAGTTACGTTAGTCACTACATAAGGCGAGACCCAAAAGAGGTTATTACGAAATGCCAGAGCCTGATCCGCTAAAAATAAAAATATTCCCAACACCAAAAGATTTAAGCCAATGGCTAAAGGCGAATCACGCGTCTGAAAGTGAGCTTTGGGTTAAAATATACAAGAAAAATACGGGTATTGCGAGTGTCACTTGGAATGATATCGTGATCGAGGCGCTTTGCTGGGGATGGATTGATGGTGTTAAAAAATCAATTGATGCGCAAGCTTATCTGCAACGTATTACGCCAAGAACTGTACGAAGTAACTGGTCTAAGAGGAATACCGAGCATGCTGAACGTTTGATACGTGAAAACTTAATGATGGAGCCTGGTCTTGTGCATATTCGCGCGGCAAAAGCGGATGGTCGTTGGGAAAATGCTTATGTTGTCAGTGAAATAGAAGTTCCCACCGATTTTTTAGTTGCACTAGAGAGTAAGCCAAGCGCAAAAACTTTTTTTGAAAAACTAACTAAATCAAGTCGCTATGTTATAGCTCATGGTTTAATAAGTGCGAAAAAATCCGAAACTAGATCAAGGCGTTTTACAAAATTTATTAACATGTTAATTAATGAAGAGAAGCCCAAATAAATTAAATGTAATATTGCAAACAAAACAGAGTAAATCCTTTAACAGTGTTTAGGCGCTAAGGAATAATATTGAGTAAAGTTGTTATTTTTGGTAATTCAGGATCGGGGAAATCAACGCTCGCAAAACAGTTAGCGTTACACGACGATCTTGCTCATTTAGATTTAGACACTATTGCTTGGAAACCGATTACTCCACCAGAGCGATTGCCTATTGCCGAGTCTAGTATATTGCTGAATAACTTTTTATTAACCCACAATAACTGGGTAGTTGAAGGTTGTTATGCCGATTTATTAGCAGTTGTCATTGAGCAAGCAGACGAAATTATTTTTCTAAACTTACCTGTTTCTGCTTGCATAAAAAATGCTAAAGCTCGCCCTTGGGAACCACATAAATATGAAAGTAAGGCTGCTCAAGATGCTAATTTGGCAATGTTAGTGAATTGGATTTCACAATACGCTGATCGAACCGATACCTTTTCGAAAGTTGCACATGAAAAGTTATATCACGACTTTAAAGGTAAGAAACGAATGCATTTGTCGAATGAGCCAGAAGTCTAACAAATTATTGCAAAGCACAAATAATTTACAATTTCATTCTGAAATGTCGTAATTATATTGCTTTAAAGTCAAATCAAATAGTTAAGATGGTTAGCGTAATTAAGATTAATAGGAATACTTGTGAAAAAAGAAATTGATAAGCTTGCTTGGTTACACATTCAAGACGGCAAACTACTAAGTGCTCGCTCAAAAGATAAACTGCTGTTTTATATTCCAGGTGGTAAACGAGAAGCAGGGGAGTCTGATGAGCAAGCACTGATACGGGAAGTTAAAGAAGAAATATCGGTAGATTTAATGCCAGATTCGATTCAATATGCAAAAACTTTTAAAGCACATGCCGATGGTAAAAATACCGATACTGTTGTGAAACTAACGTGTTATTTTGCCGACTTTTATGGGGAACTTGCTCCAGCTGCTGAAATAGAAGAAATTGATTTTCTTGACTATCAGGATAAACATCTTTGTTCACTTGGATCTATTAAAGTGATGGATTGGCTCAAGAGCCAAGGTTTATTAAATTAATTTTATACCGTGATTGAATACTAGCTAAAACACCACTAAAGGTAATTAAACGATTATGAATAATGCCGTCCCGAACTTAACTAAAGAGCAAGTAATTGAACAGTTATTATTAGAACATCATTTTGAAGGAGGGTATTTTCGTCAGACATTTAAGGCCAATCATAGAGATAAAGTCTGTACTGTGCGTGGTGAAAGAACAACGATGTCGGCAATATTTTATATGTTGACTGAAGATAATCATATTGATCACTTTCATACCAAGTATTCGGATGGTATTGAGTTTTATCATATGGGAGCGCCAATTACTTATCATATGATTTACCCTGATGGGCGTTATAAAAAAGTGGTGGTTGGCCCAGATATAGTCAATGGTCAGCAATTACAACTTGCCGTTCCTGGTGGCACTTATAAAGCTGCCGAGTTAACTTCTGGTTCATATGGTTTAGTAAGCGAAGCTGTAGCACCAGGTTGGGAGCAAGAAGATATGATAGAAGTAAGTCGAGAAGAATTACTCAGTAAATTTCCTCAACATAAAGTTGTGATTGAGCGTTTAGCAAATAAAATGTAGTGGAGCAGTCGTGTAGGTTTAAATAATACATCGTATTAGCATTGTTTTTTTATATTTGTAATGAGTAGCAACGTCGAGTCATAGCCAATATCATTGATTCTTCGTTTTATCCTTATTATTGCGATAAGTTATACACTTATACTGCTAAAACGTCGTTTTTATGACTGTTTATGCTCACTATTATCTGTGCCATATGTTCGTTGATGAACTGATAATAAATATAATTTAATGCTTATCAAAATCAGGAATTTATGTGAAAATGTTATTAACTCATTCATATTAAGGAAAAAAAATGATTTTTAACCGTAAGATTATTGCACTAGCTGTAGCAAGTGTTTTGGCTTCATGTGCTGCGCCGCCGGTTGATAACACACCAAAAAATCCTACTTCTGTGATTACAGCAAAATTTAGTATTAATGGTTTATATCTACCAGATCACGCGGGTAAACAAACCGTATATACACGAGAAGATATGCGAGCAATACACCAAAAAGCTGAATTTGACAGCTTTTATATGGGATGGGCTAATTACGATACTACCAATATTTTCCGCATGACTGAAAATTTACTTTGGGAAGTTGATCATGATAGAGAAACTTATCGAGAATGTAAGTTAAGTGGCTGTACTGATCTTTTTGAAAATTTTATGGCGAAAACCCAAGCGTCTTCAGAAGAGGAAGAAGAATATGAAACTTATGAAGAACGTGGTTGTGCTGTAACATTAGATAAAAATGATTTTACTGTTGTTGCAACAAACAGTACGCGTCAAATAGGCGGTTTGCCCGCTCAAGAATATACGGCTACTTGGGTCACAGAGTTTAAAGATTCTGCAGGTAAAGTTGATCTTAACCTATTACAATTTGTATTTTGGACGACAACCCCAACAGCAGAAATGACCCATGCTTGGAAAGTGCATGAAAAAGCGACTGATAATTACCTTGATACTGTTGGTGATAATAATGCTTTAGTACGGTTACTAGGTAAAGATGGTTATAAAGCTATTAGCGCATTTAGTGGTGATGTAGAAAAAACAGACAAGATGCAGTTTAATAGCATAACTCAAAAGTTATCAACCATTGAAGGTTATCCGCTATCTGTCAAAATGGAGTGGTTTCAAAAAAGTGAAGCGTGCCCTGTAGCAAAGAAAAAACGTGCAGACAAACCACTGGATTTCTCTCAAGGCCTAGGCAACGCTGCAAGCAGCTTTTTGGGTAATATTATAAAAGATGAAGCGGATAAAATTGTTGATGGTGTTGTTGATGAATGGAAAAAAGATGCCCGTGTTCGATATATTTATGAAGTAACATCAGTCTCTGAAAAACAAATTCATGATAGTCAATTTAATATTCCACATGGCTATACCATTGACGATAGACAATAATTAGCACTAAAGGTTTACTATAAACGGTAAACTTTGAGCTAAGCACGAAACATTGAATACATTTAATAGCATTGCCATTTTTAAAACGATAAAAGTAGCAATGCTTTTTTTAGCTATTTTTTTAGGCTAATTGTAGTCAATGACTTTTCATCTTCAACAAGAAGTTAAGTATAAAGTCAAGCAGGGAATAATGAATTATTTACGTTGGATACGAAAGGTATATCCTGAATTAAAAGATACATCAGATCAAATTATTAACTCATATATTGAAGAAGCTAAGACTAGTACCGAATTTTTTAGGACATTTATTTATGTCTTAGGTATTTTGTTCTTTGTTATTCCATTTAACTTATATCTTTATATTTCTGATATTCACTCATTTGATAGGGTTTTGTATTGGTTGTTAGTTATTGCTTCATTTGGTGTTGGTGGTTTTGTCGAACTTTATTGTGAACAAAAGATAATTAAAAGACGTATTAAAAAAATAGTGATTAATCGTACTAAGGAGCTTGAATGAATTTTATGAAAATGTCGGATCAAGAAATATTAGCGATAGCGACTCCTATTATGGATAACTTGATGCAAGCATCGACAGATATTAATCATGCAAAACATGTTCAAGACTTTACTGATAGAGCGAAAGCAATTGTTACCAAAGAGCACCTAGCTTGGGTATGTGAAAAATATCAATCTGAAAAAGGTACCTGGGGAAAGCGAGAGCTTATTGCTGTGCTTAAACGTCCTGATTCAGCAGCTATTATCTGGAAACAGTTTTGCTCTAAAGTTGAAGGCGAGTATGTGGCTGAAATAGTATTAACGCACCAAAATGGTCGGTTTTTAGTTGACCATGCTATGGTGTTTTAATAACTAGCAGATAGTTAACTAAAAAGTGTTACTGATTCTTTTGATTCACTCGAAAATTTAGCCAATTATTGTTTATGTTTAACTTGCGTCATTAATGATGTTGTTGTTTTCATCAATAATTACTAGACCAAATACTATACCCGTTAACACGCTTTAAGTTGAAAGGTTCACAATGACATTTAACAACACCGTAAGGTTATCAGAATTAGATTGGTTACGAGTTATACTGATTTTTGCCGTATTCCTTCATCATGTATGTATGCCTTTTAATGGTGATAATTGGCACATTATGAATAATGACTCAAGCAAAGTACTTGATGATGTAATGGTTTATTTTGAGCAATTTAGATTACCGATCTTATTTTTTATTTCTGGTGTAGGTAGTGTAATTTTATTATCAAAAATAAGTGCTAAAGCGTTTGCCTTAAACAAGATAACAAGGCTTTTTATCCCTTTGCTAGTAGGGGTAATATTAGTGGTACCTCCACAGACTTACATTGAAAATATTACAGAGCTGCAATCCTACTGGCAGGAATTTCCTAAACTTGTGCTTAAATTTGAATCTAACCACCTTTGGTTTATCGAATATCTCATTGTTTTTGCTTTGCTTGCCATTCCCATTAATAAACTTTTAAGCACTAAATTTGGGGCGCTAATTATCAATAATGTCGTAAAACTGAGTACATATAAAGCCGGTTTGTTTTTACTTGTTTGTTTACTTATTGGGATAAAAATATACTTTTCTTTAACTTTTACCAGCGACGATAATAAAATTGAAAATTTATCATCGTCCACCTATTACTTCTTCTTTTTTATCGCGGGTATGGTCTTCATTCAAAGCAAAGATGTTTGGCAAGCGATAGGCGAACAGCGACTTTATAACTTAATGATATTACTGATCGCTACCATTATTTTTTATGCGTATTACTATTCACCCGATCTTAGTGAGTATTTATCCTTAGATGCACGTTGGTCTATTTGGTGGTTAGTTTGTTGTTTGGTGGCATGGTCGGCACTGTTAACTATTTTAGGTTATGGACAGTTTTATTTATGCAAAACTCCTCAATGGTTACGCCTTAGTAATGAATTAATTTATCCTTTTTACATCTTTCATCAAACAGTTATCGTGGTTGTTGGTTATTATGTCATTGGGTTGGAAGCACCAATAGTGGTTAAAATCATACTGCTATTCGTTTTATCATTTATTATTACCAGTGCAATTTGTCTCTTTATCATTAAACCATTTAATTCATTACGCTTTCTATTTGGCCTCAAACCCAAGAAGAGCTTGCCGCTATTAGCAGAAAATAGCCCGCTCCAATAAGGTTAAACAAGTTAAACCTAAGTTAAAATCGTCTTTTTAATGAACATTTATTTGTGTTTTTTATTAATTTTCATCTATATGAAATAAAACTCTGCTTTAATCGTTCTATTTAAATAACTATTTTACGCTCACTAATTTAAAGGTTATACATTGTTGAAAGTACACACCTCTGCGATTGTTGAGCAAGCGAAAGAAAATGAACTTATTGATAAGTTAATTAACAACGACGATTTTGCTTATGAAATCTTGGTACGACAGTACAGCGAAAGAATGTATGCTGTTGCTTGCCGTTTTTTTACTTCAGATGACGATGCACAAGAAACGTTGCAAAAAGCTTTTATTCAAGTATTCAAAAATATTGCTGCTTTTAAAAAAGATTCAAGCTTAATAACTTGGTTGCACCGTATTACAGTCAATGAAGCATTAATGTTGATAAGACAGAGAAAAAGACAAAACACTTTATCCCTAGAAAGCTTTACTCAGTATTACAATAAATACGGTGAGCGTACTGTTTTTAGTGCTAATTCTGTGCAAGGGCAAGAACAAGGGGTAATGGGAGGAATAGGGCATAATGTTGAGCAGTTATTTGAACAAAATGAACTAAAACTGTCGCTTAATGAACTTATTTACCAACTTCCTGATAAATATTGTAACGTTATCTTGCTTCGAGACATCCAAGAAGTAAGTACGAAAGAAACTGCGAATATATTAGGTATATCTGAAGCATCAGTAAAAACGCAACTTCATAGAGCAAGGCTGCTGTTGAAGGCTATTTTAGCGGAAAAAGATAAAGGCAACTTTGAAGATAATTGGAAGGTGAATTGGCATGTTAACGATCAGACGGTTAATGTCTAAATATGTTCCAGGTATGCTCACTTGCAAAGAAATTGACAGTTTTTTATATGATTTTCATGAAAATCAATTATCCTATATAGAGTGCTTAAAATTTAAACTGCATCTAAGTATGTGTAAAGAGTGTAAAAATTATGTCCGTAAATACGAAAATACCATTCGTATTTCTCAAGCTGAGTTTACTAATGCCGAGCCAGCTAAAAAAGTACCTGAAGAACTTATTAAAGCGATATTAAAAAGTCGAACGAAAAAATAGTATTAGTTAATTTAAACATTGGAAATAAAGAAAAATGATAAAAAGCCAGTTAGAAATTATTGAACAAGCTCAGTCATACCTCAATCAAGTATCCCAAGAGGATTACACCGCTATCATATCTCCTAACTTTATCAGTTCAGCTGGCTCCCATATTCGACATATCATTGATCATTACCTTGCTCTGATGTCAGGTTTACATAACAACGAAATTGATTATGATAAGAGAGGACGTGGTAGTTCTGTCGAACTACATCCAACACTTGCAATCGATAAGTTAAATGAAATATCTGATTGGATTAAAAGCCTTAGTGAAAGGCAATTAAACACGTTGTTGCCACTAAAAACTGAAGTATCGATGACCAGTAAAAATGTACAAACAGTACAAACCTCAATCGCCCGAGAATTAGTGTTTGTTGGTAGTCATGCTGTTCATCATTACGCTATGATTGCTCAAATATCGTTTGCCCAAACAAAAGCGCTGCCTCAAACATTTGGTTTAGCTCCCGCCACGGTAAGTTATATGAGAGCAAGATAAACTTTCGTTATTTGTGCAATGTGGTGATAAGGATAATGCTAACCGCTAAACTTTTTTTGAAAGAATAGGGCGTACTGAACTTTGTTTAAATCCACTATTTTGGTAAAACTAAGTTCATGATCACCCACTAAACTGCATTCATATATTCAAATTAATCAACGTCGCTATATTGTACGTACTCATCTTTACCGTCACCAAGATAAATCTTTAATAGTTTGTCAGGTGATCGAGGAAAGTCAACACTAAGTAGTAAGCCGGGGGTTTGATTGAAGTTTAAATCAATGCCCGTACAATGAAATTTAGCGCCAAGTTTATGGTACTTTTTCAATAATATAGGAATATCTTTACCGTCTTCTTCAATCGCTTTAACTAGCGACGATAGTTGCGAAATACCCACCGTTTCCTGATTCGCAAAATCTTTTACTTCCGGATGAAGCTTGCCAACAAACGCGGCTTTAGGCTGAACGCCATGAGCGTCTCTTACCATAATATCATTAATTAAAGCGACTGAACGTGGGTCATATAATTTACTTAACGATACCGTGCCATATAACGTTCTATAACGCGGGTTCTGACAAACAAATGCGCCAATACCTTTCCACAATAATAATAAGCCATATAAGCTATTTTGATACGCTTCTATAATAAAAGAGCGCCCCATCTCTAAACAAGGTTGCTGCTGATTAATAAACTCAGGTTGAAAATCAAACATTTGTGAAAGGTAGAGCTGTGAAATATCCCCGTCTTTTTGTAAAAGATCTGTTTGACCAACGCGGTAAGCACCTATAATTTCTTCATTGTTATTTTCAAAAACAAATAAGTGCATATAAGTAGCATCAAATTTATCGGTATCACAAGACTCGCCACTGCCTTCGTTTAGTGTCCGAAACGTAATTTCTCGTAAACGCGTAATTTCTTGAACACAAGTGGGTATTTGATGTTGATAACCGTAGTAGACAGAATATGATTTAAAATCTAACAAGTGTTGCTTAGCCGGTAAGCGAGATAATTCCGCTTTTATTAATTCACTGTCAGCCTGAGGAATAACGTCTTTAAAAGATCCTTGTTCATCGTCTTCAGGCCATTGGCTGAGATAATCTTCGTCATTTAAATAACACTGTAATCGTATAAAATCATTCATTTTTTCAATACTACCAAGTTTTTTTAGCTGCTTAGGCTCAATTAAGTTTTTTGTTGTTAGGGTTATGCGGTGTTGCTGTAATTTAAGCATTTCACGAATTAGCATTAATAAACGAAAACGATAATAAATGCGTCCCATGCGGTGGAATAAAGCGCTATTAGTACCTGAAATAAAAACAGGTAAAATAGGGCTATTAGTTTTATTCGCAATTTTAACCGCAAGTCGGTTCCAATCACCGTCCGTTATTATTTTTTTATCCGAGTTAAAAAAAGACACGCGACCTGCAGGAAATATAACTAATAATCCATCTTGATTAATATGACTAAAACACTGTTTTATCGCAGAAGTATTAATGGGTGCTTTAGGTACTAACGGATTAGCAAAGATAAAATAGTCTTTAATTTCTTTAAATATTTGTAAACCAACATTGGCCATTATTTTGGTGTCAGCACGAAAGGCTGTGAGTAAATGGGCAATAATAACACCCTCAATCATACCGTAAGGATGATTACATACCACAATACATCGACCTGTCTTTGGGATTTTAGCGATTATATCTTCGCCACCCAACACCTGAACGCCTAACAATTTCAATAACTTTTCAGAGAATGCTTGTTTATCTAAACCGGGTAAATCAGAGGATTCGTAAATACTACGTAAGCGTCTAATACCTAACAATTTATCAAGCAAGGGAGCAAATAACTTAAGCACTGACCCAGCGAAGGAATTAGGTGCCATTGATGCTATTCGTAAGTCTGAACGTGTTTTATCTGTATCTGTCATAACGGGGTATAATGGGTAACGTAATTAAATTTTATAAGTGGTTAATAGTATATAAACTATGTTCGTCTTGACGTACCGAAGAATAACATAATAAAAAGGTCTTTTAAGTTTGCCTTTAGTAACCAATAGCTTAAGCTGTTTTGAGAATTATTAACATCGCTATTTACCGCTTTTGTAACTTTTTTTATCGAAGCATCATGTTGACGTTGATCATTTCTTTGTTTCATTGCCATTTGATGACGTCGTTCTTGAGCAATATTAGCCCGCTCAGCGAACAGGCTTCTAGACTCAACACTTAAATTCGATAACACACTATCCGAACTACCGGCTTTACCTTTTACCCTTGTTTTTGGTCTTGGCGTACTACACATATATCACCGCTATTCTTACCGCTTTAGCACCACTCTAGGTATATAAATCGTACCTAATCGAGTGATTCTAATTATCTAACATATTATTTAGATGCCCTCACTTTCAAGAAGGTTACAAGGTTATTGGCATTTTTAAATTTATCACATACTTTAAGTGCCCTTTATTATGAGGCCTTTTTATTTGTACAGTATCTAGGGCTTTGCTCATATTCAGATAAATAGGCTCGGTATTTTCATTCTCTGAACAGTATGGAGTATTAGAGAATCTATAAGTGGCAAAGCATTAAGTTATTTGTTAAAAAGAACTTAATGCTTAAAGTACGAAACTCGTGCACGATAAAATTGTTATGTGTTATTGGTTTCTATAATTAAGTATAGTATTTTATGAGGAAATATGTAGCAAATGTAGCCTTTGATATTCCATCACCAACATTTTAAGTTTCGGCTAGTGTATGTGAAGTTTTATATGCAATAGTCTTTGATTGTAACCTACTATTGCTTGTCTCTAAGTGATATTTTTGGGATTAATAATTTCACGTTTCGATATTATAAGGAAACAATATGATTAATGAATTGAAAAACTGGTGGCTATCGGTACCAAAAAATCAGAAAACTGGCTTAATTGTACTAGCATCATTTATTGGGTTGGTTTTTATTATGGCTTTTGGCGTTATTATAGGTTCATCTATAGGTAAAGCGCTCTAAAGTTTTCAGTAATGGTATTAGTAATGAATGATGATGACGTGGTACAAAGTTTTCTTAATGAAATCTGTTGTACATTTCCTGAAATAAAACTATTGATGGATGATCAAGACGAATCTATGACTACATCAAAAATGGAAGCCTTTGCTGATGCTACCTGTATCGCATTTGCTAACGGGAATATTGAATTAGCACAAAGATATTTATCTTATATGGAACAAAAGTTAATTGATGTTCATCCTAAAGAATTCGAATTTATTGATGTGTATTATGTTGAACACTTATTTTGGCAGGCGAGTAGGGTAACGAAAGAAATTGGTTGGCCACTTATTCCTCCCAAATTAAAAGCGTTATATCTAAATTTTCATGGCACAATAGCTACATAAGCCAATTAAAGTCAAAGGCATATCTTAATGAAGGATAATTGTTGGTTTATTCTGAACTTGTTTACTGGCTTTGAAAAAGCCCTATTTGATCACAGCTATTTAAGCGGCGATTAAATAGGACTCTTGTCCTGAATGTTTACTGTTACGCTTAAATGAACCTTTGCCTTTCTTCGCTTTTACTACTTGTGGTCTAAATAATTTAGACGTTACCATCGCTGCTAGTGCATTGTGTTTGATAACACCTCTGCCAGTATCTACGGTTGAATTAACCGTGTTTTTTGCTTTAGATTTTTTAGTCATGTCAGTCCTATATGTTACTTATACGTTGTTAAGAGATTAAAATAATTTTAATAATTTACTGCTTCAAATCAGCTCACTATTAAGATGGCGATTGTATGCTCAATTTACAAGCATGCAAGTATTATTATTGTAATTTAGTCTGTTTTAGCAAAATAAATATTGTCACTAAAGGACAAAAAAATAGCATAAAAAAACGCAGTAATTAACTGCGTTTTTCAGAGAGCCTTATTGACTTAATGAGTGATGTTAGCCATTAAAAACTAAAGCTTAATTTAGCATAATACGTTCTGCCGTCAAAGCCGTAAGGCAATGCACGTACAGGGTATTTAAAAGCACCATTGGTGATAAAGTTAAGTACTTCGTCTTCACCTAATTCGTCTGGTGTTTCGTCAAATAGATTATCAGCACCTACAGAAAGTGAAAACATTTCGTTAATTTTGTAGCTAACATTTAAGTCAACTAGCACAGCAGATTCTACGATACTGGTTGGTTTAAACGATCCTGTTGGTGAAAGCTCACCAGGTAATGAAATATGGTCATTACCGAAATATTTAACATCAGTTTCACCAAAATAATTAAAGCGTAGTGTTGCTATGTAGGCGTCACGTCCGTAATCGAAGGTTAGTGTTGCACGCTCGCCCGGTTGCCCGTCAGTTAAGAAGCTACGTTGTAGGTCATCTAAGGCAACAGTTTCAGGAATACCTTCAGAAGCATTCACATTATCAATGGTTGTATCGTTGATATTACCTGCAAATGTTACTGCTACGTTGGCACCATCAAGCTCGGTACGATATGACGCAATAATATCAACACCTTGTGTTGTTGAATCTACTGAATTTGAGAAGTAGTTAGCTTGTACAGCACCTGTTGCTTGAAGCGCAGCTACAGCATCAGCACTAAAAGCAACATCATCAGCAGATAGTAAACTACCTAAGTTGATACGGTCTTTAATCTCTACACGGTAAAAATCTACGGTTAATGATAATTCGCTACTTACATCATAAACAAAACCAGCACTTAAGTTTTTAGATGTTTCAAGCTCTAAACTATCAACGCCTAATGCACTTGGGAATGCTGAGCCTGTTGTTGCTGTGAATGATTGCGTTAATGTTCCGTCTGAGCCTAAGTTCGTTGTGAACGCTGTGTAGCCACTTTGTTGAAGAGAAGGGGCTCTAAAGCCAGTTGATACCGCTGCACGTACCGCAAAATCATCGTTAAATTCATAACGAGTGGCTAACTTACCAATGATGTCATCACCCGCATCAGAGAAATCTTCATAACGAAGTGCACCGCTAACGTTCCAAGCATCGTTAATCATAGTTTCAACGTTTGCATAGAATGCGTAGCTGTTACGGTCACTGTCGTTGGTTGCCTCTGGACGTAAACCGTTATAAGCCTGAAAACCACATTCAGCGAATTGCTCAGGGTCGTTAACCGAAGGATATGAGGTATCCATATTGGCTAAACCACACGCATAAGAAGATTCTTCACCTGCAACGATTTCGTAGTTTTCTTTACGATATTCAGCGCCTACTGACACATAAAGCGGTTCACTACGACCAATATCCACGATACCGTTAATATCAAGATTAACCGTTGTTTGATCGAATCTGAAACCACCAGAATAACCGCCAGATGGACCTGAATTCGCGGCAATTTCAGTATCGCTGGCTTCTGGGTTATTAAATAAATACTCGGCAGCGTAAGAGGCATTTAACGTATTACGAGAAGAAAAATCATATTGGTTCTCGCCATATACTGCTGAAACATCGTAAGTCCAGTCAGGGTTAATATCACCTTTTAAACCTACCGCAACAGACGTATCTTCTGCTTCATTATAAATGCGTGGTAAAAAACCATCGCTGTATACTTGTGTTACGTTTTTAGACGCTTCGTTAAAGTTACGGTAAAAGCCATTCCCTAACGCGGTGCGCTCAGAGTAGCCACCAAATGAATATAGCTCGTTATCGCCAAAAGGAATTGCCATATTATAAAAGAATGAAGTGAACTCGCTCGCTGAATTACCTTGGCCCCAACGTACTTCGTCAGATAAAGTTCCAGGCTCTACGTCAAGCGAACCACCAGTATCGCGCTCAGCACGATTAGTACCATCAGCATCACGGTATTCAAGTGATAAGTTAATAAATCCGCCATTATCGCCCAGCTCAAAACCACGGTTTAAACCGGTAGAAAGGGTATCTCCATCGCCTTCACTTGTACCGCCATATTGAACATAACCAGTGGTAACGCCAGTGGAGTTATTAAGTGATAAGTTAATAACTCCCGCGATAGCGTCTGAGCCATATTGTGCTGCAGCGCCATCTCGTAATACTTCAACACCTTTTAATGCAGTCAGTGGAATGGCGTTCATATCAGTACCAGCAGCACCTGCGCCAACTGTACCATTAAGCCCAAAAATAGACTGGTTATGACGACGTTTGCCGTTAATTAAGACTAAGGTTTGATCAGGTTGTAAGCCTCGCAATGTTGCTGGTCTGAATAAATCAGAGCCATCTGAAACTTGTGTACGAGAAAAGTTAAATGATGGTGCTGTTGCTTGTAAACTTTGTCCAAGTTCAGTAAAACCGCCTTTGTTTAAATCATCTGCGTCAATTAAATCGATAGGAGAAGAAGATTCTGTAGAAGTACGGTTAGATACGCGTGAACCTAATACAGAAATGCGTTCAAGGTTTTCAGCACTAAGCGCTTGTGACTCTTGTGCATTTACAATACTTGGTGCACTAATAGCTAATGTTATCGCTAGTGCTAATGTGTTTATACGGTAATTTTGCATAATCATGCCCCTATTGGTTTTTTTATTATATTTTTTATAATTGTGTTAGTTACACTGTGTTGGCGCTATCCTAGCAATATATGAGTATAAAAAGAAACGAAAAACCGTAATTATTTATTCAAAATATGTGAATAACTTTCTATGTATTGAAATTTAACCTAGTGTTGCCTTTAATTTAACCAGTAAAGTGTGCGAAATAAATAATCGCCTTTGAAGCATTTGTAGAAAAATGAATAATGAACAAGAAGGGTATTAATGAATAATTTTCACAAAACGGTAATAGTAAATAGTGATAGTTAATAATTGTTATAGATAAAGGCAGCTAATAAGGCTGATTCATTATAGACCCCGTTTTTCGTTGGCTTTAGATAATTTAATAAATACCTGCACAGGTTTTTTTTAGTGTTATTACAATTAAAAAAAATTTTTTGAAATTATTTGTTACAAGTTGAGGTCTCTTAAATTGCTAATACAGGGATATGACTTATCCTTAAGATACTTGCTTTTAGAAGGTAACGGTTATTAACTTTTTATTAATAGCTCTCGATTAAGCAAGAAAAATAAATTAAATCAGGAGTATACAAATGAAAAAAGTAAATTTAACTAAAGCTTTATTAGTGGGCGCATCAGTAGCAGTATTAAGTACAGGTGCAACGGCAGGTCCAAATAGCCAATTAAAAATTGCAGATGGTGCATCACCAAAAGTACAAGAGCAACTTACTAAATGGTTAGCTGGTGATAAAGTTCGTGGCCGTAAAGATAAATGCTTTGGTATTGCTTTAGCGGGTGAAAATGATTGTAAAGCGGGCGCGGGTACTAGTTGTGAAGGTACTTCAACGTCAGACTTCCAGGCGAATGCATGGACATATTCACCTAAGGGAACATGTGAATCAATTGTAACGCCGAATGGAACAGGCTCACTTGAAGGCTAATAATTTATATTATTCCCAAGAAAATTTTCCTCAGCATACTATTGCTGGGGATAAATTAGGTGCAGGCTTAAGTCTAAAACCTGAACATCTTGATGATATTTTATCGCTACCTGTGCAAGCACCATCAGTAAATAATAATCTTTGGTTTGAGGTACATACCGAAAATTATTTTGTTGCAGGTGGCCCACGCTTAAACTATTTACGAGCAGTTCGTGAAAACCATAACATCAGTTTTCATGGGGTTGGTGGTTCGCTAGGCTCTGATCATAAAGCCATGGCTGCCCATACTAAGCAAGTAAAAGCATTGATTAATGAATTTCAACCTATTTTAGTATCAGAGCATGCAGTATGGTCTAAGTCAGATGGTAAGTATTTTGCCGATTTAATGCCTTTGCCTCGAACACAAGATGCACTGCAATCATTAATTGATGGTGTTGATTGTTATCAGTCAGGTATTGGTCGGTCTATTTTAATTGAAAATCCAAGTAACTATTTAGATTTTATAAGTGATATGGATGAACCTCAATTTTTAGTTGAGGCTGCTAGGCGATCAGGTTGTGGCTTGCTTATTGATATTAATAATTTATATATCAGCAGTAAAAATACAGGTATTGATGCATTAAACTATCTAAAACAGATACCAGCAGAGCTTGTTGGTGAAATTCATATTGCAGGGCACGATCCCGATCCTACCCTGGGTCAATCATTATTAATTGACAGTCATGCAGCAGCAGTAGCACCACCGGTGTGGAAGTTGTTGGAACAAGCGTTAGGGTTATTTGGTCATAAGCCTGTATTGGTTGAACGAGATGCGAATATTCCATCATTTACAGAGCTTATGAAGGAACGCCAAATAGCTCAAAACTATTTAGAGCAAGACAAGGTGCTAAGAAACGTCAATGCAGCTGGTAATGAGGTGCTCGTTAATGAATAGCAATCAATATATCGATGCTTTTTCGCGTTATTTACGTCATGGTGATCTCAGTGTTATGGCACCTTTTTGTGAAAATTCAGCGCACCTTGAACGAATGGCCGTTTATCGTAATG
This sequence comes from Colwellia sp. 5_MG-2023, assembly GCF_030547795.1. Classification (NCBI taxonomy): domain Bacteria; kingdom Pseudomonadati; phylum Pseudomonadota; class Gammaproteobacteria; order Alteromonadales; family Colwelliaceae; genus Colwellia; species Colwellia sp. 5_MG-2023. Next base: position 36,504 of record NZ_JAUOPW010000023.1, on the reverse strand, counting down.
GGTTTTATAAAGGTTGTGTTGATGCCTTAGCTGCTAATTTTCCTATGTGTGAAAAAAAATTGGACAATGATGATTTTAGAAAAATGGCGCGACTTTATGTTGACCATTTTCCACCAGAGCAAGGTACCTTAGTTGGATACGGAAAAAATTTCCCTGACTTTATTATCGACCTGCTTAAAGAGTTTGAATTTGAAAGTAGTGATAAGGTTGGGTTGACTGTAGCACAGAACTTTTCTGCCGACTTATACGTTAACTTAGCTGATATTGCGTATTTAGACTACGCATGGCTAATGAGTTTAATGAGTGCTGATTCTAATGAAACATTAACCATAGAGTATGTTACCGATTTAATTGAGCAAGAAATTGAGTTTACTGAACTTAATGTAAAGCTTAATCCGAGTGTGTTGTTGGTACATGTAAAAAAGGATGCTTTTTCTGAATGGATATCACTAAAAAAAAATAATAATGATGCTATTACAGACAGATCATCAATAGATGTTTTTGTAATGTTATGGCGTTTACAAGGTGGAGTACAAGCCCGTTTACTGTCTATTGCTGAGGTTGCACTTATGCAAGCTCTACAAGGTAAAGGTAGAACTTTGGGGGAGGCTTTTGATGCCGCTATTACGCTAGATGAAAACTTTGAAGTAAGTGATGCTTTTACTGCTTGCTTACAAAATGAGTTATTAGAAATTAACAGTAATTAAAAAATATAAATAATAAGTAAGATAAGGAAAAAAACATGAGCATGGTAAAAAAACTACAGTTATTGTACGTACAAATGGGTGAACAGTTATCAAGGTTTCTAGAGCCTTTAGCGTTATTATCTATTCGTTTTATGGTTGCAAAAGTATTTCTCGATTCAGGATTAAGTAAATGGGATGGTTTTTTACAATTTAATGTTGATAAATATGACCTATTTAAATATGAATTTTTTTGTCCAGATCCAATAAGGGATGGCGCATTACTTCTTTGTGATCCTCAAACATTAGACTATGTAGATGGCTCACTTACCGTAACAATAATTGAATTACTTGCTGTTGTGGCAGGTGTGGTTGAGGTTGTGCTACCAATATTATTAATTATCGGTTTATTTTCTCGTTTTGCAGCATTAGGCCTTATTGGTATGACAATGTTTATTCAGCTTGCGGTTTTTCCAACCTTAGATCATTGGATTAATCCTGCTTCTTGGTGGGCAGCTTCATTATTAGTCGTTTTTGCACGTGGCCCAGGTTTCTTATCTGTCGATAAGTTTCTTGGCTTAGATGCTAAACGTACCACAACGTATTAATGATTAAATTAACGTATGTAAACTAAGTAGCAAAAATAACCGGCCATGAGCCGGTTATTTTTTAAATAAAAGTTAATGATTAAACACAATAATTAATCAACCCATTCACTTAGGTTGACTTTTTAATAATGTCTATTATTCGCGGGGTTATCAAAGCCCTCGTTCACTCAATAGGAACTTCCAATGGAAATCGGATTACTCATTCTTCTTTTTGCCGTTAGCACTTACGCTATGCTGGCAAAAAAATTATCGACAACTATTATCACCGCACCAATGGTATTTTTGGGTATGGGGTTTATCGTGTCTCAACTAGGCTTGATTCATGTAGAAGATGCGCATGAAACTGTGTATTTGATCGCAGAAATATCGCTTGTAGTATTACTCTTCTTAGATGCTTCACAAATTAACTTACGTAGATTAAAAAGGCAGAATACTTGGCCTTTGAGGATGTTATTGCTAGGTCTTCCATTGAGCATTTTGATTGGTACCGGCTTTGCTTACTTATTTTTTCCAGAGTGGCCTTGGCCAATGTTAGCCTTAATTGCTGCTATTTTAGCACCTACTGATGCTGCTTTAGGGCAAGCGGTTATTAGTAATGAAAGTGTGCCTACAAATGAGCGACAAAGCTTATCAGTTGAAAGTGGCTTAAATGATGGACTCGCATTACCCATTATTCTATTTTTTGCCAGCATAGTTGCTATGGAAATTGGCTCTGAAGCAAATGGGACATCTTGGTTAATGTTTGGCTTTAATCAAATATTTGTCGGTATCTTTGTTGGTTTATTAATGGGTTGGTTAAGTGGTCGTTTATTTTTATATTCAGAAGCAAAACAAATAACCTCAAGTGTGTATGAAGGGATCGGTGTTTTAGCTCTGACTGGTATATCATACGTAATGGCTAGTTTACTGGGCGGTAATGGTTTTATTGCTTCTTTTGTTGCTGGTTTAGTTTTTGGTCATATTGTAAAAGGGCATTGTCGCTTCATTTATCAATTTACTGAAAGTGAAGGGCAAATATTAATATGGACATCGTTTGTTATTATTGGCTTAGGACTGCTTCCATCTGCTATAGAGCACTTAACATTGCCGGTTGTAGGTTATATTTTGGTCAGTATATTTATTGTTCGTCCTCTAGCTATTTACTTATCATTGCTTGGTACAAAAGCCAAAACATTAACGCGGGTATTTATGGGGTTTTTTGGTCCGAGAGGGCTGGCAACTGCACTATTTGCGCTAATTATTTCTAAAGATATTATTGGAGAGTATGGGCATTCAATATTAATAGTAGCGATTAATGCTGTGTGGATAAGCACTTTGATACACGGTATTGCAGCAGCGCCAATGGCTGATTGGTATGGCGCCAAAATTAAATTGTTAAAAATTAAGTCAAAAGCACAAAAAAAACTTAACAATCAAAATCAATAATAGTTTTCTTTAGTGACATCTAGGGGGATAAATATAAATATTTAGTTAGTTTTGCTATGTTTTTATATTATTGAATTATAAGTAGTATTTTTTATTTGCATCGCTAATGAAGTAATACTACTTAGCAATACTCTTTTATTGTGAAATTTTATTATCTAACGGCTTGTCTTATAACCGTGAAATAAATAATTACATAAAATTTATAAAAGAGGAACCTTACTCCATGACTATGCGTCAAATGTTCATCGCATTCATGTTTACATCAATTATATTATTAATTGGTCTATCTATGATCTCTACCAATTGGTTGTGGGCCTTGGTTATTTTAGGCCCGATAAACTTAATTGGTTTATACGACATATTACAAACAAAACAATCTATTCGTCGCTTATATCCGGTATTTGGGCGGTTTAGATATTTACTAGAATCTGTTAGGCCAGAAATTCAACAATATTTTGTTGAGTCTGATACGAGTGGAACACCTATTTCTCGAGAATTTAGATCGTTAGTTTATCAACGCGCTAAAGGTGATAGGGATACAAGACCATTCGGTACTATTTTTGATGTTAATCGTGCGGGTTATGAGTGGGTAAATCATTCAATGCAACCTAAACATCTTACTAATTTTGACCCTCGTGTTAAGTTTGGTGGTCCTGATTGCTCCAAACCCTATATGTCTTCTGTGCTTAATATTTCTGCGATGAGTTACGGTGCATTAAGTAAAAATGCCATTATGTCACTCAACCGGGGCGCTAAAATTGGCGGTTTTTCACATAATACCGGCGAAGGAAGTATGAGCCCTTATCATTTAGAACATGGTGGAGATATTGTTTGGCAAATTGGTACCGGATATTTTGGTTGTCGTAATGAAGCAGGCAATTTTAATCCTGAAACATTCAGAAGAAATGCCACTAAAGATGTTGTAAAAATGATAGAAATTAAACTTTCTCAGGGGGCAAAACCAGGCCATGGTGGTATTTTACCTGCGGCTAAGTTAACTGAAGAAATAGCGGCCATTCGTCATGTTCCTATGGGGTTTGATGTTGTTTCACCGCCAGCACATAGCGCTTTTTCAACGCCAACAGAGTTATTGCTTTTTGTTAAAACGTTAAGAGAGTTATCGGATGGAAAACCGATAGGATTTAAATTGTGTATAGGCCGACGTGACGAATTTTTAGCTATTTGTAAAGCGATGATAGCAACGGGTATTACCCCTGATTTTATTACCGTTGATGGTGGTGAAGGCGGTACTGGTGCAGCACCAACTGAAATGACAAATTCGGTAGGTACACCGATAAAGGATGCATTGATCTTTGTAAATAATGCGTTGATAGGGTTTGGCCTTAGAGACAAAATGCGTATTATTGCGTCAGGTAAAATGTTTTCAGCATTTCATATATTAAGAGCAATGGCTTTAGGTGCAGATACAGTGAACTCTGCTCGTGGCATGATGCTATCTTTAGGTTGTATTCAAGCACGTACTTGTAATACAGATAATTGTCCAACAGGAATAGCAACGCAAAATCCATCTCGAAATAAAGCAATTATTGTGACCAATAAAGCGCAACGTGTTGCTAACTTTCAACGTGAAACGGTTAAAAATTTAGTTGAGTTAGTTGGGGCTGCTGGTTTGAACGGTGTCGATGAACTTGAGCCTAAACACTTAAACCGTAGAGTTGAAGGAATAAATATTAAAAGTTATGAGCAGCTTTATCCTACCATTAAAGCGAATAGCTTATTAGAAGACGTTAGTATGCCTGAAAGCTGGCGTTATGATATGGCACAAGCAAATGCAGCTTCTTGGTAAATATGTCAATCGTTAATTATTCAAATGAGGCTAAATGCCTCTTTTGTAAGTATATAACCAATATAAATTTATAATTATATGTGTAAGTGTCAGGCAGGTTTAAAAATTTATCACTTCTATTATTGTTTATTTAATCGCAGGATAAAATATGTTGTTTATTAGCGTTTTTATATGCGTTTGTTTTTTAGGGTATTTAGCTCAAACAACAGGCTTATGCATGGTTCGAGGAGTAAATGAATGGCAAGCAGGTAATAAAGAATTTTTATTAGCCATTATTTTTAGTGGCGTTTTAGCTTGGGTTGGCGCTTATTTTTCTCAGTTTTTTGATATCAAATTTACTTTTTGGACTCACGCTTTAAGTGGCTGGTTTGTGCTAGGCGGCTTTATATTTGGTTTAGGCGCTGCGTTAAACAAAAGTTGTGGGGTATCTACATTAAGTCGATTAGCACGTGGTGACTCTAGAATGTTTGCCACTATTTTAGGGTGGTTCGTTGGCTGGGTGCTACTCGCTTGTTGGCCGCCAAAAATAGAGGTAGTACGTAGCTCTTTGCCTGGTGAGATTAGTTATATTCCACTTATTCTCATTACAATAGCTATTACTATATGGGGTTTAGTTGGTGATAAAAAAAGAAAAAAGCTTTGGTTTGGTATGATGGGGATAGGGCTACTTTCGGGGTTTATTTTTCTTTACCAACCTCAATGGCCACCAAGTGTTTTATTGCAACAAATAAGTTTAGCCTTGATTAATGGTCAAAATAATAATTGGCCATTAATAGAGCAGTATCTATTTTTTATTGCTATGCTTTTAGGTATGTTTTTGGCAGCATGGCGGACAAAAAGATTTAATTTTATTCCTGCTAATGTTAGCTATTTGGCGAAACATTTATTTGCTGGAACACTCATGGGAGTTGGGGCTTCAATAGCCATGGGAGGTAATAGTGTGCAGTTATTACTCGCACTACCTACACTTTCTCCTTCGGGGTTCGGTGCTGTCGCAGGAATGTTATTAGGGATTTGGGGTGGTAGTTATATTATAAAATGCTTTAAATGGAATTAATGGGAATAAATTGTACTATTTTTTTATTAATTCTGTATTTATGGCTATCTATCTGAAATTTTTTATAAATAGTATAGGTCTATTTAATTGATAAAACGGCGATATGCTTGTCGCTATTGTATTGGTTTATAAATAATCTTAAAAAACAAAAATATTTTAATTTGGAGTATAAAAATGAAAAAAGTAAATTTAACTAAAGCTTTATTAGTGGGCGCATCAGTAGCAGTATTAAGTACAGGTGCAACGGCAGGTCCAAATAGCCAATTAAAAATTGCAGATGGTGCATCACCAAAAGTACAAGAGCAACTTACTAAATGGTTAGCTGGTGATAAAGTTCGTGGCCGTAAAGATAAATGCTTTGGTATTGCTTTAGCGGGTGAAAATGATTGTAAAGCGGGCGCAGGTACTAGTTGTGAAGGTACTTCAACGTCAGATTTTCAAGCGAATGCATGGACATATTCACCTAAAGGCACATGTGAATCAATTGTAACGCCGAATGGTACTGGTTCGCTTAAAGGTTAATCTATAAAGTTAGCCAAGCTTGATAAATATTTTTCCTGGGATTTTCTAGGACTAAATTAAGTGCAGGGGATATTAAAAACCTGCACCTTGATTATATTTTATTTCTATCTATGCAAGCATGCACCTCAAATAATTATTGTTATTCGAGCTGTTGTTTATGTCAAGATGAAAATCCACTAATCAAAAAATTAAGTGTATGTGGCTGTTAATTATAGGTACATAGTCACTATATCATCACTGTCAAAATCAAACCTTCATAAACTTCTATATAAAAATATAGTTGATTTGAATAGTGATCAAGGCATGAGAACCTGATTAACAAGATACTTAGCATCTGAATTTTTCAAATCGATTTTTTTATTTAATTTATAAACAGAAGGATTTTCTATGTTTGATAATTTGTCACTAGGAAAACGTTTGGCCGCTGCTTTTTCTATTGTAATTGTTATTTTATTAATTATGACCGGCTTAGCTGTTAAGCAAATGCGATCGCTATCTAGTTACACTGAACTTCTCTATAAACATCCTTTCGCGGTTAGTGTCGCCATTGCAAAAGTAGAAGGCTCTATTACCGGCATGCATCGTTCTATGAAAGATGTTGCGTTGGCAAATTCATTAGAACAAATTAATCAAGCGGTTGCGGATGTGGCGCATATTGAAAAAGAAGCACTACAGTATTTTGCGGTCTTGAATGAACGTTTTCTAGGTGATCAGTCAGAAATTAAAGCACTACAAGAAAACTTTATGAACTGGAAACCAATCCGAAGTGAAGTAATTGTTTTGATGAAAGAGGGTAAAAGAGCAGAAGCGAGACAAATTACAGAAAATGAAGGTGAGGCGCATATTCGTGATTTAAATAACCGTCTGTTAAAGCTTGAGGATTTTGCGACAAATAAAGCTGATGAATTTACCATGAATTCTTTAGCACAAGGTAAATCAGCAATTACAAATTTAATTATATTGGTGACAGTAGCTGTAATTTTGGCGATATTACTAAGTTGGAAGATTACATTATCAATTTTAAAGCCTATTGGTGGTGAACCAAGAGATATAGAAATACTCACACGTAAAATTGCTGATGGCGATTTGAGTATGCAGTTTGAACATACAGGAAAAGAAACTGGTATTTATTCAGCAATGCAACTCATGGTTGGTAAACTTAAGGCCATGATGAAACAAATATCAGATTCTGCAGATTCTCAGGCAACCGCGTCTGAAGAGTTAGCGTCAATTTCAGTTCAAACCAAAAATAATATTTCAGATCAAGGTCAAGCAACAGAACAAATTGCAACAGCGATCAGCCAAATGCATGCTACCGCAGAAGATGTTGCTAATAATACAAATGTTGCTGCTGAAGCAACGGAAGCTGCTCGTTTACTTGTTGATGAAGGCACTTTGAAAGCTGAACAATCTTCGATAGGTGTTAAAGGATTAGAAAGTGATCTGGATAACACATCTATCATTATCTCTGAGCTTGCTGATAACACAGAAGAGATTACTGAAATACTTGCTGTGATAAAAGGTATTTCAGATCAAACCAATTTACTGGCGCTTAATGCTGCTATTGAAGCTGCTCGAGCAGGTGAGTTTGGCCGAGGATTTTCAGTAGTTGCTGATGAAGTACGTACCTTAGCGTCTAATACGCAAAAATCGGCTGCTGAAATTGAAGAAAAAATAAGTAAAGTACAAGAAAGTGCAAAGGCTTCTGTAGAGTCAATGAAAATTGGCCGTCGTCAAGCAGGCACTATTGTATCGCAAACAATGGATGTGCAGCAGGCTCTAGCTGAAATAAAAAATGCTGTTTATCAAATTATTGATATGAATTCACAAATTGCCAGTGCAGCAGAAGAACAAAGTTGTGTTGCAGCTGAAGTGGGTAAACAAGTTGTTGAAATAAAAGATTTATCACATCAGACAGGTATTGGCGCTGAAGAAATTAAAATTGCTACGGAAGAGCTTGCTCAATTTGCTGTACAGCTTAATAATCATGTTACGCAATTTAAAATCTAAGCAATTTTATAAAAAAATTTATCATATACGATAAATTGTACTGGCAGTGATCTAAACATTGCCAGTTTTTTAAATATATTCAAGCTGTGTTGTCTTCAATAATATTGTGAAATGTTTCAATTGATTAAAAGTATCATAAACTAATTTCAAGTTAAAATAGTCTATGTGCAATATCAGCTAGGTTTGTAGTTTAATAACTGACATTTGCTTGAGTTAACACGCCTTTGTTAATTAGTTGTGTAAAAACATCACGGCATTTAATTTTTAAATGTTCTCTAAGCAGTCTTACTGCGGGGGGTAATTGTTTGTCTGCTTGGACAAATTAGCCATAGCTCTGTCGGCTTAGGCGCAAAGTCCTTTAATATCGATACAATATTATCATTCAGTAAGTCATGTGACATATCTAAGCTAGACTTAGTGGCTATACCTTTACCATTTACACACCAACGTCTTACCAGTTCGGCATCATTTAAAGCACGATTACTTGGCATTTTTACTTTCATTAACTTTTCTTGGTGAGTAAATTCCCAAACATCATGAATAATGTCATGAAGTTGATACAAAAGGCCATTATGGTTAGCTAAATCATTAGGGGGTGTTGGTAAGCCATTATTTTCTAAGTATTCGGTTGTTGCACAAATCACACGGGGTACTTTACAAATTTTAAAAACATAGAGATTTACATCATTGGGTGTTCCATAACGTAAAGCGATATCAACAGGATCACGGTAGAAGTCAATATTACTATCGCTGATATGTAACTTCACACTAATGCCTGTATGTGTCTGCATAAACTCATCAAGCCATGGTAAAATTAAGTTTCGACCTAAATCAGAGGGGACTGAAATTCGTAGTTCACCATCAATAACGTCTAAATCGTCTTTTACACTTTGTTTTGCCAAATTAAGCATTTGTAATGCTTGTTCACAGTTTGGAATGTATTTTTCACCAGCAATTGAAAGTCTTAAGTGGCGGGTAGTTCTGATAAATAGCTCAACCCCTAACGCACGTTCAACTCGTTTAATTGCAGCACTTGCTGTCGCTGTTCGCATATCTAAACTTTCTGCTGCGGCTGTGATACTGCGAAAAACTTAAGAGCAGCTCATCAAGAACTTGAGTCAGGAAAATCAATCGGTAAAATAGTATTAGAAGGCTTTTAAAGGAAGCACTATTTATCAGTAAAGGGAAGAGCTGAACTATTGTTGAGCTCTAAAATCTGGTAAAAATTTAATTGATTGAAATTATGTTATTAGTGGCTTTAGCTTAATTTTTATAGGTTAGGAGATAGCTTTAATAATTGTCCTTGTTCGCTGTCTGTTAAAATATACAAGCAGCCATCGGGGCTTGTTCTTATATCTCTTATTCGCTGTTGGCGCTCAGCTAACAGCGTTTCTTCTGCAATCACTTTATTATCATCTAGGCTTAAACGTCGCACACTTTTTCCTGCGAGAGCGGCAATAAATAAGTTTCCTTGCCACTGTGGAAAAATATCACCTTGATACTCGGTCATTCCAGCAGGCGCAATTGAAGGTATCCAATAGGTAACCGGTTGCTCCATGCCTTTTGCTTCGGTAAAAGGTGAAATTAACGCCCCTGAATAGTCGATGCCATAACTAATAGCAGGCCAGCCGTAATTATGACCTGATTTAAGTAAGTTTAATTCATCACCCCCTTGTGGGCCATGTTCATGGAGCCAAACTTCTCCCGTTTTACTGACTAAAATAGCTTGTGGATTACGATGACCATAACTGTATATTTCAGGCCTTACATTATTTTGATGAACAAATGGATTATCTTTAGGAATGCTGCCATCAGTATTAATTCTCAGTACTTTTCCTAACATGCTTTGTAGGGATTGTGCTTGTTCACGGAAATTAAAGCCGTCACCTGCTGTAATTAGTAGCGTACCATCAGGTAAAAAGGTCATTCTTGCGCCATGATGATGTGGCGTATTTCTACTTGAACCTGTAAATATCACTTTCTGATGTTGTAATGACAGTCCTTGTAATGTAGCACTCATTACAGAAACAAAATTGTTGCTTTTTGTGCCAGCACTGTACGAGATATAAAGTTTTTTATTTTTTTCAAAGTCTGGATCTAACAAAATATCGAATAAACCTGCAGGGCCATCGACATAAATATTAGGTAAGCCAGAAACGGATTTTTCAAGTAGCTTACCTTCTCTAATTACTCTTAAGACGCCTATACGTTCAGTCACTAACATATCATTATTAGGCAAAAAGGCGATCGACCAAGGATATTTCAAGTTTTCGACTATCGTAGATACCTTGTATTCTTTGTTTTGTGTTTCCGCACAACTAATAGTACTGGTAATCAACATACAGAAGCTCATGCAGAGTTTTTTTATTGTCAGGGTATTATTGTTCATTATTATTTCCCAAGTAACTAGGTTGAGCAGCAGAATGTGATGTTAAAAAGGCAAATAGCCATGCAGAAATGATACAGCAGCAAGTCGTTAAAAAGAGTCCTAGAGGAGTTCGTGCCGAAGCGATTGGCGTTAATCCCATAACGTATTGAATGAGATGAATTGTTATAGGAAAAGAAGTGATTCCCACGCCAACATACCAAAGAATTCTGTTACCTCCAATCAATTGATAAGCATATTTAGCAATAATAAAACCAACTAAAAAACCAATAGAAATCAATAGGTACAAAGCTGGCGCTAATCCAAGTAGATCTTCAATGGTAGCATTGACCCGTATTTCTGTAGAAATACTAAGTCCAAATGATTGTACCTCAGCTAATATTATTTGAGTAGACACAATAGAAACAAGCAGAGTTGCTAAAAATGTACTAAAAATAAATAACATAATGGTTTTTAACATAATTAGGCCTTTGCTGATATTTGCGAGATAAGTACATAATATAAGTACACAATAGGTTTTAAATGATTAAAGGTACATTATTTATTAATTTAATGAGTACAATTTTGAAATAAAACTTTAATCTTCAGTGAATTATTTTACTTGAAATTTTATTGAATAAAATAAGTTCATATATGTGTAACGTTAATTCAACTCAGTTTAAATTTTTTATAAATTTAAGTTTTATCGTGCTAATTATTTGAATAGGGTCTACTGTTATATCGAGTTGTATTTAATTATTTAGAACATCGGATGAGTGAATATAAGCGAGCGGAGCACTGTTAATATATTTAATCATGGCTTAGAATTCAAAAAATTAGCGCAAAATTATTCATCAAATTAATTTTTGTTAAATAGCATTTTTGATTTTGCGATACACAATGATTGAGTTTATCCAGATGAATCAGTCATTGAATGCAATCAGTATTTAGGCACAAAAAAGTAATGATGAATAAAACAAAAACTTTTTCTAAAAATATAGGTCGTTTAACCCGCACAACAGTATTAAGTATTGCTGTACTTACTTTAGGGCTTTCATTAACAATAATAGAATGGCGTAACGCGGTTGATGTAGTGTTTATGGAAGACCAATTACGTTTTGAACAAGAGACTGATAAGAGTCTCTTGAACATACAAAAACAGATGGAAACCTATCAGCAAGTACTGCGAGGGATAAAAGGATTGTTTGTTGCCTCAGATAACGTTAATCGTACTGAATTTAAAGCTTACACTGAAGAACTTGCACTAGAACATACCTATCCCGGTATTTTAGGGGTTGGATTTTCCCTTTCTATTGCACCCAGTCAACGTGCAGAGCATATAGCGAGCATTCGTGCGGAAGGATTTCCAAATTATGTGATGTTGCCTAAAGGGGAGCGAGAACAATATACTTCTATAATATATCTTGAGCCATTTAGCGGAAATAATTTGAATGCTTTTGGCTTTGATATGTATTCAGAAAAAGTCAGACGTGCAGCAATGGATAAGTCTAGAGCTACAAATAAGCTAGCGCTTTCGGGTAAAGTAAGTTTGGTACAAGACGTCGATCGTGGTCCTATCTCAGGAGTCTTGTTATACCTACCTGTTTACCAGGATAATGACGAGCAGGTTGGCGTAATCCCCGAAAATTTATATGGGTGGGTTTATGCTCCGTTTAGTATGGACATACTGATGGAAGGGATTTTATCCGATAAACTAAAGATTAATTTAAATATATATGATGGCACGGTCATAAATAAAAAGACGCAACTATATTCTTCAATGAAAAATGCGCAAGAATTTGAGGAGATGGCGTTTCAGCAAACGGAGCAACTAGTTATTGCTCAGCGAATATGGACTGTTGTGTTTTCAGCAGATAAGAACTTTGTTCAGTCTCATGTTAATACTGAAGGAATCATTGTTTTATTGATAGGTAGCTTATTTTCATTATTACTAACATTAGTTGTTTGGTCTTTATCTACTAGTAAAAATCGTGCTGAAGCAAAAGCAGAATTCATGAATAAAGAACTTTCAGAAACAGAGTTTCGATGGAAGTCGGCATTGTCTGGTGCCGAACATGGTGTTTGGGATTGGGACAACCTTACTAATAGTGTCACTTTCGATACTAAATGGAAGTCTATGCTTGGCTATGCTGACGATGAAATTAAAAATGAATTTTCAGAATGGAAACGCTTACTTCATCCGGAAGATTGGGAACGTGCTGAAGTAGCAATTGCAAATTTTGTTAGTGGTAAAACGAATATTTATAATCTAGAGCAAAGGCTTCAAGCGAAAGATGGTAAGTGGATATGGATTCTTTGTCGAGGAGACGCGGTTAGTTGGACTGACGATGGGCGTGTTGCCCGTAGTATAGGAACTCATACCGATATTACTGAGCAGAAAAAATTAGAACTAGCACTTACCGAAAGTGATCTACGCTTTCGAGGTGCATTTGAAACAGCAGCAATGGGGATTGCACTTGTAGGGCTAAATGGTGAATGGATTGAAGTGAATCCGTCTTTGCTCAATATGTTGCAATACAGTGAGGAAGAACTCCTTAAGTTAACTTTTCAAGATATTACTCACCCAGAAGATCTTAATTTAGATCTTGAACATCTAACGGCACTTGTTGCGGGAGAAATAAAAAGCTATCAAATGGAAAAACGGTATTTCTGCAAAGATGGCTCTATTGTTTGGGCGTTTCTTAGTGTATCTATGGTAGTTGATATTAAAGGGAAACCAGTTCATTTCGTTTCTCAAATTGAAAATATTACTGTTCGTAAGGAACTTCAAAAACAAGTATTACATCAAGCAAGTCATGATGAATTAACAGGGTTACCTAACCGTCGATTCTTAAAAGATAGACTAGCGCGTACTTATGAATTAAGCCGTCGATATAAGCGACCATTTGCGCTTATGTATATTGATGTTGACCATTTTAAACTCGTTAATGACGAATATGGTCATGATGTTGGCGATGATTTACTTATATGGTTATCAAGTAAATTAAAGTCGTGTCTGCGAGGGACTGATACGCTAGCCCGTCAAGGAGGAGATGAGTTTGTCTTAATCTTATCAGAAATTAAATCTTCAGAAGATGCTACTTTAATAGCTAATAATATTTTTGAAGCGATTAGTGATGTATTTTCCAATGGTATTCTGAAGCGACAAGTATCGTTGAGTATTGGTATTGCTATTTCTGATCCTGCAGGTGATGATTCTATTGAAGATTTACTGAGAAAAGCCGACATAGCGCTGTATCAAGTAAAACGTGCAGGCCGAAATGCTTTTAAACATTACCAAGATGGTGACGATAAATCATCATGATGAAATATAAATACTCATATTGAATGAATATGGCTAGCAAAGATATCTAACACTATTCAGTGACATTGTTGATGTGAAAATAAGATTACTGAATAATGTGAGCAATCAACGTATAATTGCAGTCATATTAATAAAAGCAGTTAACACATAGAATGGCAGAGCAAAAGCATCACCCTGAACTCAAGGTTACGCAAATTCATTTAACTGATGATAATAGTGAACTATTAACATCGCCTGTGCCAATAGAGTCTATTCAAAATACTCACCAAGCCTCTTTAGAAATAAATGATAGAATAGCTAAATCTTCACCTAAAATTGTATTAGCAACACTTAACGCACGTTATTTTCACACAAGTTTTGGGCTACGTTATCTTTATGCCAATTTACAAGAACTACAGCAATATTGTGAAATAAAAGAGTTTATTATTCAAACTCGTCCCATTGATATTGTCGAACAAATATTGGAGACAAAGCCTGATATAGTCGGTTTTGGTGTCTATATTTGGAACATAGTGGAAACAACCGATGTTGTTAATTTATTAAAAGTGATTGCACCTGAAATAAAAATTATTTTAGGTGGTCCAGAAGTTAGTTATGAAACTGAACAACAAGCAATAGTTCAGTGTGCAGATTATGTATTAACAGGGCCTGCCGATTTAAGTTTTTATCAGCTTTGTAAAGATATAATCAACAATACGCCACCAAATAAAAAAATAGTTCACTCGAAACCGGTTGAGTTAAAAGAATTAGCGCTACCATATGAGTATTATACCGATGAAGATTTGACCCATCGTTTACTTTATGTTGAAGCGTCACGGGGCTGTCCATTTAAATGCGAGTTTTGTTTATCATCTTTAGATAAAACATCAGTACCTTTTGAAATAACGGTATTTCTTGAGCAAATGGACATTCTTTATCTACGAGGTGCGCGTAATTTTAAATTCATTGATAGAACCTTTAATTTAAATATTAATACCACAATGCATATTATGCAGTTTTTCTTAGACCGCATGACTGACGATCTTTATCTACATTTTGAAGTGGTACCTGATCACCTTCCTCGAAAGTTAAAAGAATTATTAGCACAGTTTCCTGAAGGCAGTTTACAATTTGAAATTGGCATACAAACCTTTAATACCGAAGTTCAAAAGAATATTAGCCGTAAACAAAATAATGCAAAGTCGAAAGATAATTTAATTTGGCTAAAAGATAATACTCATGCGCACATTCATGCTGATCTGATTTTTGGTTTACCAGGCGAAACCTTCGACACTTTCAAAGATAGTTTTAATCAGCTTTATCATTGTCGTCCGCACGAAATTCAAATGGGTATTTTAAAACGCTTAAAAGGTAGCCCGATTATTAGACATACAGAAGCTTTTGATTTGAGGTTTAATCCTTTACCGCCATTTAATATATTAAGTACTGATAGAGTAAGCTTTTCTACCATGCAACGTATTAACCGCTTTGCTCGATATTGGGACATGATAGGTAATTCAGGACGTTTTAAGTACTCATTACCGCATATATTGACTGATGAGCCTTTTGATGATTTTATGGCGATTACCGAATGGATTTTTAATAAAACAGGGCAAATACATAAGATTAATTTGAAAAAATTATTTGAATTGATTTCACAATCAGTCGAAGCGTTATATCCAGAAAAACATCAATTAGTCATTAAAAAAATTGAGCAAGACTATGATGCAGCTAAATTAAAAAGCCTTTTTAGTGGGCTTAACCTTTATGCCACTCCACAAGATAAATTAACACAAGTTGACCCCATAATTAAAAACAAAGCGTTAAAACGCCAGCAACAACATATGAGTTAACCACCATTGTTAGTTGCTGTAATTTAGACATTTTTAACGTTCAACTTATTATTTTGTTCTATTCTGGTAATAGCGAAATAAAGAAACTCATTTCTAAAGCAACTTCTTTTAAGCGCTTAAAGCGTCCAGAAGCACCGCCATGGCCTGCATCCATATCTGTTTTAAACAATAATATATTGTCGTCTGTTTTCAGTTCTCTCATTTTTGCCACCCATTTCATTGGTTCAAAGTACTGAACTTGAGAGTCATGTAAGCCTGTCGTTACCAGTATATTAGGGTAATGTTGCGCCTTAATGTTATCAATAGGCGAATAAGCTAAAATATTTTTGTATACTTGCTCTTCGTTTGGATTACCCCATTCGTCATATTCATTGGTGGTTAGTGGGATCGTTTCATCAAGCATGGTAGTTAATACATCTAGAAATGGTACATGCGCGCCAATACCTAAATATAGCTCAGGGGCTTGGTTTACTATGGCTCCCATTAATAAACCGCCTGCGCTTCCACCTGAAGCAAATATTTTATCTTTAGCACCATATCCTTGAGTTACTAATGCTTTAGTAACATCAATAAAATCATTAAAAGTATTTTGCTTATGTGCCATTTTACCTGTTTCATACCATTGTCTACCTAACATTTCAGAGCCACGAATATGGGCGATAACATAGACAAAGCCTCGGTCTAACAAGCTTAAGGTTTGGCTAGAAAAATTAGGATCTATAGTGATACCATAAGCACCATAACCGTATTGAAGGAGTGGGTTAGTACCATCTTTTTTGAACATATCCGTGCGATAAACAATTGATACTGGTATTTTTACGCCATCACGAGCCGTAATAAATAAACGCTCTGATTGATAATGGTCTTTATTAAAATCACCTAAAACCTTCTGTTGTTTTAACAGTTTTCGTTCACCAGTTGCTAAGTTAAATTCATACAAAGAGCCAGGTGTGGTCAAACTAGAATAATATAACCGTGCGATTGCACTGTTTGGCTCTGGGTTATCACCCAAGCAAGCAAAGTAGCAAGGATCATCAAATGATAATGGATACTGATTACCAGCATTAGTACCATTAATTGTGTGAACGATAAATCTAATCTGACCATTTTCTCGCTCAGTGGTTATGATAAAGTTATGAAATAATTCAACACCCTCTAATAACACATTTTCTCGATGAGGAATCACTTCTTGCCAGTGATTTATATCATTAATTTTATCAACCGCAACTTTCATTAGCTTAAAGTTTTTAGCTTGGTAGTTACTGACAATATAAAAATATTCTCCCATTTTATCCGCATGATATTCATGTTGCTCTTGATAAGGCAGCAATTCGATAAACTCACCATTTGGCTCATTTGCATTAAGAAATAGATAGTGAGTAGACTCCGTGGCGTGTAAACAAATGTAAAGTTGAGAATCGTCTCTACTTTTATCTAAACTCATATAAAAGCTATGATCTTTTTCTTCATACACAAGAACATCATCAGATTGAGGTGTACCTAGCTTATGACGGAAAACCTGTGTACCCAATAAGGTCTCTAGATCTTTTTTTACATAGAAAACGGTTTGATTATCATTAGCCCAAACAATTTGTCCTTCAGTTTCGACAAGGACATCTGATAAATATGGGTTTGGAAAGTCTGCAGGCTTAGTTAAATCTTTAAAGTGGATGGTATAAATACGACGGCTGTCGGTGTCTTCAGATACCGATAATAGTTGATCATTAGGGCTGATAGACATATCACCTAAATCATAAAACTCATGACCTTTAGCTCTTTCATTTACATCTAATAGTAGATGTTTGTTATCACCTGAAAAGCTTGTTGAACGATAATGATTTGAAAATTCTTGTTCACCATGAATTTCGCTGTGATACCAATATTTTCCATCTTTTGCAGGCACAGTATTATCGTCTTTTACTACGCGAGCTTTGAGCTCTTCAAAAAGTAGCTCTTGTAATGGTTCTTGCTCTGACAGCATAGCATCAGCATAATTATTTTCACTTGCAAGGTGCGCCAAAATACTTTCATCGCTGCGTTGATCATCTCGCATCCAATAATAATTATCGATCCGTTGATGATTATGAATTTCCATTTTATGTGGAATTTTTTTAGCTATTGGCGCGGTAATGTTTTTGTTTGATTTAAGTGAAATTTTTGGCACTAAGTGCTCCTATATAATTAACCTGATCTCTGGTTGAGTAATCTTGTATTGATAATTAAAAAACTAATGGGTAAGTCTATATATATTTTACAAACTAAGCTTTAAATTTTTCTATAAGTGTTGGAGCTTTTGTTGTTTATTGGATGATAAACAACAAAAGATATCGGACTTTTAGGCATAACGGTAGTGAATGATAAAGATATATTTTAGATCAATTAATTCATGTTCTTTTTATGGTACAAATAACTATTGGTTTTATCAGGTTCACTAAAGGAGAATTTCATGAGTACATCATTTTATATGCCAGCGTTAAATGTTATGGGTAGTGGCTGCTTAGTCGAGGCGATTAATTATATAAAAGATCAAGGATTTAAGCAGGGTTTAATTGTTAGTGATAGTGTATTAAGCAAAATAGGTATAGTAAAAAAATTTACTGATTTACTCGATAAAGAACAGATATCGAGTGTTGTTTTTGATCAAGTACATCCTAACCCAACTGTCAGTAATGTTAATGCTGGATTAGCTATGCTTAAGCAAAATGATTGCGATTTTGTCGTTTCGTTAGGTGGTGGTTCACCACATGATTGTGCTAAAGGTATTGCTTTAGTTGCGAGTAATGGTGGCCAAATTGCAGATTATGAAGGCATAGATGTATCTAAAAAGCCTCAGTTACCTTTAGTTGCGATTAATACTACTGCGGGGACAGCATCAGAAATGACTCGTTTTGTTATTATCACTGACGAAAAACGTCATGTAAAAATGGCAATTGTTGATAAACATACCACGCCAATGTTATCGGTCAATGATCCTTCTCTTATGGTTGGTATGCCAGCATCATTAACCGCTGCAACAGGTATGGATGCTTTAACACATGCTATTGAAGCATATGTTTCTACAGGCGCAACACCCATTACTGATGCTGTTGCTCTTAAAGCAATTGAGCTTATTCAAGTAAATTTACCAACAGCAGTGGCAAATGGCGAAAATATTGAAGCAAGAGAACAAATGGCTTACGCTCAGTTTATGGCAGGTATGGCATTTAATAACGCTTCATTAGGCTATGTTCATGCGATGGCTCACCAATTAGGTGGTTTTTATGATTTGCCTCATGGCGTTTGTAACGCCGTTTTATTACCACATGTACAACGCTACAATGCAAAAGTATGCCCTGAACGTTTGAAAGATATTGCGAATAGTATGGGGGTAAATGTTTTTAATATGTCTGCAGAGGAAGGCGCAAACGCTGCCATTAGTGCTATTGAAACATTAAGCCAAAAAGTAGGAATCCCGGCTGGTTTAATAGAGCTTGGTGCGAAAGACGGTGATATAAATTTATTAGCTGAAAACGCGTTAAAAGATGTGTGTAGCCTAACTAACCCCAGACAAGCAAGCCACGAAGAAATTTGTAACATTTTTCGTGCAGCCATGTAAAGCTACTAGACAGAATGAGTGACGTTTAGGTTTGTTTGATTAAAATCTAGTAAAAAATATATAAATTATAAACCAAGCATTAACTGAGTAAATATTTATATTTGCTCAGTTAAAAAATTTGATCTGGCTATGCCTGTTATGTAAGTACGATATCTTTACACTTTGGGCTTTTTTCTCTGGTAACAAAATAACAAATTAGTGAGCCGAGAGTGACTAAAAATACACCTTGCCAGAATGATTGGCTGAGGGTAATAGATAAATAAAAAGCAGAAATAATAGTAGAAAAAACCGGTGTAAAATAAGATATGGTACCGAGTAGCATCAAATTACCGCCTATAATCGCTTTATTCCACAAAGCATACCCGCTACCAATAACAATGCCAGCAATTAACAGAATGACAGTAGAGCTCATTGAGAATGTTAATGGCGGCTCGTTACTCAAGGCATATTGAATCCACAATGTAATCGCAGTTGCAGTAATAAATAAGGTGATCGCATTTTTACCATTACTCAGTTTTTGGGTGATTATACAGTAAACAGACCAGATAAATGCCGCTGAAAAAGCCATTAAATACGTTATTGGGTTATCAGAATAATTATTCATTAAAACAGCAACTGAAACATCATTATCGCCAGTTATACACCATGCGACACCAACAAAAGCAATTAACACACTGGAATAAACCCAGAGACTTACTTTTTTACGGCCTGAAAACACCGTTAATAATATGGTGATAGCAGGCCATAAATAATTAATAACAGCCATTTCCATTGCTTGATGTCTGGTATTCGCCATTCCCAAAGATTAGGCAAGGCAAACTTCATAAGATACAAATAATATAGCGCCAAGAATAAGGTAACGAGGTGGGAAATCCTTTAATTTTGGTAATCCCATTATTAGCATTAAAAATATAACGCTGATCGAATATATCATTGCTGCACCACCAATGGGACTAAATATTTCTGAAACGTCCCTTATAAGTGCAACGAGACAACTCCAAAGTAATATTGCCGCTATTCCACAGATCGTATATTTATTATTGCTGAAAAATGTCATTGTAAACCTAAAGCCACACTTAATTATTACTCGTTAAATTAACAGTAATTAATTATTTACACCATTAGGACAATAAAGAACTGATAAATTAGTGAAATACTTACTCTTTGTCTGAAAATTATGTAAGTATTTGTGTCTATAATTTAAGCAGTATAAACACTTTGTCAGGTTATTTTACATAAATCATAAAGAAACAAAAACATTACTTAGAACTTTATTTTGTTTAATTTGATTTTATTGTTCTTAATTTTGTTTTTTATTCTTTTGTTGTCATTAAAAACGCTATCGTTTGTTTTATATTCGTTTAATATAAGATATAAGTGTAAAGTTTTTTTACACTTGTTTTACGTTTGTATACTTTTGTAACATTTTTATTACCTTGTTGTAATGAATTTCATAATTTTGCAACAAAGGCATTGTTATTGCTTCATTTTATTATCGCTAATTACCTTGGTATGGAAGAAAGTATATTTTTTACATACTGGTATGTAAGGTAAAGATAATAATATCTATGTTTAGCGAATAAATAATAATAATTGGAGTAATAAATGCAACTTAAACGATCCATGATAGGAAGTGTCATTACACTCATTTTAGCAACGTCCGCGAATGCTAATGAAGTGATAGTAGATAGCAGTCGATTAGTTCTTGCGGGTGAAAATTTAACGCAGGCTACAGAAAGTAAAAGCTATATTGTACAAATTAAAGGGCAAACAGGTGTTGAACAAGCTCGAAATATTGGTGAGCTACTACCTAGTAACCAGCAAGTAGCTGTTGCTGGCAACAACTACAACGCGAATACACCTGCAATGGTTGCTTATCAATTAGCATTAGAGTCAAAGCAAAAAGCTATTGCTAATGAAATAGGTGCCATTGATATCAACTATTCATTTAAGCATACCTTTAATGGTTTTAGTGCCATATTGTCACCGACACAAAAAGCAGCATTAGAATCTCATCCAGACGTTGTTGGTGTTTGGGAAGATAAAGTTCAACGTGTTTCCACTGCAAATACACCTGAATTTTTGGGGCTAACCTCAGGCAGCGGTCAACATTCACTCGGTATTAAAGGTGAAGATGTTGTTGTTGGAATTATTGATACCGGTATTTGGCCAGAAAACCCGAGTTTTTCTGATGATGGCAGCTATAGCGACCCTTCAACACTTGGTTGGTTAGGTGCTTGTGATTCAGGTTTAGATGAAACCTTTAATTGTAATAATAAACTTATTGGTGCTCGATACTTCAAAGACTCTTTTGAAGCTGTTTATGACATTCAATATGAATTAGGTGAAGTTGAGTCTCCAAGAGATGCGGCTGGTCATGGTAGTCATACTGCTGGTACTGCCGCAGGTAATGAAGGTGCTGCGAGTTCCATTAATATTAATGGCTATGAAGCTAGCACAGGTACGGTTTCTGGTATGGCTCCTAGGGCGCGTATTGCTGCTTATAAAGTATGTTGGAATGACGCGTACAAAGATCCTATTACAGGGGATGATGAAGCCGGTTGTTTTTACGGTGATACCATGGCGGCGATAGATCAAGCCGTTGCTGATGGTGTCAATGTTTTGAATTATTCAATTGGCGGTAGTTTAACTGATTTAACAGTACCACCCACAGCGGCAATGCTACGCGCAGTAGATGCAGGTGTTTTTGTTGCGGTTTCTGCAGGTAATAGTGGTCAAGATGGACCTGAAACTGTTGGCACACCAGCTCCTTGGATAACTAGTGTTGCGGCTTCAACTTATGATGGTACTGCTATAACACAAGGTATAAAAATTTCATCACGTGATCCAGAAGAGATTATCGTGGCGGCTGAAGGGGCTATCACTAAACCATTAGGCGAAACTGGTGCTATTATTGGTAATGTAGTGGTTGCAGAGCCTTTATTAGCCTGTTTTGATAGTGGTTTAGCTACAGCGCTTGATAACTCTGCCGAAATCGCAGGTAAAATTGCGTTAATTAGTCGTGGTTCTTGTGCGTTTACCGAAAAAGTTGAACGTGCTCAACTTGCTGGTGCGACCGCTGTTATTGTTTATAGCACAGATGATACGCCTATCGTTATGGGGGGTGATGGTACTTTTGAAATTCCAGGTTTTATGATTAGTAAAAGTAATGGAGAATCACTCAATGCAGCGATTACTGGCGGGGAAGTGCTTGAGGTGACAATGTCACCAGAAATATTCTCTCCAACACCAGTGATTGGTAATATAATGGGAGACTTCTCTTCTCTTGGGCCAAACACAGCAAGTTACGATATTATTAAACCTGACATTACAGCGCCAGGTGTTAAAATATTAGCCGCTTATAGTGAAAACCCTGTCAGTAGTGCTGTAGGTGATTCATTTAGGTACTTACAAGGTACTTCAATGTCTTCTCCTCATATCGCGGGAATCGCGGCATTATTTACAGAGTCAAATAGCACTTGGTCGCCAGCACAAATAAAATCAGCGATGATGACCAATGCTTATCAAGATGTTATGAAACCTGATGGTATCACACCTGCAGATCCTTTTAATTTTGGTGCTGGTCATGTTGACCCTGTTGCCTCGTTAACTCCAGGGTTACTGTATGATGCGAATACTGCTGACTACCTTGCTTTTTTATGTGGCATAGGTAATGACACTTTTGTTGCGAGCATGGGCATTGAGTGTGATGCATTAACTGCAGCTGGATTCAGTCTTGATCCTAGTCAATTAAATTTACCTTCAATTGGGATTGCAGAGTTACAAGCACCAGAAACGGTTACTAGAACTGTTTCAAATGCTGCAAATAGTGCATCAAGTTATACAGCAACAATTGAAGCGCCTGAAGGAATTGATGTGCAGTTACAAACATTTGATGCTAACGGTGCTGTTAACCCGAGTAACACATTGGATGTTGAAGTAGGTGGTAAGGCAAGTTATGCATTAACATTTGCAAAAACAGCATTAAGTGAGAATGATGTTTGGAAATTTGGTGCAATCACTTGGACTGATAATGCTGGTCATAGTGTCCGTAGTCCGATTGCGATAAAAGCGGTTGCAGATACTAATATTGAAGTGCCTGCTATTGTTTCTGCTCAATTGCAGCGAGGACGTTATAGTTTCCCTGTAAAAACAAACTATTCAGGGGCTATATCTATTGACTATGCTGGTTTAGTTGCGCCATTTGGTGCAAATGGTACAGTCTCTCAAGATTCAAACGGTTCTTATGATTTTAATGAACCTGGATTAGGTTTTCATGGCTTTCTTGTTCCAGAAGGTACAAAAGTGGCACGTTTTAGTTTACGTGGTGGTTTAGTTGATGCAGCTGACGCTAATTTAGATATTTACTTCTATCACTGTGTAGCATGGAGCTGTAGTGCCGTTGAAAGTGCTGTTTCAGAAGATTCAGATGAAGACATTATTTTAACAAATCCTGCTCCAGCAAATAATGGTGACAACGGCGATTTATATATTGCTTTTGTTCATGGTAAAGACTTAAAAGGCGCAGCTGAAACAAACTATACAATGTTAGGCTGGGTAGCTGATCAAGCTGAAAGCACTACACGTATAACATCAAGTCGCAGAGCGATAGAAGGACGTTATAATTATACAACCATTTCTACTTCTCGTTTAGATGCAGGAGTTATTTATATGGGTGCGATTACTTATTATAATGCTGACGGTGAAGCTGAAGGTACTACTGTACTTGAATTAGGAAACTAATCACTCGCTTTATAAATAAATATCAATACTGTTTATTTGTTTAAATAGTAAAATAAATAAAAACCTCATTGGCGTAATTCAATGAGGTTTTTTTATGTTTAAAAAAATATTTAATAATAATCTTGTATACATTTTCTTACTATACAAGTAACGAAAAATAATAAGTTTCCTATATGGTATTTACGGTTAAATATTAGCGATAAAGCTATATTTAGATATAGTTTGATAATTTATCGTTGAGAACTTCATTACCTATACTGCACTAATGAGGAGTCTATTGATAATATGGCCGTATTTAATGTTGTGTGGGCTAGGTTTACTAATGTAGTTTAGACTAGATATTGAATTAAATGGTTAAACTGCTTTCAATACTGTCTAGTTGAGGTTGATAGCATAGCGAATAACGAAGCTGATGGCATAAAAAAAGGCTAAGAGTGTTAACTCTTAGCCTTATATTAAAAACTATCATTTGTTGTACGATGCAATAACTCTTGTATTGTTAAACCGTGTATTAATCGTATTATTTTACTTTTCTACGTGTAGTTAAGCCGATTGCAGCGGCTAAAAATAGTAGTAAACTGGTAGGCTCAGGTACAGCGGTAAGTCTCGCTTCGCCAAAAGCTAACTCACCAAAGTCGTATAGGCCACCTGTTGGATCGAAAATATCACCAAATCCAGGAGGTGTAAATATATCAATTAAACCACTGAAAGCATAGAAGTCAAATGTATTTTCAGTAACATCAAAGTCCAATAATTCAATACCCGCGGCCAGGTTATTGGTATCAAATACGGCTTCAAAGAAACCAAACATTGGAAAAGAAAGAGGATCAGCATCTAGAGCCGCATCGCTTTCTGCTTCAGTCCAAAAATTAAAACCAAATAACTCAAAATCAACCCAAGCGCTAACAGTGCCTAACATCAGTGAGCCATCATTGAAAACATCATCAACAATTGCTATTTCAGTATCTATAGTAATAAAGCCAATATATTGATAATCAATTTCAGTAGTAATGCCTGAATCAAGCCAAATATCTTGGGTGATTAACGTCGCATTGGCTGTGTTACTTACGGCGAATACCAATGATAATGTGAATAATGTTTTTAAAAAAAGTTTATTTAACATGTTACTTCCTAATTTATTTTATTTTTATTAATTTATATGTTGAATATCACCTTTTACATTAGTAACACCAACAATTTACATATTAATGCAACTTTTACGCCTAGTTAACAATTAAGTTATTAGTTATTAAATATCAGTAATTTACTTTTGTTTTGGATGTTTTTATTAACAAGAGCATAAAGCGCTTTATATAGTGTAAAATTTTCTGACACTTGATGTGTTTACGCATATAAAACTATAGCTAGCAGTAACATATATAGTTAAAAATTAGCAAATGTAAGCTTAGCAATAGTTTTTGATGTGCTTTGTGTTGTACTATCACGCCCATCATGTGCAATGTGTTCTGTTATACAATTCACATTTTTAAAATAAATAATCATTCGCTCTATGGAAAAGTATAAACTATGCGTGTAGCCGTTACTCAGTTTGCCACCACTTCAAGCACACAAGAAAATTTAGCAACTTGTATCCGTATAATAAATGACGCTGCGGTGTGTAAACCCATGCTAATTGTTCTTCCTGAATATAGTAATACGTTGAGTGAGTGTAGTGATCATAATCAAGCATGGAATGCAGCGCTAGAAATCAATGGTAGTTTCTTACAATGTATTGCTGATCAAGCAATAAAACATCATTGTTATATTGTTATTAATGTTACTTTACGAAGAGACCCTTCACGTGATCATCAAGATGGCGCTATTAAATCAAATATTACGGTAACGTCTTGTTTATTTTCACCATTAGGAGAGCTTATTCAACAAAAAGATAAACACTCGTTGATAGGGCATGAGCATGACTTTTATATTTGTACAAGCGAAACTGCAGATGTAGCCACAACGCCATATGGAAAATTAGGCCTATTAAATGGTAACGATGATATCACTTTTGAAAAATCGAGAAAATTAGCGTTAGGTGGCGCGCAGTTATTGTGTAATTCTGTTAACACCTTTGCGCTTGATCAAAGTTGTTTATATGATCCTGCTCGTGCTTATGAAAATAACGTGTTTATCGCGACAGCTAATAAAATCGGTGCATTAATTTATCCGGTACGTCACCAAGTAAGTCATCAAGAATCATCACAAGATTTTATTGCTCAAAGCAAAGCTAATGATTTTACAACGCAAACGGCTCAGTCGAGTAATTCGGGAGTAGGGAATAGCCAAATTATTTGTCCTAGTGGTTCAGTACTAGCACAAATAAAGCATAATAAAGAGGGCTATATTTTTGCTGATATCGATTTAATAGGTACAGGTAAAAAAGTTGGACTGCATAATAAAGTTCGTCCTGATGGCTCTAAAGTGCTTAAACAATTACGGCCTGAGTTATATCAGGCATTAAGAGAAAATATTAATCAATCTGCATTACATAAGCATGCTTTGGTAGATAAAAATATAGCAAAAACAGCTAATGTCGCTATATATGCTACCTATAAATCTAATGAAGAAGCAATTGAAGATGTTTGCCATTATATTGAAAATAATCTTAGCGATATTATTCAATTACCAGAGTTGTTTTTTATCGCTGATAAAGCAATAACAAATGATGTTGAAAAACGTAAAACAATTGCGAGTTTGAGCCTACAGCTCATAACTAAAATTAGTGCAGTGTTGAGACCTTTTCAGTATGTGTGTACCAGTTTAGTTATTGAAGGAATACATCAGGCGGTTCTAATAAATCAACAAGGTTTATTGGCAACACAACAGCAATTACACTTTTGTAATAGGTATCAGTGGACATCATTAGGCGATAAATTAACTATAATAGCGTTGCCACTAGAGCAAGGTAATATTACTGTTGCAATGTTAACAGCCGATGATGCTAACCTACCTGAAATAGTAAAAGTTGCCGCGTTGAGTGGCATTCATTTATTGTTGCTACCCTTTGATATTCAAGAGCCCAGCGAGGTCGAGTATAATATTTTGTCTCTAGCTGCTGAGAATAGGATTTGTGTTGTCGCAGGGAGTCGTGAGAAAAACTTCTCTAATGATCTTTTAGATAATGAAGCGTCGAGTAGCCCGAGTAACATTAAGAGCCAGAACAAAATAAAATGTCAAAAATCGACAGGGTTAATTGTTAATTTAACAACAGACTATGCTTTTTTACCTCAATGGAAGCCAAGAAAATTTACTGGTTATATAAACCAACCTATTGTCAAATACCAATATGGTAAAATTACCAAAGCAGTTGTTCACCCTATAGCGGCTTGTAATAAATAAGAAAAATAAAAAATAAGTGAACACACAGGAGAATAGCTTTGTTCGAAATTTAGTTGCGATAAAGCTAAATCTTACGGTAGTTCAGTAATTTGAATAACTTCTATTGTCTCTACATTTAGCATCCGCCATTGAATATTTAGGTTATATAAATGCATGCCATAAACCTTTTCATCAAGCTTATTTTGTTTGTAAGCAGGGCGAGGATCTTGCGCTAATACTTGTTCGATAAGTAAGGATAACTCAGGTAATCGCTGTGTTAATCTGGTTAAAATTTGCCGTGAATTTTCTGAAAAGGTAATGTTTAGCTTACTATTAGGTTGATGTTGAGCAAAGCCAGCACATGCATTGGGTAAGGCGTCTGAATAGCTAATATAAGGCTTTATGTCTACAATAGGTGTTTGATCTAATAAATCCATCCCCGATATATGTAAAATAATATTTTGTTCTACGGTTTCAATGCTATCGAGTTTAACCACGGACATCCCAATAGGGTTGGGTCTAAAGGTTGAACGTGTTGCAAGTACTCCTAGCTTTTTATTACCACCAAGGCGAGGTGGTTTCACCAATGGCTTCCAGCCTTGCGCTTGTGTGCCATGAAAGACAAATAATAGCCAAATATGGCTAAACTGCTCTAGTCCTCTAACACTATCAAGTGTATTGACATCATTAAGTAATGCGATAGTGCCTTTGGCCGCATCCACTAACCCAGGTTGACGAGGTATCGCAAACTTCTCTTTATAAGGAGAATTAACAATACCAATGGGCTTTATGTTAATGCTAGGAGCACTCGTTAAGTTTGCTTCAATCATGTCACTTGGTTACTTCAATGGCATAAGCTTTTGCATAACAGATAACAATGGCATGGCATTGTTGCGCATCAGCACTGTCATTTAGTTGGGCTAACCGTTCGTGGGGTAATAAGGCACATTGTGAAAAAACGATACCATTAGCTCCTTGATCAAATGCCAACCTTCTTGCTTCAGTTCGTGCATTAATCTCATCAGGCTCTGCGTGATGAGGCTTAATTTGGCAATCTTGACCCTCAACAATCCCCACTAATTGATAACGAGCGTTAATGTCTTTTTCGCTTTGATAAATTTTAACGTGACTGGCAGAGAAATAATCACTAAAGTTATCTTTATCGAGATTGGTTGAGACAAAGCTACTACTACAACTGGCTAATAAAAGCAGTAAAGGGCTAACACATAGCTTTAATGTTCTGTTCATATTTAATTTTGTGTTCAATTTCATCTTGGTTAGGCTCTATTGTTATGTACTATTCAAATTCTTCTTTTCCGGCAATCCAATATTGAAATAATTGATCAATATTGTTGTTTTGCTTTTTCATGTGTATCCAGTTACGCATAAATAATTCAAAAGCGGTATCTTTGTTATTAATAGCAAAAGCCATTGATAAGGGAGCTTGCGCTGGTTTTGGCGTTACTACTGTATATTCTGGGTGTAATAAAGTCCAAGCTGAAGCCGTTGGAGCCCCAATAAGCATGGCGTCAATATGTTCGTATTCTTTTTTAAAATATAACCTTGGTGTAGATATTTCCCAAATTGTGCCGTGTTCAAAATGACGATTCACTAAGTTTTCGCTGTAGTATAATTCAGGGATACCAATAATTAGTTGTTCATTACTAATAATTTTTTCCCAAGTAGTAAATTCACTCCGCCTGCCATCGTGAACGATAAAAGCAAGAGATTGAGTACTATATGGCACAGTTAATGTGAATTTCTTCATATTGTTAGGAATTAAAGGAATGCCGGTTGTCATATCCAAATAACCTGAAGAGAGTAGTTTTTGTGCTTCATTATGGAAAATTCGCACAAATTCAATATCTACCTCTAAATCATCTGCGAGTAGGTTAAGCACTTCAATGTCAAAACCGACAAGTTTTCCCTCATTATTATGAAAAGCATAAGGTAAGTCATCTCTAAAATAACCAACACGGATAAAGCCTCGCTTACTTATACGTGTTAACACATCAACATTGGGTTGAGAGTTAGCCTTGATATTAGTTGGTGCCTCTAACACCTTACTTTGGGAGTTATACATAATAAAGTCACGTTCAATAAACTTTGTATACCCTTGGTATTGATAACTAATGCTGTCAAAAGTAAACCTTAATGCGATAAAGGCAATAACAGATAATACCGGAAGAAGGATTAAGTATTTGTTAAACTTAGACCATTTAAATGTAAGTTGTTTTAACATACTTGTCGCAATTAATATTGCTAAGCTTGACGAGAATACCACAGAAAGCAAAGCGCTAAGGCGACCGACAATTAAGTTTTCAGCGACTAAAAATAATTCATACATTGAGCTAGGTACATTGAATATTTCTAATAAATTTGGCATAGCCACTGAGCTTGAACTAAATAATTGGGGTAAACCAGCAGTAAGTAAATAAAGGTAATGGCTTGCACTGACTTCTGAGCCAGAAAACCAGGCAGCGAATAAAACGAATAATAAAGCTAAAAGTTTACCGCCTATTGGTAAGCTAAAGCCAATAGGCACAATGATGCTAGGCGCAATAATAGCATCAGTGCGTAAATGGGCATTATCTACCGGCATTTTTTCAATTAACTGTTTTGTTTTTTCGACAATTAATGGAATAACAATAAAAAAGCTTCCGGTTGCAAAGGCAGTGATCATTGCTTCACGTGAGGCCTTTAGTATTTCCCTATAACCCAAAGGTGTAATAGTGGCAATAATTGCAGGTATTATCAAAAAGGCTAACAACAACACTAAAACACTGGCGGAAACTATATAAACAAGTAACCCATCTATTTGTGAACTATCAATTGTTGCTGCAGCACGTAATGCAATACAAAAAATGGCTAATGGCGCTAATTTAATCACCATAGAGCTAACATTAATAATGGCTTTGTTTAAACCTATTAAAGCTAATAAGGTTTGCTTTTTAGCTTTTACCTTCATTAAGCCGATGCCAACCAGAATACTAAACATAACAACGCTTGGAATTAAACCGTTAGCAAAAGAATAAAAAGGATTAGTGGGAATAAAGAGCTTAATAATATCGAGATCTTGTACTGTTTTTATTGTACTTAAGCTATAAAAATCAGCACTTTCCCAGTCTGGAAAGGCAATGGGCGTAATTAAAATAAAAAGCAATACGGTTGCGGTTAATGAGATAAGAATAACTAAACTTTTTTTAATCGTACCGCTTATTCTATGCTCTGAGAGGCTACCTATACCAATAATTAATGATAACGCAATATAAGGAAGCGCTGTCATTTGTAATAGCATAACAAAGGCGTCTGCTATTTCATTTACCCCCGAATAAACGGTTGATGTGGTTGCACCAACAACTAAACCGATAAACATAGCGATTAAAATTAGCAAGGAAGCCGGTGTGTTGCTTAGCAAACTTGTTAGTTTTTTTACCATAATAATACTCATGTTTTTATAGGTTTAATTAGTTTAGCTTGACAAAAAAAAAGGTATCGCGTTATGCCATACCTTTTATACGAGCGCTTCATATAAAATGAAGTTGGTAGTGATAACAGTAAGTTATTTTATTTAACTCGCATACCTGGTTGTGCGCCATCATCAGGGTTTAATATCCACAAGTCTTCGCCGCCTGGGCCTGCAGCTAACACCATACCTTCAGACATGCCAAAGCGCATCTTGCGAGGCGCTAAATTGGCTACCATAACCGTCTGCTTGCCAATTAAATCTTCAGGTTGATAAGCCGATTTTATACCAGCGAATACTTGACGAGTTTCTGTGCCATCATTATCAAGTGCTAATGTTAATTTAAGTAGTTTATTGGCTTTTTCAACATGCTCAGCATTAATTATTTTAACAATTCTTAAATCAATTTTAGCAAAATCATCGAACTGAATCTCTTCACTAATAGGATCTGCAGCTAATGGATTAGCAAGTGCAGCAGAATTATCGACAATTTTTTCTTGTTTCTTTTTCTTATTATTTGTTTTTTCTTTTTTAGCGTCCGTGCTTATAGCCGCTAAATTTTCTTTCGAAGCTTCTGTGACTGCATTAACTTTATCCATATCTACACGTTGTAACAGTGCTTTAAACTTATTGATTTTATGATCAGTTAATAGTTTTTTATGACCATCCCAAATTAATTCATCATTTAAAAATGCAGCAGTGCTATCGGCAAGTACTGGTAAGACAGGTTTTAAATAAATCATTAAGGTACGGAACATGTTGATACCTAAAGAGCAAATATCTTGTACTTCTTGCTGTTTAGTTTCGTTTTTCACAAGCTGCCAAGGTTCTTTTACCGCAATGTACTCATTAACTTTATCAGCAAGTGCCATAATTTCACGCATACCACGACCAAAATCACGGCTTTCATAATGTGCGGCAATGCTATCACCAGCATTCATAACTTCGTCAGCAAGTGCTTGGTTATCAATATTTGTTGATAACATCCCATCAAAACGTTTGGTAATAAAACTAGCACAACGTGAAGCGATATTAACGACTTTACCCACTAAATCAGAATTAACACGTTGAGCAAAGTCTTCTAGATTTAAATCTAAATCATCGATGCGATTCGTTAATTTCGCTGCGTAGTAGTAACGTAAATATTCAGGATTTAAATGATCTAAATAAGTACGACCTTTAATAAAGGTGCCTTTAGATTTAGACATTTTCTCGCCATTTACTGTCACAAAACCATGGGCGAATACGCTTGTTGGCTTACGATAGCCAGCACCTTCGAGTACTGATGGCCAAAATAAACTGTGGAAATAGATTATATCTTTACCAATAAAGTGGTATAGCTCAGCGTCAGAATTTTCGGCCCAAAAACTGTCGAAATCAATGTTTGAATTCTTATTACATAGATTTTTAAAACTTCCCATGTAGCCGATTGGTGCATCTAACCAAACATAGAAAAACTTACCAGGAGCATTTGGAATTTCAAAACCAAAGTAAGGAGCATCACGGCTAATATCCCATTGCTTTAAACCTTGCTCAAACCATTCTGAAAGCTTGTTAGCCATCTCTTCTTGTAATGCGCCACTGCGAATCCATTCTTTTAACATACCTTCAAAGGCTGGTAAGTCGAAGAAGTAGTGCTCCGAATCTTTTAGTACCGGTGTGGCACCAGAAACAACTGAGCGCGGGTTAATGACTTCAGTTGGTGAATAAGTTGCGCCACATTTGTCACAGCTGTCGCCATTTTCATCTTCTGATTTACACTTAGGGCAGGTGCCTTTTACAAAACGATCAGGTAAAAACATACCCTTTTCAGGATCATAAAGCTGCGAAATAGTACGTGTCTTAATATGACCTTTAGCATGTAATTTATTATAAATATCACTCGATAAAGCTTGGTTTTCTTCACAATGCGTTGTGTGATAATTATCAAAACTAATGTGGAAATCAGCAAAATCAGCCATATGTTCATCACGAACTGCATTAATCATTTCTTCAGGTGTTATGCCTAATTCTTGTGCTTTAAGCATAATTGGTGTGCCGTGAGCATCATCAGCACAAACAAAATAAGTTTCATGTCCGCGCATTCGTTGGAATCGTACCCAAATATCTGTTTGAATATGCTCAAGTAAATGTCCCAAATGAATTGATCCATTGGCGTAAGGTAATGCGCAAGTAACTAATATTTTGCGTTTTTTTGGTAATGTTTGCGAAGAAGTAGCTATAGACATGAATAAATAGTGTTTTTTGATGGTAATAATGGCTGCAATAGTACAGAATTTAACGTTTATACTCAAATAATTAATGTGACAATATGTTCGGTAAATTCTTCAATAATAAAAGTGAAAATAAAAAATCATCCACTAGACCGCAACTTCCAAACGATTCTAAAAGTGCTTTACCTACCATTGATTTAACAACGGCAGAAAAAATTCAAGTGATAGAAGAAGCATTAACAAGCTATCAATCACTAAACTTTCCTCAAGGTGTGCTTGCTGTTTGTCGTGATTTTAAAATACATACAGAAAAATCGAACAGAATACGGGTTGAGTTAACCCTGCCTTTTCCTTGCCAAGGAGAATTAGATACACTTGCCACTACCTTATCAACTTCTTTTGCTCAGCAAGTTGATTTTGAAATAACACTTAATGTCAATACGGTACGTTCTTCTGCTCTTAATGGCGGTAAGATTAAAAACATTATTGCTATTGCTTCAGGTAAAGGTGGGGTAGGTAAGTCAACTACCGCAGTAAATCTTGCTTACGCACTAATTGCTGAAGGGGCTAAGGTTGGCATTTTAGATGCAGATATCTATGGTCCCTCTATTCCAACATTATTAGGGCTGAAAAATGCTAAACCTGGATCTAAAGATGGCAAATTTATGATTCCGTTAGAGGCTCATGGTTTACATGCTATGTCGATAGGATTTCTTGTTGATGAAGGAGACGCTACGGTTTGGCGAGGCCCAATGGCGAGTGGTGCGTTTAATCAATTACTAAATGAAACGGCGTGGCCTGAATTAGATTACTTACTCATTGATATGCCACCGGGGACAGGGGATATTCAATTAACTTTGGCGCAAAAAGTACCCGTAGCCGCTGCCGTAATTGTCACTACGCCACAAGATATTGCCTTGATTGATGCTGAAAAAGGAATTGCTATGTTTGATAAGGTGCAAGTGCCTGTTTTAGGTATTATTGAAAATATGAGTTATCACTTATGTGAAAACTGTGGGCATAAAAGCCATGTTTTTGGAGAAGCTGGGGGCGAGAAAATGGCAAAATCAAAACAAACACAATTACTTGGTCAATTACCGCTTGATATTAATATTCGCCAAGATGCTGATTTTGGTGAATCAGACATCATCGAAAATAGCACTGGTGATATAGCATCTTTGTACCGTAGAATAGCACGTAATATTACGGGGCAACTTTTTCTACAATTTGATAATGCTAGCCCACTAACGACAACTGTTATATATACAGACTAATCGAGCGTTAATATACATAACGTAATGCACATCAATAATATAAATTAATAATACAAGAACAATCATTATGAGATTAAGCGATAAAGATATAGAACAATACTTAGCAGATGAAGAAATAATTATTTTACCAAAGCCTGATAGTTCAATGATTTCAGGGGTAAGTGTTGATATTCGCTTAGGTAATGAATTTCGTGTTTTTCAAGCCCATGCAGCACCGTATATTGATTTAAGTGGTCCAAAGGTTGAAATGCAAGCCGCCATGAACTCAGTGATGAGTGAGGAAATTAATATTGCCGATGGTGATGCTTTTTTTCTACACCCAGGAGAGCTGGCATTAGCCGTTACTTATGAGTCGGTTACTTTACCTGATAATATAGTGGGTTGGTTAGATGGACGCTCTTCACTGGCTAGACTTGGTTTAATGGTGCACGTTACCGCCCATAGAATTGATCCTGGTTGGTCAGGGCAAATTGTTTTAGAATTTTACAATTCAGGAAAGCTACCATTGGCGCTTCGCCCAAAAATGAAAATAGCTGCACTTAACTTTGAAACTATGTCATCAAGTGCATTGCGCCCATACAATAAAAGAACTGATGCGAAGTACAGAGATCAAAAGGGAGCGGTTGCAAGTAGAATTAGTGAAGACAAACAATCTAGCAACAAAGAAGAATAGGGTGGAGGTCTCAACCGACTCTTTTTTTGTAATCAACACTCGCTAAACAATCTTCCAGTGCGCTAATGAGTTTCTTTTTATCATGATGATGAGGAACTTTATTATGCGCTAAATCACGACAAATAATATTCACTTTTTCTGACGTAACTTGTGGGTCTTGGCAAATAACACTGTCAATAGGTAAACAGCCAATATTATCTTGGATCCAAGTTAAGCGCTCATCTATCGTTAACTTAGCTGCGGGGCTATTTTCTAGTACTACGTTATCAATAAATACACAGTGACCTTTCCTATTATTGATAGCGTTACTAATATCCCTTATTAATAATGGCGGTACGATACTTGTTAAAAAACTACCTGGGCCTAAAATAATAAGATCAGCATTGTTGATAGCATCAATACAAGGCTTTATAGACTTCACTAAAGGCGCTAGCATTAAGTTTTTGGGCATAATCGGCATTTCATCAACAGAAAGCTCTCCAACGCGGCAACGTCCTTCTGGATAAAACGCCATTAAGTCGGTTGGTGTCTCAGACATAGGTAATACTTGTGTACGTACTCTTAACATTCGTCTAACGAGTTTAATTGAGTCTAAAGGTCGAGATTGTACTTGTCCCAAACCATATAAAATAAGATTACCTAAATTATGACCACCCAACTCATCAGCACCATCAAAACGAAAATTAAAAAGTTGACTACCGATAGAATCATTATCAACCAGTTCAGTTAAACAATTTCTTAAGTCACCCCAAGCAATAGAACTACTGCGTTTTCTTAATTTACCTGTTGAACCGCCATTATCGGTTGTTGTTACTATACCTGTTAGTTTATCGCCCATAAATGAAAGTGTAGATAAAACTCTTCCTAAACCATGGCCACCACCAATAGCAACAATATTTAATTGATTTAACTGCATTCTATAATTTAAAACTCTATTGGGGGATTAATTGATATGTTTTGTGTGTGAACAATACCTGTAATCGCTAAAAAAAGAAAGTAGAAGGATATGTTGATAATATTTAGTTAATAAATGAGTCATCAAGTTTAACAACTTCTTTGAACGCAAATTACACAGTCAAACAACTAGTTAGGCAAAAAACAATCAACTTGTTCTTTATCTAGTCACTCAAACACTATTTTGCAATATTTTCGATGTTTTTTAAAAAAAAGTGTTGACACTTTCGAGGTCGCTGCTTAGAATGCGCCTCGTTTTCAGGAAGACTTCAATTAACGAAATTGATGGCGAAAGAGAATGTACTTTCTTAGTATTTATAGTGAGGAAGTAAATGCACTTAATAGCTATTAGGCCAGGTATTAAATGTAACTGTTTGAATTATTTCTTTTATTAGAATTGTTTAAGCAAGCGGGGCTATAGCTCAGCTGGGAGAGCGCTTCGCTGGCAGCGAAGAGGTCTGCGGTTCGATCCCGCATAGCTCCACCAATATTTAGGTTTTTTGTTGATGTTTTATATTCAACAAAAAATAGATAGTTTTAACTTGTTTTCAAGTTTTAGTGTCCCTATCGTCTAGAGGCCTAGGACACCGCCCTTTCACGGCGGTAACAGGGGTTCGAATCCCCTTAGGGATGC
>NZ_JAUOPW010000022.1:0-62525 GCF_030547795.1 Colwellia sp. 5_MG-2023 | reverse complement strand
CGGTGAAAATAGCGATTTGAACTCTACTCGAAGGTGCAGCGCTACAAACGCCAATACCGATTTAACAAGACCTAAAAGCAAAAAACCCGTTAATCTTTCGATTAACGGGTTTCTCTAAATGTAGCGGTGAAAATAGCGATTTGAACTCTACTCGAAGGTGCAGCGCTACAAACGCCAATACCGATTTAACAAGACCTAAAAACAAAAAACCCGTTAATCTTTCGATTAACGGGTTTCTCTAAATGTGGCGGTGAAAATAGCGATTTGAACTCTACTCGAAGATGCAGCGCTACAAACCTTATCTTCTATATTCCTAAAAGCAAAAAACCCGTTAATCTTTCGATTAACGGGTTTCTCTAAAAGTGGCGGTGAGATAGAGATTTGAACTCTAGAAGGGCTACAAACCCTTGCCGGTTTTCAAGACCGGTGCTTTCGACCACTCAGCCATCTCACCTGAAGTTAAAAAGCATTGCTGCTTCAGAACGAGGCGAATATTAAAGTTTCGTTACGCTCTTGTAAAGTGCTAATTTCGCTTATTTTGCATTTTTTTACTTTATTTTGATTAAGTGCTGAATTAATCATCAGAAATTAATGGTTCTTATGTACTTTGTTCATATTTCAGGCATTTTTATTTATGTTTATATTTTCGCTTATGCCCCCTTTTATTAGTTTCATTAATATTCTGGCTTTATTATTAGGTTGTTATTTTTCACTATTGGCTTTTTATTGCAATAATTAACCTGAGTTCAGGCTAATTAAACTAAATTACATTGTTTATAAAAAACAAAAGTAGTTACCAACGCTATGAGCCAACATTAGTTACTACTTTGTATTACTATTTTATATTGCTGTGCTTATGAAA
The DNA here is from genome assembly GCF_030547795.1 of Colwellia sp. 5_MG-2023. Lineage (NCBI taxonomy): Bacteria > Pseudomonadati > Pseudomonadota > Gammaproteobacteria > Alteromonadales > Colwelliaceae > Colwellia > Colwellia sp. 5_MG-2023. The sequence goes on along the minus strand of NZ_JAUOPW010000022.1, from coordinate 61,663 downwards.
TTTAACCATTAAAATATTACTGACGCTAACGTTGCGTTAATAATAATTAAAAGGCGAAGTTTTCACTTGGTATTGCCATCATTGAGTCAACACCACCTTCAATACAAGCTGCGTGTCCTTGAGCGCGCGGCAATATACGTTTAAAGTAAAAATCTGCGGTTTGAAGTTTTGTTTCATAAAAAGCTTTATCTTCACCAGCACTTTCTAATTTACTGTGAGCTACTGCTGCCATTTTCGCCCAGAAATAAGCTAAGGTTACATAACCAGCAAACATTAAGTAATCTACCGATGCGCCACCAATTTCATCAGCGTTGCTCATTGCTTTTTTACCCACGTCTGTCGTAATTTCTTGCCATTGTTTACAGTAAGCACCTAATGCTTGTATATGTTGCGCCATTGCAGGATTACCAGCATTTGCCTGACAAAATGCGCCAATATCAACCATAAATGGTTCTAGAATCGCACCTTTACTGCCTAATACTTTACGTGCAAGTAAGTCTAAGGCTTGAATACCGGTAGTACCTTCATATAAACAACTAATTTTAGTATCGCGCATTAGTTGTTCCATGCCCCACTCTTTTATAAAGCCATGGCCACCAAAAATTTGTACGCCGTGACTTGTACATTCAAACCCTAATTCACTTAATAGCGCTTTTGCTATAGGTGTTAATAAAGCAAGCGTTGTATCTGCTTCAGCTATTTTAGCTTTATCCTTTCCTGCATGCGTTATATCAACTAATTGTGATAAATAACCAACAAGCGCTCTACCACCTTCAGCAATAGACTTCTGGGTTAACAGCATACGACGAACATCAGGGTGGACAATAATAGGGTCTGCAGGACCATTAGGGTTTTTAACGCCACTAATAGATCGCATTTGTAAGCGGTCTTTTGCATACGCTAATGCACCTTGAAAAGACGCTTCAGTAGCTGCCGTGCCTTCAAGTGAAACACCTAAACGTGCAGCATTCATAAAGGTAAACATGCAGTTTAAACCACGATTTACTTCACCAATAAGATAACCTTTGGCACCATCAAAATTAATAACACATGTAGCATTGGCGTTGATACCCATTTTATGTTCAATCGAACCACAATTAACGCCGTTTCTATCGGCAATGGTACCGTCGTCGTTCACATTGAATTTTGGTACGATAAAAAGAGAGATACCTTTACTGCCTTCAGGCGAGCCAGGAATACGTGCAATAACAATATGTACAATATTGTCAGACAAGTCATGTTCACCTGCTGAAATAAATATTTTTGTGCCCGTTAATGAATAACTGCCGTCGTCATTTAATTCGGCTTTTGTGCGAAGCATACCTAAGTCAGTGCCACAATGTGGCTCGGTTAAACACATTGTGCCGGTCCAGCTGCCTTCAACAAGCTTAGGCATAAACTGTTGTTTTTGTGTCTCAGTACCATGTGCTTCAATAGTTGCAAGTGCACCATGACTTAAACCGGGATACATCGCAAAACTATGATTAGCAGAAGACATCATTTCGCTAATGGCACTATTAAGTGAATGTGGCAACCCTTGCCCACCAAACTCTACACTTTGTGATAATGTCGGCCAACCGCCGTCAACATATTGTTTATAAGCATCTTTAAAGCCATCAGGTGTTGTTACTACCCCCTCTTTCCACGTACAGCCTTGTTGATCACCAATTTGGTTTATCGGAGCAATAACCTGTTCAGTAAATTTGGCCGCTTCAGTAAGAATAGCATCCACCATATCTTCTGTGGCATCAGTGTAACCGAGTTGTTGATAGTGAGTGTTGCAGTCTAACAATTCGTTCATTACAAATTTAATATCTCTAATTGGGGCTTTGTACTCAGGCATTTTTTTCTCTCCGTATTATTTTTTAATCAAAAAATTTTATAAGTGTTATTTTCAATACCAATTCAAATACTCAGTCATTAGTTAACTCGCTATTTAGCTTACCTACTTAAGCTAGCGATGCAGACAAACTGAGTTAATGCACTTAGGTAGCAAGGTGATTACTGAACGTTCACGGTTATCTTTACTCTACTAACCATGCTAATTCACCCTGCATATATAAAACAAATGAATATTACTTATAAGAAACTATTAATTATTCGTATACTCAAGCAAATTAAGCATCGCTATTATTTTGACTAATTCTCGGTAACTTCCTTGTTATCCCATAACTACAAGGGATATTTATTTTTTAATTCCGCTTATTTTGATAACTATATGTTTTATGAATACATCACAATGATAATTATTCATTGGCATTATAAAAATATCGGCTTTAGCATGAGTGATACTAAATTACATACATTTATCTTTAAGTTACTGTTAATGCTATTTTTAACATATAAAAGTAACAGTTATTAATTTACACATTATTAAGGTTTTCTTATGTCATTAAATGCTCTTTTAGAAAAACGCTATTCTGTTCGCGCTTATTTAGACAAACCTGTTCCACAGGATTTATTAGAAGCAATTTTTAGCCAAGCTCAACAAGCGGCTTCAAATTGTAATGTTCAACCTTGGCAGACCTGTGTTGTTTCTGGCAACACGAAAGAGCAATTAAAAGCTGATTTGGTTGCGGCAGTGATGAAAGGTGTCGCGCCTAACCCTGATTTTAATTGGGTAGCAAAATATGAAGGTATTCATCGCGAACGTCAGTTTGGCTCTGCTAATGCGCTATACAGTTCAATAGGTGTTAGTCGTGAAGATAAAACAGGACGACAAATGTCGATGTTACGCAACTGGCAATTTTTTGATGCTCCCCATGCGGCTTTTTTTACTATGGATAAATATTTAGACATTATGGGCGCGGTCGACCTTGGTATTTATGCACAAACACTAGCCTTACTACTGGAAGAACATGGAATTTCATGTTGTATGCAAGGTGCCTTAGGACAATTTCCAGATCCGGTTAAAAAAGTCCTACAGTTACCTGAACAACGCGGTATTTTGTTCGGCATGTCGTTTGGTTACGCCGACGAAAGTGCTGCGGTCAATAACACACGTACCGAACGTGAATCACTTAATAACGCTGTTTCTTTTTTTAATTAATCACCATGAAACTTCAAAGTAACTTCGCACTTATTGACGGCGTTAACATTCATTACGTGTCAGCGGGTCCTACTAAAAATAAAGCTTTAGTAGGCTCTACTTTACTATTTTTACATGGTTTTCCTGAATATTGGCAAACGTGGCAAGCTCAACTCGATTACTTTTGTACTGATCATCATGTTATTGCGCCTGATTTACCGGGCTATAACTTGAGTGGTAAATCTGAAGATGTTTCGTTTTACGAAATACCTAATTTAATTGAATTTTTTGCCAAGTTTATCCGTGCTGTCAGTCCAAGTAAAAAAGTCTACTTAGTCGCTCATGATTGGGGCGGCGCAATAGCTTGGCCATTAGCTGCTTTCTACCCTCAATATATTGAAAAATTGATTATTTTAAATGCTGCTCATCCAAGTACTTTTACCCGCGAAATGATCAATAATCCAATTCAACGAGAAAAAAGTGCCTACATTCATCAATTGATCAGCGCGGGAGCTGAACATTTATTAGCTGATAATAATTATAAATTCTTACGTGAAAAGATATTAGTAGCGTCAACTCCAGCTATTTTTACCGACGAAGAAATTAACAATTACCAGCAAGCATGGCAACAACCTGATGCCATTAACGGTATGTTGCAATATTATCGTGCGATGCCACAACTTGCTGCTAATCCTAATTCGCACCATGAAAAAGAAAGTAAGGATAATCCCGCACAAGTCTCTGAGCTAAGCAAAATGAGAATTCCAAAAATAAGAATCAATGTACCAACACTTATTCTCTGGGGTGAAAATGATCAAGCTTTTGTCAATGAGAACCTTAGTGGTATTGAAGAATATGTACCCGATTGCCGTATTGAACGTTTTTGTGATGCTACGCACTGGCTTACGCATGAAAAATCACCCGAAATTAACAACGCAATAGCCCACTTCATTAACGAATAATATTGCCGTAGACATCCCCTTGTTGCTAGCTAAAACTTACCAAGGTGACAAGCATAGTAAATAGGTAAATAGGACAAGCCAAAGTTAAGGAAATTAAAATGCAAGGTACTAAAATGCAGGATATTAACGTTCAAACATTTGAAGTTGAAAAAGCTAATTTACAAACAACACGCTTAACAACATCAACAATTGCAATGCCACTGAGTGAAAATGAAGTTGTGCTTAAAGTCGATAAATTTGCTCTTACCGCCAATAACATCAGTTATGGAGTAGCGGGTGATAGCCTAGGATATTGGCGATTTTTTCCAGCTGAACCAGCAAGCGAAAAACAATGGGGTCGATTACCAGTGATGGGATTTGCTAACGTTATTGCCTCGAATAATGAGCACATTAGCGTAGGCCAACGCGTTTGGGGCTTCATGCCAATGGCAAGCCACGTAAAAATTCTAGCAGGTAACGTTAATAAAAATGGTTTTTCAGATGTTAGCTCGTATAGAAAAGGACTTGCTCCTTTATATTCAGTATTTGAACTTGTAAGTGCTAACCCTTTTTATTCAGTAGAAAATGAAGATTTCGACATACTTGTTCGTGGTTTATTTACTACCTCTTGGCTGGTTGATGATTTTATCGATGACAATCAGTATTTTGGTGCTTCGCAATACTTAATTACCAGTGCATCAAGTAAAACCAGCATAGCCCTTGCCTTTGCGATTAAACAACGAGGAACAGTCCCGAGTATTGGTATTACTTCTGCAACTCATCGTGATTTTGTCGCCTCTTTAGGTTGCTATGATGAAGTCATTAGCTATGACGAAATTGCCACCTTAGACGCTAAGCAATTATCAGTTGTGGTTGATATGGCTGGTAGCCAAAGTATTTTGTCAAAAATTCATTATCATTTTGGCGATCAATTACGTTATTCATGCCGTATAGGCGTAACCCATCATGATGATTTATTACCAGATGAACTAAGTAAAATATCAACCTTACCTGGCGTTACGCCAACCTTCTTTTTTGCCCCGACACAACTTAAAAAACGGATAGATGACTGGGGTACTAATACAGTAATGCAAAAAATCGGCTTGTCATTACTCAATTATATTCAATTTTGCCAAAGCACCATCACGATAGAGCACACAACAGACAGTGAAAAAATCAACCCTATTTATCAACGCGTGTTATCAGGAACGTCAGATGCTAATACGGGGCAAATAATTTCTTTATGAGTTAACTAACCTCACCAGACATAAACTATTTAATAATTGGAGATATGAATATGGAAGGCACAGAGTTAATAACAATGGTCAATACGAAAGTCGTTCCTATTTGCATATTTCTCATTATGATGGGGATGGGATTATCGCTTGTTCCTAACGACTTTAAGCGCGTATTAAAATACCCAAAAGCAGTGTCCGTAGGTTTACTCAATCAGCTAATACTTTTACCTTTGATTGGTTTTGGATTAGCTAATATTATGCCACTAGAGCCTGAATATGCCGTTGGTGTAATGCTACTCGTGCTATGTCCAGGCGGAACCACCTCAAACATGTTTACCCATTTGGCGAAAGGCGATGTTGCCTTGTCAGTTACCATGACAGCGGTAGCAAGTTTGATCACCGTTTTTACTATTCCTATTGTGTTAAACCTCTCTTTGCAGCATTTTATGGGTGAAGGCAATGAATTTCAATTACCTATGATGGCAACCATGATAAGTTTAATGAAGTTAACGATAGTGCCTATTATTATTGGTATGTTAATTAAAGCGTTTGCCCCTAAATTTGCCGATAGCTCACAAATACACGTATCACGATTTGGTGTATTATTTTTAACCCTATTGGTCATGTTTTTAACGTATATTCAGCAAGACATTATTGTTTCTGCCATTATAGCAACCGGCCCTGTGTCACTTATTCTTAATATTTCTACCATGGCATTAGGTTATTATTCGAGTCGTTGGTTTGGCTTAAATACCGCACAAACTACGTCTATTACAATTGAGGTAGGGTTACAAAATAGTACTTTATCAATGTTTATGGCACTCACTTTATTAGCGAATTATCAAATGTCATTTACGCCAGCAATATACACTTTAATTATGCTGTTTACTGCAGGAATGCTAGTGCGATTTTTTCGCTCGAAAGTTAACCTAGAGCTAGCACTAAAACAACAACAAAAAGTTAAAAAGCAAAGCAATGTTATTGATGAGCTTGCGTAATACCAATTCCAATAAGTTTCTTGTTGTTACGGTAAGTTATAAGCAGTTTTTTTAAGTTATACTGTTATTCTATTACTCCATTTACAGCTTCAACTCTAGTGTTGAAGCTGTACAAAAATTTAAGGCATTACCTTATTATGATAACGATTCACCATTTAAATAAGTCACGTTCAACTCGCGTTATTTGGTTACTAGAAGAACTGAATATGCCCTATAACATAGTTAATCACGAACGAGACTCGCAAACAGGTTTAGCGCCTGAAAGTTTGAAGAAAATTCACCCATTAGCTAAGGCTCCTATTATTGTTGATAACGATGTTACCTTATGTGAATCCGGCGCAATAATGGGCTATATTCTTAACCAAGCAAGCAATGATACTTTAAGACCTAAGATTGATAGCGCTCAATACTATCAATATCTAGAATGGCTTCATTTTGCTGAAGGGTCATTAAGTTTACCAATAATCAGTAGCTTATTAATGTCGATGGAAACCCGTGAGGGTAACAAACCGCTTGATGGTTATATTGCGAAAGAACTACAGCTAGACTTTTCATATATTGACGATACGTTAAGCCAACGTACTTATTTTGCTGACGGTGCTTTTAGCGCAGCAGATATTATGATGACAATTATGTTAGACATCGCTGATAACCTTGGCTTGTTAGAAAACAGAACACATATCAAAGCTTATCTTGTAAATATGAAGCAAAGACCTGCCTATCAAAAAGCAGCAAGTTTTGGTTAGATTATAATTATTTAGCACGAGGAAATACCGTGGAATTAATCGATTTAGATATTACTGAACAAATTGCAACAATTACCTTAAAAAATGGCAAGGTTAACGCTATTTCTCCTCAGGTGATTGTGGAAATAAATGATGCTTTAGATCAAGCAGAATCGGCAGGTGCTGTCGTTATTTTAACTGGCCAGCCGGGGATATTCTCAGGCGGTTTTGATTTGAAAACCATGAAAGAAAGTTCAGAGTCAGCGGTAGCATTAGTTACTGCAGGTTCAACATTATCACGTCGGATGTTGTCATTTCCATTCCCTATTATCGGTGTATGTACTGGTCATGCCATCGCGAAAGGTGCCTTTTTGTTATTGAGTTGCGATCACCGTGTTGGCAGTTCAGGCGAATTTAAAATAGGCTTAAATGAAGTTGCCATTGGTATGACGATGCATCAAGCGGGTATAGAAATCGCACGTAATCGCATTCCAATTAATTATTTAACACGTTCAGTCATTAACGCAGAATTGTTTTCTCCAGAAGCAGCCGTTCCCGCAGGTTTTTTAGATACGGTAGTAGAGCCAGAGCAGTTAATGGTAACAGCGAAGCGTATCGCTAAACAAATGCTAACATTAAATATGACAGCACATCATGGTACTAAATTAAAAGAAAGAAAAGCTATGTTAGCGGCTTTAGATGCAGCTATCGTACTTGATTCAACCATTGTATTAAAGCTGTAGTATAAGCAACTGTACAAAAAAAGAGGACTGTTTAAGTCCTCTTTTTATTTTAACAAGTAGAAATGATCTCATCGTTCGTGAGATTGGTATTAAAAGCTTAGTTATTGGCTTTGATAAAATCAATAATCACTTGCGCTATTTTCTCACCTTGATCTTCTTGTAGGAAATGCCCGCCATTTTCAATGGTTGTATGCGCCTGCCCTTTGGTACCAGGAATAAGTTTTTGTAATATTTTATCTGCACCGCAAGTAATAGGATCGTTGTCACTAAATGCCGTTAAAAATGGCTTATTCCACTGAGTTAACACCTGCCAAGCAGCAATATTACTTTTTGATGCGGGATCATCAAGGCTAGTTGGCACCAATAATGGAAACTGACGAGCACCTTCTTTATAACTTTCTTCAGGGTAAGGAGCATTGTAGCCAGCGAGGATTTCCGGCGTTAAATCTGAATTTGTACCGCCATTAATAACACTAGCAGCTGGAAATACTGGCATTTCTTGCGAGTTTTTTTGCCACTTCATAAAAGCTTCGCCCGGTGAATGTTCTCCTGTGGGTAGCATAGTATTTGCTGCAACAACTCGGGCAAAGCGATCACTTTGCTCTGCGACTAAACGTAAACCGATTAACCCACCCCAATCTTGACAAAATAACGTAATACTTGTTAATTCCAACTGATTAAGCACGCTGTGCATCCAGTCAACATGACGTTGATAGGTATAATCAGTGCGTTTTGTTGGTTTATCAGAGCGACCGAAACCAACCAAGTCAGGTGCAATAACGCGATAACCTGCCCCAACCAGTGGTGGTATCATTTTACGGTATAAATAGCTCCATGATGGCTCACCGTGTAATAACAATATTGGCTGGGCATCTTTAGGGCCTTCATCAACATAATGGACTCTAAGTTGCCCACCTTCAGTATCATCAACGAGTAAATAATTGGGTGAAAATTTATAACCTTCTAACGTTGAAAAGTAACTATCGTCAGTTCTTAAAAAGTCCATATGTGTCCTTATTTTTTATAATTATTGGTGTTATGTGATTAAGCTAAGTTCAGTTAAGCTAAGTTCAGCTAAGCTAAGTTAAGTTAAGTTAAGTTAAGTTAAGTTAAGTTAAAATAAGTCAAAATGAGTTTACTTAAATTTTAACAATCAACTTACCTTTGTTTTTGCCAGTAAAAAATAAGTTCAACCCTGTCATTGCTGACGGTAAACCATCAAGAACATGCGCACGATGTTTGATTTTCCCCGCCATAACATACGGTGTAAGTTTTTCTAATAACGCTGGAATCTCACCGAAATGATCTGGCATGGTAAAACCTTGAACCGTTAAACGCTTTTTAATGATAGGTATCCAGTTTGGACCTAAATCTGGTGTTTGCTTTGGATAATCCGCAATCAAGCCACAAACAGCAATTCGGCCATGGGCGTTCATGCGATCAAATACGTGATGTTGTATTGGCCCACCAGTATTCTCAAAGTAAACATCAACACCACGTGGCGTTAGTTTGGCTAACTCTTCAGGCAAGTTTGCTGATTTGTAGTTAACCGCGCCATCAAAACCTAATTCGTTAATAACCCAATCGGCTTTCTCATCACTACCAACGACACCTATAACCGTTAAACCGTCCGCTTTAGCTAGCTGCCCCACAATAGAGCCAACTGAGCCTGCGGCACCAGACACTACTAAGGTTTCACCTTTTTGCGGCTTACCAATACTATATAAACCTTGTGTAGCCGTTAAACCAGGTAAGGCAAAAACAGATAAAATAGCTTCGTCTGGGAGTGGCGCAGACACTTTATTTAATCCTGTGCCGTCACTTAAATGGTATTCTTTCCAACCCATCATGCCCATAACACGATCACCTACGTTAAAATCAGGATGATTACTTTCTACTATTTCACCAATACCAGAGCTGCGCATAACATCACCTAATGCCACGGGTGGAATATAGCTTTCAGTATCTGGGCTCATCCAACCAAACATTGCAGGGTCTAACGACATGTGATTTTGTTTTACTAAAAATTGCCCGTTACCCACCGTTGGCATATCAAGTTGTACAACGTCAAATAATTCTGGACCTATTGGCCCTCCAGTTGGACGAGCGATTAAATTAATTGCGGTATAAGTAGTCATGATGTTTCTCTTTTTTGGTGCTGTCCTGATGTGCGGCGTTGAGGTACAGCAATGTGATACAGCGTTATCTAATGAATCAACACATCAGATAACGCTGTTGTTACTTTCTATTAAGCCTATATTGGCAAATAGTCATGTTAATAAACTTAATGAAAGTGCTATTACTTGTGACTTATTCTCGTAATTCTTTTCTTAAGACTTTTCCGACATTTGTTTTCGGTAAGTCATCCATAAATTCAATAAATTTAGGACGTTTATAGTTAGTCAGCATTTCATGACACAAATCGAAAATATCTTTTTCTGATAAGTTAGGATCCTTCTTAACAATAAATACTTTTACGGCTTCACCGGTAACCTCGTTTTTAACACCAATGGCAGCTGCTTCTAGGATCCCTTCATGCATAACAAGCACTTCTTCAATTTCATTTGGGAAAACATTAAACCCTGAAACAATGATCATGTCTTTTTTGCGGTCAACAATATTGAAAAAACCGTTTTCATCAACGGTGGCAATATCACCCGTTGCTAGCCAACCGTCTTGCAATACTTCATCAGTTGCATCTTGACGGTTATAATAACCTTTCATTACTTGTGGTCCTTTCACCCACATTTCACCGGGCTCACCTAACGCAACTTCTTTACCGTCATCACCAATTAAACGTATATCGGTTGACGGTGCTGGTACACCAATAGAGCCATTGTAGCTTTCTTGGTTATAAGGGCTCATCGTCACTAATGGGGCACATTCCGTTAGGCCGTACCCTTCTAATAAACGTGTTCCTGTTACTTTTTCCCAGAATTCGGCCACTGGACGCTGTACCGCCATACCACCAGCAAAACCTAGTTTTAAATGACTAAAGTCAAGTTGCTCAAAGCCTGGCGTATGCAATAAACCATTAAATAACGTGTTAACCCCTGTAATAGCAGTGAAAGGATATTTAGCTAATTCTTTAACAAAACCATCTAAATCTCTTGGGTTGGTAATTAATAGATTTGCGCCCCCAAAAGGCATAAAAGACAAGCAATTAGAGGTTAATGCAAAGATATGATACAAAGGTAAAGCCGTGACCATTATTTCTTTACCTATTTCGTAAACATTTTTAGTCGATGCATTAGATTGTTCAATATTTGCAATTAAATTACGGTGAGTTAACATTGCGCCTTTTGAAGGTCCTGTTGTACCACCGGTATATTGTAGAAAAGCTAAATCTTCACCATTAACAGGCACTGAGGTAAAGTTAAGCTTCGCACCTTTTGCCATGGCTTGATTAAACCTAACTGCATTTGGTAAGTTATATGCTGGTACTTGTTTTTTAACGTACTTTAAGACGAAATTGACAATTGCCCCTTTCACTTTACTTAATCGATCACCAACACCAGTAATTATAACTTTCTCAACATCAGTGTTATCAATAACGCTTTCCAATACATTGGCAAAATTTTCAAGGATTAGGATAGATTTGGCACCAGAATCCTTTAATTGATGTTGTAATTCACGCGGTGTATACAGTGGATTCACGTTTACGACCGTTAACCCAGCAATCAGAGCACCAAAGAGTGCAATAGGGTATTGCAAAATATTAGGGATCATAATGGCGAACTTATCACCTTTCACTAATCCTAAATCGCATTGTAAATAGGCAGCGAAGTCGGTAGCTTGCTGCTCAAGCTCTTGATAAGTAATGCTAGTATCCATATTAATGAATGCTACATTATCCTTATATAATTTAGTGTATTTAAAAAACAACTCCGCTAAAGAGCTATATTTATCTGGGTTTATCTCAAATTCAACATTTGCCGGATAACTCTTCTCAAGCCAAATCTTTTCCATTATTTTCTCTCCCCAATCACTAATTTTAGTGCCATTGTTATTATTGTTCATAGCACTCTTATTTATGAAAACTTATTTATTAATACATGATTACTGATATTTATTTACTTACCCTACGATTACAGTACTTCGAACAAGCCTGCTGCCCCTTGACCACCGCCAATACACATACTGATTACAACATATTTTACACCGCGTCTTTTACCTTCAATTAATGCGTGCATAACCATACGTGTACCACTCATGCCATAAGGGTGTCCTATTGAAATTGCACCACCATTTACATTCAAACGATCCTCTGGAATACCTAATTTTTCTGCACAATATAAAACTTGCACGGCAAAGGCTTCATTAATTTCCCATAAACCGATGTCATCCATCGTTAAATTTTTACGTGCTAATAATTTAGGTATAGCATAAATAGGACCTATACCCATTTCATCGGGTTCACAACCGGCAACAGCCATACCTCGATACGCACCTAATGGTTTTAAACCACGTTGCTCGGCTAATCCGCGTTCCATCACCACAACCGCAGCTGCGCCGTCAGAAAGCTGAGACGCATTTCCGCCGGTAATGGTGCCGTTTTCTTTTACGGTTTTTAATGTTGATAAGCCTTCGAGGTTAGTCGACGGACGGTTACCTTCATCTTTAGTTAGCGTAACTTCTTCTTTGCTGATATCACCTGTTGCTTTATCCATCACTAACTTGGTTGCAGTTACAGGGACAATTTCATCGTCAAATTTGTTTTCAGCTTGAGCTGCTGCTGTACGTTGCTGAGATTTAAGGGCATAAGCGTCTTGTGCTGATCTTGAAATATTGTAACGTTCAGCGACAACTTCTGCGGTATCTAGCATTGGCATATATATCGCTGGACGATAAGCTTTTACACTTGGGTCAACCGCACGGTGCATATTCATTTTATCATTTTGTACTAAACTAATAGAGTCACACCCACCAGCAACAACAACCTGAGCACCATCACAAACAATATGATTTGCTGCCGTTGCTATCGACATTAAACCTGATGAACATTGACGATCAATCGTCATACCAGCAACTGATACTGGTAACTCGGCAGCCATAGCAACTTGACGACCAAAGTTCATGCCTTGATTACCTTGCGTTAATGCTGCACCAAAAATACAGTCTTCAATTTCATTAGCATCAATGCCCGCACGCTCTACTGCTGCTTTTACCGCAACCGCTGCCAATGTTGGTGCTGATAAATCATTAAATGCGCCGCGATATGCTTTACCTATTGGCGTACGTGCTACTGATACTATTACTGCTTCTCTCATGATGACTCCCCATTACTTCAATGAATTAGTTCAATGACTTAGCTCAATGACTTAGTTATTAGTTACTTATTAATTACTACCTACGCTTTTAAATGTTTAATAAACAAAGTGCTGTATGACTATTTTTGTTGTGACTTCATAAACGCCATCGCTTTTAACACAAACTTTTCACCTTGTTTATCACCTGATATTAACGCTGCTTGCCCTGTTTGGTCGGTTAATTCAGACCAGTGCTCAAGTACAGTTTCAGGGCTTTGTTTATGCTCTGGAATAAAACATCCTTCGGTTTCAAACATACCAGCACTTGAGTAGCCACCTGCCCCCGCACATAAAATAAAGCGATTTGGCGCTTCTTCGTCACACAGGGTTAACATACCCGCTGTTACTGCTTCAGGAGCAAAGGCTTGCACAATTTCTGGAGGCATTAAGTCTTCTGTCATTCTTGTGCCAGCAGTTGGCGCTAAGGCATTAACGCGAATATTGTTCTTTGCACCTTCTAGCACTAACGTATTCATAAATCCTAGTACCGCCATTTTTGCAGCGCCGTAATTTGATTGCCCAAAATTACCGTACATACCACTTGATGAGGTCGTCATCACAATACGGCCATAATTTTGTGCACGCATAATTTCCCAAACGGCTTTAGTACAATTAACCGATCCCATCACGTGAACATCCATCACCAGTTTAAAGTCATCTAACGTCATTTTTGAAAAAGACTTATCACGTAAAATGCCTGCATTGTTGATAAGAATATCAACACGCCCCCATTTTTCCATGGTCTGATTAACCATATCTTGCACTTCATCGAAGTTGGCAACATTAGCACCATGGCTAATTGCTTCGCCGCCATGCGCTTCAATTAAACGCACTACTTCTTGAGAAGCTTCTGACGAGGCACCGCTACCGTCGCGAGCACCACCTAAATCATTAACAACAACTTTTGCACCACGGGCTGCAAGTGCTAATGCGTGTGAGCGACCTAAACCGTTACCTGCGCCAGTAACAATGGCGACCTTACCTTCAAAACTGATTGACATAATATTTCCTTAAGAATTCTTTTTATAATAACGACAATTATTTAACCATTTGTACAGAAACCCATTCAGCAACAAGTGCGGGGGTATCACAACCTTCTATTTCAACCGTTACTTCTGTACATAAACGATATTGCCCAGGCTTTTTCTCTTCAATTACCAAGGTCTTAGCATGTGCTCTTACGCGACTATTAACTTTAACGGGTTGTAAAAATCTGACTTTATCGAAACCTGCATTTAAGCCCATATAGAAGCCGTCGATAATGACACTGAAATCTTCAGCAAAATGCGACAATAGAGATAAAGATAAAAAGCCATGAGCGATGGTTGAACCAAAAGGTGTTGCTTTCGCTTTTTCTTCATCAACATGGATAAATTGATGATCGAGCGTACAATCTGCAAATTGATTAATTTGCTCTTGGCTTATTACGTGCCAAGGTGTTGGCGCTGATTGAAAGCCAATGTATTCGGCTATTTGATCTTTTTTTATCATTGTTGGCATAGTAAATCCTTATTTAGCTAAACATTTTTTATGTTATTTATTATTAAAATTTATTTTTAGCTATAGTGTTAAACATAGTTAAAAACTATAGCTATACGCTTAAAACCAAGCTACTTTCATATCGTATGTTGTACTGTCACTAGTACGTAAAATATTTGACCACAACGCTATTTCTGGCAATTCGAAACGATAGAAATACTGTAACGCTTGTAGTTTGCCATTATAAAAATCTTCATCTGCTTGGTGCGGCTGCTTGCGCAACGCTTCACTAGCAACGACACCTTGCTTTAACCATAACCAAGCAATGATAACGTGACCAAATAGTTCTAAATATTTCACTGAATTCGCCAATGCAAGGTCGATATTTGTCGTTTGTATTGCAGTTAATACCACATCCGTAGTTTGCTTTAATGTTTCAAGTGCATCACTAAGCTGTGCTGAAAATGCAGTTAAATTGCTATATTGCTTGGCTTGTTCAATCGTTTTATAAATTTCACTCAACGTTGCTGAGTAGCCCGCCATTTTATTCATCGGTACTTTACGGGTTAATAAATCTAGCGATTGAATACCGGTTGTACCTTCATGAATAGGATTTAAACGATTGTCACGATAAAACAACTCAACAGGATGTTCGTTAATATAACCATGCCCTCCAAGTACTTGAATCGCCAGATCATTCGCTTTAGTGCCATATTCAGACGGCCAAGTTTTGATAATAGGAGTTAGAAAGTTCAATAGCATATGCGCATGTGCTCGTGCTTCTTCTGTCGTTGCTGTTTTTTCGTCATCACTCAGTTGAGAGCCATAAAGTACTAATGACAACGCGCCTTCGGCATAAGCTTTTTGTGCAAGTAACATACGACGAACATCAGCATGTTCGATAATATTCACCATAGGTGAAAGTGGATCTTTACAAGACGGTAAACGGCCTTGAGGACGGTTTTTTGCGTAGTCGACTGAATATTGATAACCAGCAACGGCAAGTGTAGCGCCACTTGTGCCAACCATAATACGAGCTTCGTTCATCATATGAAACATGTACTTAAGCCCTTGGTTCTCTTCGCCAACTAAGTAGCCAATAGAGCCATTTTTTTCTCCAAAACTTAACGCGGTAGAGGTTTGTGCTCTGCCCCCCATTTTGTGAAATAAGCCTGCAAGGGCAACTTCATTATCAGCACCTAACGTACCATCGTCATTTACTAAAAATTTAGGTACCACAAATAAAGAGATACCTTTAACGCCCTTTGGCGCACCTTGAATTCGAGCCAAAACTAAATGAACAATATTTTCACTTAAATTATGATCGCCACCAGAAATATAAATTTTATTACCACTAATACGGTAAGTGCCATCGTCGGATTTCACGGCTTTCGTGATTAGGTCGCCTAACCCTGAGCCACTGCCGGGTTCCGTCATCGCCATGGTGCCCATAAAACGTCCAGAACGCATCGGTTTAACCCACTTTTCAATTAACGCTTCACTGCCGTGAGCTTCAAGTAAGTTAGCATTGGCATTGGTCAGCATGTTATAGCCTAAACCAACACCACCTGCAGCCGTTAAATAGGTGCTCGCCACACTGGCAACTATCGGTGGTAACTGCATACCATTTAATTCGTAATCAGCCGTTGCAGAGGAGATACCTGAGTCAATAATCGCTTCAATAGCTGGCTTAAGCTCAGGAATAAGTGTGACTTTTTTGCCATCAAATGTTGGTTGATGAGTATCAAGTTTTTGCCGAATAGGTAAGAAGTGTTTTTCTGCTATCGCCTTCGCAGTATTAATGACTTCATTAAAAGTCTGACGGTCATGGTCTTGATATCTATTGCGTTTGATCAGCGCTTCACTGTCAAAAAGCTCATAGAGCATAAATTCAAGATCTCGTTCATTCATTAATGTGGCTGTCATACTATTCTCTTCTTATCTTTTTACTTATCGATATTATTAGCCATAAAAAATAATGATTTATGGCTAATATACTGCGCTATAAATGCGTGTTGCTTTACCGCTTACTGTGCAGATACACCACCATCTATTGCGATGCATTGTCCTGTCATATAGGTATTTGCTGGTGATAACATCATCAGCATCATGGCAACAATCTCTTTAGGCTCACCTAATCGGTGCATAGGTGCACCTCTGCTCATGCGTTTTTGCTGCTCATCATCAGCAAAGTTTGTCACCATTGGCGTCAAGGTAAAAAACGGACAAATAGCATTAATACGAATATTGTTACGACCATATTCAACGGCACCGGTTTTGGTTAAACCAATAACCGCATGCTTAGCCATTGCATAAGCACTGCCTCTTGCTGCGCCACCTAAACCGGCCATAGAGCTAACATTTAAAATAGCGCCTTCGCCCTGTTTAAGCATTTGTTGTATTTGATGACGCATACCAAATTGCACGCCTTTAACATTAACCGCAAATTGAGAGTCCATAATGGCTTCATCTATGTCATGTAATGGCATAAATTCGTGGGCAATACCGGCATTATTAACGCCAATATCAACTTTACCAAAGTGCTTAATTGCCGCATCTACCATTGCTTTACAATCATCATTTTTTGCAACGTTACACGCCATGGCAATAACGTCTGCACCAGTCGCTTTAATGCCGTCAGCAACTTTCATTACACCTGCTTCGTTGATATCACTAATCACTAGTTTTGCACCGCGCTTCGCTAATTCTTCAGCAAGCAGCTGACCAAAGCCTTGAGCTGCACCAGTTATAACGGCAACTTTTCCTGTAAAATCTAATAGTGGATCCATGGTAAATTCCTTACGTTACAAATATCGTTTAATAATTTATTGTTTAGATAACAATTTCTTTTGTTCTTAGTTGTTATGCATTACTTTATTTTTTGCTAATTATTTTATTTTCTTTATCCGTAATTCTTCATCAAACAGCATTAATCACATTTTATTCATCACTAATAATACTCAAGGCCATTTGTGCCAATGGTTCAACAAAAGCGCCCACTTTATTCGCTTGTTCATTTGTGGCATTGCCTTGAGAAGCTCGTTTAGCAACGCCTTGTGCAATAGCCGCTAATTTAAAGAAGCTAAAAGCAAGGTAAAATGTCCAATTTTCAATACGTTCAATTCCCATACGCTGACAGTAAGCCGCAACATATTCTTCTTCTGTAGGAATACCTAAACTTGCTCTGTTTACGCCTTGTAATCCATCAATAGTTCCCATGCCTTGTGGCATACGCAACTGCATACATTGATAAGCTAAATCAGAAAATGGATGTCCGAGTGTCGATAATTCCCAATCGAGCACCGCTATCACTTCTGCTTTGTCTTTTCTAAACATGATATTGTCTAAACGAAAATCACCATGAACTAAACAAACTCGACCATCATCAGGCGGTAGGTGTGTTTCAAGCCATGATATTAAGTTATCCATCGCATCAATTTGTTGCAACTCAGTAGCACGATATTGTGATGTCCATCGCGAAAATTGACGCTCGAAGTAATTTCCTGCTTTGCCATAGTCACGTAAATTAACTGCATCAAGATCAACACTATGTAATGCAACTAAAGCCTTATTCATAGTGTCGTATAGTTGACTTCGATAAGCGTTAGTTGATACCTCACGTAATGAAGCACTCCAATAAACAGTACCATCACAATATTCCATTAAATAAAACATCGAGCCGATAATGCTGATATCGATACACAGGTGATAAACCTTAGCTACAGGCACATCGGTATCTTTTAGGGCATTAAGTACCCGAAACTCTCGATCTACTGCGTGTGCAGATTTCAATAAATTTCCTTGCGGTTGGCTTCGTAGTACATAAAGCCCCGACTTAGCATTGACTTTAAAGGTTGGATTTGACTGACCACCAGGAAACTTCTCTAAACTGATAGGACCAACAAACCCCTCAACATTAGACTCTAAATAGCGAGTCAATTTTTCTATATCAAAAGAAACGGTTGCTGACATTTTTTATCTCTTCCATTTATTTAACGTACTAATGATTAACTCTTCACTAACAAAAATTACCGCTAGTTTTTAGCCGAATTAAGTACTATGTTGATTTTTTTACTAAGTCGCGTCCAAGTTGCATCATGTGTACTTGATCAGGGCCATCAGCTAAACGTAACGTTCTTTGGCCGGCAAACGCATGAGCTAAAAAGGTATCTTGGCTAACGCCTACAGCACCATGACATTGAATAGCCCGGTCGAGTACATCTAGTGACATACTCGGAGCAACAATTTTTATCATGGCGATAATATCTTTGGCCGCTTTATTGCCTTCTAGATCCATCTTTTGAGCCGCTTTTAACGTCATCAGTCTGGCTTGTTCAATTTGACAAGCCGAAATAGCAATATCTTCTCGAATAGATTGTTGTTTGATCATTGGACGACCAAATACAATGCGATCGTTAACACGCTGACACATTAAATCTAGCGCGCGTTGTGCGACACCAATTGATCGCATGCAATGATGAATGCGACCTGGGCCTAATCGCCCTTGTGCAATTTCAAAACCTTTACCTTCACCCATAATGATGTTTTCAACAGGTACGCGAACATTGTCAAAGGTGATTTCTGCATGTCCTTCTGGTGCATCGTTATAACCGAACACTTTCATTGGACGTACCATAGTGACCCCTGGCGTTTTCATTGGTACAAGTACTTGAGATTGTTGAATGTAGCGGTCAGTGTTATCTGGGTCAGTTTTACCCATCACAATCATAATTTCACACTGTTTTCGACAAGCGCCACTGATGTAAAATTTTCGACCATTGATAACGTATTCATCACCATCGCGCACTATGCTTAATTCAACATTAGTTGCATCACTAGAGGCAACTTCTGGCTCAGTCATCGCGAAAGCCGAACGAATCTTTCCTTCAAGCAACGGCTCTAACCACTGTTTTTTTTGTGCTTCGTTACCATATTTAGCTAATACTTCCATATTGCCCGTGTCTGGCGCAGCACAATTAAATACTTCAGGCGCCCAAAATACTTTGCCCATAATTTCAGCAAGAGGGGCATATTCTAAATTAGTAAGTCCTGCACTGTATTTGCCATAACTAACGGGTAAAAATAAATTCCATAATCCCTGTGCTTTCGCTTTCGCTTTCAGCTCTTCCATTAAAGCAGGTGTTGTCCATTGATTTTGTGCTACTTGCTCATGCATTTCTGCTTCAGCAGGATAAACGTACTCGTCCATAAATGCGCTAACACGTGCCATTAATTCTTTAACTTTGTCGCTGTATTCAAAATCCATGGGAAATCCTTATTATTTTTACTATAAAGTTATGTAAGTGATTAACTAATACCTAATTAAGCGACTAACTTAATTTCATTAACGCCTCTTTATTAAACGGCGCTATTTCATCTTCTTTATTATGTTCAATTTTATTTACCCATTCAGGGTCAACCAATAAGGCACGGCCAATAGCTACTAAATCAAATTCATCATTATTTAAACGCGTTAATAATCCTTCGATTCCCGTTGGGTTAGACGTACCAGCAAGATCAACACTACCTTCACCGGTAAAATCGCTGTCTAAACCAACACTACCAACAGTAATTACAGGTTTATTGATTAATTTTTTTGTCCAACCGGCAAGGTTAAGATCAGAGCCTTCGAATTCAGGTAACCAAAAGCGTCGAGTACTTGCATGGAAAATATCAACGCCTGCATCACTTAATAAGGTTAGAAAGGTTGCTAATTCTTCAGGCGTTTGACAAAGTTTGGCGTTGTAATCTTGTTGCTTCCATTGTGAAAATCGAAAAATAATTGGAAAGTCTTTACCTACTTTTTCACGAATAGCCTTGACTATTTCAACGCCAAAACGGGTTCTGTTTTCTAATGATCCACCATATTCATCATCACGTTGGTTAGTGCCCTCCCAAAAGAATTGGTCAACCAAGTAACCGTGTGCACCATGTACTTCGATAGCATCGAAACCAATAGCTTTCGCGTCTGCAGCAGCTTGGGCAAATGAAGCGACGACATCATCGATATCTGCTTTACTCATAGCAACACCGTTTGGTGCGCCCGGTTTATATAAACCTGATGGGCTATAGCCCGGAACTTCTTTATCTGGACCAATACCTTCTTTACGTACCGAGCCTACATGCCAAAGTTGTGGCGCTATTTTTCCGCCTGCAGTATGAACTTCGTCAACGACGTGTTTCCAACCCGCTAAAGCCTCATCACCAAAAATTGCTGGTACACGTTCATAGCCGTTTGCGGCTTTATGAGAAATAAATGTCCCTTCGGTAATAATTAAACCAACATTGCCCTCTGCTCTGCGGCGATAGTATTTTGCTACGTCATCTGTTGGAATATAGTTAGGTGAAAACGTACGTGTCATGGGTGCCATCACGGTGCGGTTTTTTAAGTTTAAGCTACCTGCTGAGAATGACTCAAATAGTTTTGCTGCGTTATTGTTGCTCATTTTATTTCCTAACATTCATTTGCTAATTATCTATCGTTAACATGCTTGCTAACTTGATATTGTTTAAATTTACACCGTACACTAGTAAAGAAAACTTACGGCTTATTTATCTACTCAATCGAATACTTTGTTTTATCTGTCGCGATTTATCCGATCAAGTAGCCGCCATCAACATTTATTGCCGTGCCAGTTGTGTAACTAGAAGCATTAGAAACTAAATACAGTACCGTGCCTGCCATTTCTTCTGGCTGGGCAACACGTTTCATTGGTACGTGATGCATTAGTTGTTCTAATATTTTTGGATTATTGACTAAGGTTGAAGCGAATTTAGTATCCGTACCACCAGGTAATAAGGCATTAACACGAATATTGAATTGTGCACATTCCTTAGCAAACGTTTTTGTCATAGAAATAACCGCGGCCTTGGTAATAGAATATATACCTTGATAATCACCAGGAATTATTCCATTGATTGAGGCAACATTAACAATGGCTCCACCACCATTTTCTTTCATTAATTTAGCGCCAATAGTAGACATAAAGAAGTAGCCACGGATATTAACGTCAACCGTTTTTTGAAAAGCTAACAGGTCTGTATCTAATACATGGCCAAAATAAGGATTTGCTGCAGCATTATTCACTAATATATCTAGTTTGCCGTGCTCAGTTGATATTTGCTTAAATATGCTTTCTATCTGTTCCATCTCACCAATATGACAAGCAATTGCTTGAGCACTACCACCGGCGGCAATGATTTGGTCAACGACAGCTTGGCAACCGTCTATTTTACGGCTCGATACAATGACATGAGCGCCATTTTCAGCGAGTAATTTTGCTATATGCTCACCAATACCTCGACTTGCGCCGGTAACTAAAGCCACTTTTCCTGTTAAATCGAACAAATTAGTACTCATATCTAAATTCCTCTTTAAAATTTTTGTTAACGACCTTTATCTAAATGTTTCCCAGTCATGACCTGCTTGAGTTAAGTGACCATAATTATTCAAATAATCAATGCTTAGGCTACCTTTGGTAAAGAGTAGCTTTGTGACACTAGTATTTCGTAATTGTTGATTAATCGATAATGTGTTTTGATCAGATAAGCCTAAAATATGTTGAACCAATACTGAAATAGTACCGCCAGAAGTGAAAATACAAATGTTATTTGACGGTGTGATGTTACTGAATTCTTTCTTAGCATTGAGCTCTTGGTTAATTACGTCTTTTAATGCAGTAATACAGCGCTTTTTAAACTGCGACCAACTTTCCATATAATCTCCATCATATTTACCGCTAACCCAACGATTAAGCGCCAAAGAAAATTCTTTTTGAAACACTTTATTTGCTTCTGGTTTTTGACTAATTAGTGCAGCCATTTTGGCGTAATTTTTCCATTGACTATCATAACGCGATAACAAATCAACATGATTAAATTCATCAAAACCAGAGTGCAACACTGTAGATGGTTTATCGCCCTGATAACCTTTTAAAAAGTTTTCAAGTGTTTGTTCATGACGTAACAATGCACCTGAAAATAACTTTCCTGGTTTATTCTGTGTCTTAAGCGTTTGCCAATATTGACCAAGTAATTCAGATTGCTGACAACCTTTATCAGACAGTTGATCATAATCAGCTTTGCCGAATGAAGCCTGCCCATGGCGAATAAGATAGATAGCAGACATAAGTTACGCTGCTATTATCAAGGTTGGGTGTTGCACTGGGATAATGCTTATTATTTTTATCATCTTATTTATTACCACCAATATAGTTAAACAGTTAATTGATATAATTAAAAACAGCTTTAACACTCTGGATTAATGTGAATAACTCATGCTATGCCTAATCGAATGATTAAACAAATGAATAGTTCTTATAACTTACTATTCTCCATACGAATTAATAGTAGTAAATAAAATGATCAATACTTAGTAATAAGCAAACAACAAAAAACCTATTTAAACATCTGATTTATAATTGTTTTATTAAAAATTTACTGGGTATAGAACCCTAGAATAAGAAACAGCCTTGTAATAAAAATTACAAGGCTGTTTAATTGACACTCACTATCAATTCAACTCGACCATAAAATCGACTTGAGTTTGATATGCTTCTTAAATGTGCTTACGTTTTTGTTTAATCCTTCTGTTTAAAATTCATAAGAAATAGAAGCACCATACATACGAGGCTGGCTTGGGTAAGCATTATAACTACCTGCCTGTATTGGTGGTGGGAAGGCAGAATGTAGGTATTCATCATTATTTAGATTACGTACCCAAAGTTGAACATTAAGTCCATTGTCAAAGTTTAATCCTGCTGTCGCATTTAAGGTGCCAACTTCGCGTGTTAGCGACTCCGGCACATTTTCAGCGAGGTACACTTCACTCTCATAAATATAATCAGTTCTTACATAACCATATGCACCATTTTCTAATTCATAGCTGTAAGTAATGCCGGCCGTTATGCTGCGTTCATGAATACCCGCTGGTTTTTCACCTGATAAATCAACAGGACCATCTAACCCTGTTGCTCCAACAAATGAGTCATAGACAGGATCAAGAAAAGTACCTGCTAACGTAAATGACCAGTTTTCAGTTGGGTTGTAAACTGAATCAAATTCCAGTCCTTGCGTACTTTGTTTACCGGCATTTGCCAATACGTAACCAGTACCAATAAAGATAGATGACTGAAACCCTTCAATCGTTTGGTCAAATAAAGTTACGTTAAATGCCCCTTTTTTAAATCTCGCTTTCACGCCAAGCTCATAAACTTTTGCTTCCTCAGGTGAAGCAAAGCGACCACCGTAGGTTTGATTAGCAAGCGCAACACCTGCACTTTCCATTGCTGCTTGATCTGCAATAAAAGGGTTACTATTTCGTCCTAGATTCCATGATGATGCTTTAAAGCCAGTCGCTGCCGTTGCAAAAACATTAAAGTTATCGTTTACCTCGTAGGCCAAGCGCATTGACCAAGTTGTTTTACTATCCTCAGATTTACTCTGTTCAACGTCGTTAGGTAAACTCGGCATGGGTGGTAACAATTGAATGCTATTTAAAATAGGAATGGCTGGTGCAAGTGTTGGAATAAGCGATAATGGTACACCAAATGCTGTTAATTCAGTGTCTATATCAAGGCCAGACAATACATCTTTATTGATCTGTTCCGCTGTTATCGTTTTTTCATCTTTCGTGTAACTAACACCGAAAATAGCCGTAAAATCTTCCGTTATATGATAATCAAAATTAGCGAATAATGAATAAGCGTCATTATCTTGGGTAAATTCAGAGTTTACAAAAGATTCATTAGAAAAAAACGCCCCCTGTTCAAGCCCGTAAACTTGTTCAACACCCGCTAATAAACCATCTGCACCACCAGCGGTCATCAACGCATCAAAAAAGCTACGAATATCATCCCCGTAATATAGCGTATCGCCTGTAATTACTTCTTCTTGGAAAATATACGCACCTATCATCCATTCCAAAGTTTGCTTTCCTGTTGAAGTCAAACGAAATTCTTGAGTAAGAGTATCAATTTTGGTGTGACCTCCTTCTCGTAAAATATCTAACGAGGTATAGTCTACATCGTTTAAAAAATCGGAATCATTACTACGCAGCGCACTAATTGAGGTAAAAGAAAAGCCATCAAAATCAATATCAAGTTGAACTGAAACACCACCATCTTGCACTGTATTGTCAGGGTCAATATTAAGTGATGATTGATAAGAGAATGGATCGTTATCTTCTAACACAACACCACCTAATGCACGTACCGCTGCAGTTGTCGGACCATTAATAACATCGGCGGCAGTACAACAGGCTTCATCTATCTCACTATAATCAGCAATAACACGTAAGGTTACATCTGTAGTAGGCTCATATAATGCCTGACCACGAATATTCCAGCGATCGCGATTATTAATTTTATTTAGTCCAACAACACTATCGGTGTAACCATCACGTTTATTGAAACCACCTGATAAACTGAAAGCCAACTCTTCCGTAACACCATTAGTAATATAGCCTTTAACAAGTTTTTGATTAAAATTACCAGCACCAAATTCTATGCTTCCTTCAAGCGAGTGAGCAGGCTCCATCGTTCGAACATTAATAACACCAGCAGATGCATTCTTTCCAAATAACGTACTTTGAGGACCACTTAACACTTCTATTTGTTGTAATCGTGGTAAATCACCAATTTGAGCGGCAGCTCTCGAACGATAAACACCGTCAATAAAAATACCTACCGATGGTTCAATACCGGTATTATTTGTACCATTACCAAAACCTCGTATAGCAAAATTAGTATTTATAGACCGCTGTAAAGGGGTGACACGTAAGGTTGGCACCAGCGTTTGTAAATCATTCATATCTAAAACTTTTGCTTGATCAACAGCGAGGCCACTTACAACGGTTATGGCTACAGGAGATTCTTGTAGCCCTTTAAGTCGCTTAGATGCAGTGACCATTATCCTTTCTACATCTTTATCATCGTCTTCAACAGCTTGATTAACTTCCTGAGCACTTACTGCGCCTAGGTTGATTGCACTTAATATTGCTGAAACAAGTAATGTACGTTTAAAATATTTTGTTGTTCTTGTTGTTGGTATATCTCTCATCTTGAATCCCCAATTTTGCTATAAATACTAAAAAACACGTATTCACTAATATGATCCCATTCAAATACTTTGTTTGAACATGAATTATTGTATAAAGTACATTTCAGTAATTACTGACTAAGCCGTACTTATTATTGTCACCACCTGTTGTCACTATCAGTCCAACGTTAATGATTCCTCAAGCACAATTTTTGTACTATTAATCATGCTAGGTCTAGCTATTAGATTTAACAAATGAATAGTTCTAATAACTAACTATGCATATTGAGAATAGTGATAGATATACCTCAAAATAAAGAAGATATTATGATGGAAAACTCCATGTTTTTAGCTGGATAAAGCGAGGTTTTTCGATAAGAGTTGAGCTGTTTTTTATAGTGATAATATCCAAGACTTAAAGTTATATGGTTAATTTATTATCAACGACCATCGGACAAAATACAGAAAATCATTAAATATAAAGAGCCTGTAACCTTATTAAGCAAAACAAGATAACTAGGTGATACAAGTAAGTGAAATTAATTTAAATATAAAAGAGGTATCTGTGGAAAATCAACAAAAAGAGCTATTAGCATGTCGCTGTCCATGGCTAGATACATCAAAGCCTGATTATGTTGCTTATCATGACGAAGAATGGGGTGTTCCCGTTTATGATGATCAGAAATTGTTTGAGTTTTTATGCCTTGAATCTGCACAAGCGGGTTTGAGTTGGTACACTATATTAAAACGTAGAAATGGCTATCGTGATGCATTTGCAAACTTTGATGTGAATATTGTTGCACAATATGATCAGGATAAAGTTGAGCAGTTATTGCTAAACCCTGACATTATTCGTCATCGAGGTAAAATTAACGCCGCGATCAATAATGCACAATTATTTATTAAAATTCAGCAAGAGTTTGGTAGCTTCAGTAACTATATGTGGGGCTTTGTCGATAACAAAACCATAGTTAAAGAATATAAAACATTGAGCGATTACCCAGCCACAAGTCCAGAGTCAGATGCTTGGAGTAAAGATTTGAAAAAGCGTGGTTTTAAATTTGTTGGTTCAACGATTTGTTATGCTCATATGCAAGCATGTGGCATGGTTAATGATCACAGTTTGTCATGTTACAAACGGAAACAAATTATTGATAAATATCAGCAGTGCTAAACTAGCTATTTAAAAACCCCCATGTCATAATATGTCAGAAGGTCGTTAGTCAATGTTAAGAAAAATACTTGAACTTTACGTAAACGCCCTTATCTTAGCTTATATAAAGTAATTATAATTAAGTTCTTAAAGGAAGAGTTATGCAAACTAATATGAATTTTCAAACCGCGAGTAAAAGCTCAGCGATTGAAATTAACAAAGTATTAAAAAATACTTATATGCTTTTATCTATGACACTAGCATTTAGTGCCGTAACTGCTGGCGTTTCAATGGCAATCAACCTGTCTCACATGGCAGCACTTGTGATGATGTTAGTTGCTTTTGGTTTAATGTTTGTTGTTAATAAAAAGGCTGATTCTGCTAGTGGTATTTACTGGATTTTTGCTTTTACTGGTTTAATGGGTGCATCATTAGGACCAATGCTTAATGGTTATGCAGCTATGCCTGGTGGTCCAGCAATGATTATGCAAGCACTTGGTGGTACAGCATTAATATTTTTCGCTTTATCTGGATACGCTTTAACAAGTAAAAAAGACTTCTCATTTATGGGTGGTTTTTTGATGACAGGCTTAATTGTTGTATTTGTTGCTATGATAGCTAACATATTTTTCCAAATTCCAGCGTTATCATTAGCAATTAGTGCCGGTGTTATCATGATTATGTCTGGTTTAATTTTGTTTGATACTAGCCGTATTATTAACGGTGGCGAACGAAACTATATTAGAGCAACTGTTTCATTGTATTTAAACATTTATAATATTTTTGTTCACTTGCTTCACCTTTTAGGTGTTTTCGGTGGCGATGACTAATAGAAGCTGTATAACAGCTTAAGCTAATTAGCTTTTAGTCTCAAAAAAAAACGTTATAATATCAAGCCTCGCTATTGCGGGGCTTTTTTATGTCTAAAGTATGATTTTTTCATTAGCATAATATAGACGTTTATTAATAGACAAATAGAGATTTTAATCGTGAAGAAACTTGCCGTTCTTGTCACCACCTC
Source organism: Colwellia sp. 5_MG-2023 (assembly GCF_030547795.1). Taxonomy (NCBI): domain Bacteria; kingdom Pseudomonadati; phylum Pseudomonadota; class Gammaproteobacteria; order Alteromonadales; family Colwelliaceae; genus Colwellia; species Colwellia sp. 5_MG-2023. Next base: position 33,991 of record NZ_JAUOPW010000022.1, on the reverse strand, counting down.
CCCTTATAGTAATCTAAGTGTTACAGCACTTGACTATATTGAAACTGCGCTAAAAAGTAATATTGAGCTTGTAGGGGTTTTCTTTTATCAGGACGGAGTTATGCATGCGAGTAAAAATATCCAAATAGCCAGTGATGAATTTCAAGCAATACAACATTGGCAACGATTACACCACACCTATAACCTCCCCTTACATCTTTGTATTACGGCAGCAGAAAAACGCGGCATAAGTGATGAACACAATGACTCTATTCACGCAATTTTTACTGTTTCAGGTTTAGGAGAGTTAGTTGAACTTACGACAAAGGCTGATAGGATGGTGCAACTGTAATGAGTGATCACGCATTAAAAACACTCGCAATACTGAATAGTAAAGCCCCTTATAGTGATAGCGCTGGTAAGGATTCAGTAGATATTGCCTTAGTTTTTGGCTCTTTTGAACAACCTGTATCACTGTTCTTTCAGGGGGATGGTGTTTGGCAGCTAGTACAAGGGCAAGATGGCTCGGCTATTGCCGTGAAAGATTATCTTAAGACCTTTTCAGCTTTTGAATTTTACGATATTGAAGATATTTACGTATGCCAAAACTCGTTAGAACAGCGGAATTTACCTGCTACTTTTCATATTGAAGCAGTACAGGTATTAAATCAACGAGACTTTGCAGAGCGATTAACATCACACCATACTATTTTCAGGTTTTAGTGTTAATTTATTAATAATTATACTAATTTACGAATAAACGCTAAGGAATTACGTTGATGACTACACTACATATTGTTCGTCAAAGTGCTTTTAATACCAATGATTATGCTCAATGCTTACAAGTACTTGGTGATAACGATGTCATCGTTTTTATTGATGATGGCTGCTATAACTTACATCATCATTTAACAAACAACTTAATCGATAACTTAAATAACAATTTATCTAAGAGCAATGTAAGCGCAATTAACATAAAATTAAAGGTGATTGCGCAGCATGCTAATGCTCGGGCAATTAAGATCAATGAAGCAGTTGTTAGTAAAATTGAGATGACAGATTTAGTTTCACTGACTTTTGAAAATGACAGAGTGATAACATGGCAATAGACTTTAAAGGCATAAAAATTGATACTGACAAACAAGGATACCTATTAGATTACACTCAATGGCAATCCGATTTAGCACAAATAATCGCAGATCAAGATGGTTTTACACTGACAACTGAACACTGGGAAATAATCAATTTTGTTCGTCAGTTTTACTTAACCTATAACACTTCTCCAGCAATAAGAGCCCTAACAAAAGCAATGAAAGCTGAGTTTGGTGAGGATAAAGCCAATAGCCGTTATCTTTTTCGTTTATTTCCTGATGGGCCGGCTAAACAAGCAACTAAATATGCTGGTTTACCAAAACCTAAACGCTGTTTATAGTGCCACGAAGATAAACATGTTTCGCTAAACACGAGAGTTCAAAGCTAGCACACTAACTATGTGTCATTTCTACTTGTTAACGTCACCAACGACATCGTTATTTATTTAATAATTAGAACTACGAGTTATTGAAATAAATACCTGGTATTGGGCAATTTTTTCTTCGTATAAAATTGCTCACCTAATTAATGAAACTGGTATAACATGGAAATTTAATAAATTTTAAGCATAAAAAAACGCCTACAATTTAATGAAGGCGTTTCAATGTGTTACTTTCAGTTAATGTTATTACTAGTTCACTGGTAAGGTTGGAATTGTAATACCTGCCATTTCTAACATAACACGTACTACCTGACAGCTATAACCAAACTCGTTATCATACCATACGTATAAAACAGCACGATCACCATCAACAATAGTTGCTTGTGAGTCTACAACACCCGCATAGCGTGAGCCCACTAAGTCTGTTGAAACAATTTCGTTTGAAGCAGTATAATCAATTTGATTTTGTAGATCAGACTCTAAAGACATCTCACGTAAATAGTTGTTTAAACTATCTTTATCAGTCTCTTTTTTCAGGTTTAAGTTCATAATAGCCATAGATACATTTGGCGTAGGAACACGAATAGCATTACCCGTTAACAAACCTGCCAGTTCAGGTAGCGCTTTTGCAACCGCTTTTGCTGCACCTGTAGTGCTGATAACCATGTTAAGTGGTGCACTGCGACCACGACGAGGCGCTTTATGATAATTATCAATTAAGTTTTGATCATTTGTATAAGAATGAATGGTTTCAACGTGGCCATTACGAATACCAAATTCATCATTCAATGCTTTAAGAACAGGAGTAATCGCATTCGTTGTACAACTTGCAGCTGAAACAATTTTATCTTCCGGTAAAATCATACTTTGATTAACACCATAAACGATATTTTTGATATCACCTTTAGCAGGGGCTGTTAATAAAACTTTAGCAACACCTTTAGATTGTAAATGTTGGCTTAAACCCTCTTCATCAGTCCAGATACCAGTATTATCAACAACAAGAGCATTGTTAATGTCATGCTCAATGTAGTTTACTTCTGAAGGTGAATTTGCATAAATAACTTTAATAAAAGCGCCATTGGCTTTGATGACATTATTTTCTTTATCAATAGTAATGCTACCATTGAATGCGCCATGCACAGAGTCTCTACGTAGTAAACTTGCACGTTTTTCTAGGTCGTCTCCGCCTTTACTTGGACGTAATACAATAGCACGAAGATTTAATTTAGCATTAGGACCTGTTTGCTCAATTAACAAACGAGCAAGTAGTCTGCCAATACGTCCAAAACCATATAAAACAACATCTTGCCCTTGATCTACATTATTTGTTGTATTGACTGTTTCTAATTCTTTTTCTAAATATTGCTCAATAGACAAGCCATTAGACTGCTCTTTAAATAAGTAACGATATGCCAATTTACCTACATCAATACGTGCAGGAGCCAATGACATTTTGCTTAACGCTTCAACAAATGGAAAACTTTCACGTAAACGTAGTTTGCTTTCTTCATGTAAAGCAACGGATTTATGCGCTTTAATGATATCAATAGGAGAAGCATTTAATAACGGTCTACCATAAACAGATATTTCAATTCCTTTATTTCTAAATAATTGACCAATGATTGGTTGCATATTTTCTGCGAAAGTTTGGCGTTCTTGCCAGCTGATCTGATATTCTTCCTCAAGATGAGACGTCATTAGTTAAGCCTTATATTTCAAGTGATTGAGCGAGAGTTTAATAAAATAATCTTAGACTAATTAAAAAAAATATAAAACTAGACTAAGGTGGATAATTAATTTTGGCATATTGTAATGCAAGACGTAATATTTCTCTATAGGTTACATAATAATTTAATGAGAAAAACTACAATTATTACAACGCTATTAATTCGTTATTACCTAGCCTGATTTTAAGGTAATAGATCAATATTATTGATATACAATTAAAATTTATAGGTCACCCCTTAGAATAGACAATCTTTATCAACGCGTTATTTTATTCATTTATCTTCGTTATTCTATAAATAATATTATACGTTGTTTTCTTTGATAGGCATTGTAGTAAACGATTTCCTTTAGGCGATGGAAACCGTTAAATTATTTGCTATAAGGAATGGTAATTTAAGGTTGTGACACAAAGTGATTGTATAAATGACTCACCAAGATGTGAGTCATTTTGTTCGCAGCCATTAACAGTAAAATGGTAGAGATAATTATATGCTTAGAGATAGTAATGCTTAATTGTTTTTAAAAGTTAAACTGAGCGAATTCACACAATATCTTTTGCCGGTTGGCATAGGTCCGTCGTCAAATACATGACCAAGGTGTGACTGACAATCCTTACATTGGATTTCTGTACGGCTCATATTATGAGTTTCATCTTCAAAGTAGGCAACATTGCCTGCGATAGAAGAAGAAAAGCTAGGCCAACCACAACCAGCATTGAATTTACTGTCACTATTAAATAAAGGTTTATCGCAACAAGCACACAGATAAGTACCTGATAGCCAATGATCATTATAAATACCCGAAAAGGGCTGCTCTGTTGCAGCTAAACGGCAAACTTTGTAAGCGTCTTCACTTAGTTTATCTTTATAATGATCGTTCATCAATATTTCTCCTAAAGGCTATAAACCTTATTAATATGTATTTTGGTACCTAAAACTAGTCTACAACAACCGTTTTACGCTCTGCAGTAGACCATTCAACATGATATTTTTTGCCATCCGCTTTATCAAGACGCTCAAAAGTATGCGCACCAAAAAAATCTCGTTGCCCTTGCAATAAATTTGCTGGCAACATTTCACTACGTATAGAGTCATAATATGATAATGCAGATGAAAGGGCACCATTAGGTATACCAAACATAGTGGCACCACAGATAGCTTTACGCCAATTAAGCTGACGTGTGTTCAACTGCTCAGCAAAAAAACTGTCTAATAGTAAGTTATCTAGGTTTTCATCTCTTGCATAGGCTTGAACAATAGATTGTAAAAATGTCGCTCGAATAATACACCCAGCACGCCAAATTTTTGCAATATTAGCAAAATCAAGCGTCCAACCATGTTCTTTCGCAGCTAATTTCATTAGCTGAAAACCTTGTGCGTACGCACACATTTTAGCGCAGTAAATAGCATCATGCAGTTGTTCGATATAATCATGTTGTTCTTGGCTTGATAAGCTTGTCTCTGCTGGTCCACTTAATATTGTGGATGCCTTAACACGTAAATCTTTAAATGATGAAATTGAACGAGCATAAACGGCTTGAGCAATAGTAGGTGCTGGACAACCTACCTCTAAACTACTCATCGCGGTCCACAGACCCGTACCTTTTTGTCCCGCTTTATCAAGGATAAGATCAATAAGTGTTGTGCCTGTATCAACTGATTTATGGCGAAGCACTTCCACACTAATTTCCATTAAATAACTATCAAGTAAACCACCATTCCAGTTTTCAAAAATATCAGCTATTTCATCAGAAGATAAACCCAAACCGGATTTTAGAATATGATAGGCTTCACAAATAATTTGCATGTCCGCATATTCAATACCATTATGCACCATTTTAACATAATGCCCTGCACCAGCAGGCCCAATATAAGTGGCACAAGGTTCACCTTCAGTAACAACTTGGCCTGGTTTTGTTCGTTCAATAGGCTTGCCTGTATTTGCATCAACTTTAGCTGAAATGGCTTCCCAAATAGGTTTAACCCGAGTCCAAGCATAAGGTGAACCACTTGGCATTAATGAAGGTCCAAAACGTGCTCCAACTTCTCCTCCTGAAACAGCTGAAGAAAATAATAAAAAATTATTTTTATATTTTTGTTCACGAGCAACGGTATCAACCCAAAGGCTATTGCCTGTATCAATAACAATATCGTCTGGCTGAACTCCAGCACCAATTAAACTCTCACAAACTTGATCAACAGGCGAGCCAGCAGGAACACTCAACACAATAAGGTGAGGTGCCTTTAACTGAGCTAATAATTCAGTGTAGGATGAGCATCCATAAACACGAGGTAAACCCGTTGTGTTTTCCTCTTTATCTTGCTCAATAACGCTTTGAACTTTTTCTGCTGATAAATCAAAAGCTGCTATATTGTAGCCATTATCGGCAAGATTCAGTACAAGGTTTTTACCCATAACGCCTAAGCCAATAAAACCGATGTCACACAAAATTTTATCCTGTGTCATAAAATTATTTTCCTAAAGATTAATGCTCTACACTAATGTGTTGACTTGATATTGATAAATTTTACTATATGAAGCTTATACTGATGTAACGATTTTGATCTTTATTTCCCAAAGATAAAATATAAAAGGTACATCGGAATAACATTATTCTAACATGCAGCTATTGCTAAATCATGAAAATAGCGAATAAAGCTACATATTCTGAAATATTCTACAATAAATATCTATTTATTAGCAAAAACATGTAAATAATTAACTTAAAATGACATTTTACGTCATATATGCAAACTTTAACTTGAATTTTTCCTAAAATGATGTAATTTTACTACATATTGAGTTTCTGGGAGAGTTCTATGACAATTAAAATAGGTATAAATGGTTTTGGCCGTATTGGTCGTTTCGTATTTCGTGCTGCTGCAGCAAGAGATGATATTGAAGTAGTTGGTATTAATGATTTAATTGATATTGATTACATGGCATACATGTTGAAATATGATTCAACGCATGGTCGTTTTAATGGTACTGTTGATGTTGTTGACGGACAACTTATCGTTAACGATAAAGTAGTACGTGTTACGGCAGAGCGTAATCCTGCTGATTTAAAATGGAATGAAATCGATGTTGATGTTGTAGTTGAATCAACAGGTTTGTTCTTAACAGACGAAACAGCACGTAAACATATTGAAGCTGGCGCTAAAAAAGTTGTGCTTTCGGCACCTTCTAAAGATGATACACCGATGTTTGTTTGTGGTGTTAATTTAGCTGAATATGCAGGACAAGATGTGGTATCTAATGCTTCTTGTACCACTAACTGCTTGGCGCCAATTGCAAAAGTATTAAATGATAACTGGGGCATTAAAGATGGCCTAATGACAACAGTTCATGCGACTACAGCAACTCAAAAAACTGTAGATAGCCCTTCTGCTAAAGATTGGCGTGGTGGTCGTGGTGCTGGCCAAAACATCATTCCATCTTCAACAGGTGCAGCAAAAGCTGTAGGTAAAGTTATTCCAGCATTGAATGGTAAATTAACTGGTATGGCATTCCGTGTACCTACTCCTGATGTTTCTGTAGTTGATTTAACAGTTAACCTTGAAAAACCAGCTACTTATGCTGAAATTTGTGAAGCAATGAAATCGGCTTCTCAAGGTGAGTTAAAAGGTATTTTAGATTACACAGAAGATGCTGTTGTTTCTAATGACTTTGTTGGTGAAGTATGTACTTCAGTATTTGATGCTAAAGCAGGTATTGCTTTAACTGATACTTTTGTGAAAGTTGTATCTTGGTACGATAATGAAATTGGTTACTCAAACAAGGTATTAGATCTTGTTGCTTTCATCAGTCAATACGAAAAATAACTTTTATTTATCATAAGAAAAATATCAAACCAGGTAATTTAATTACCTGGTTTTTTTTGCTTAAAATATTAAATAACGACTTTTATTTCAAATAGAAGAATCTCTATCAACTAGCATTAACCCATACTGCTATAGCGAATATCAATGCGAACAAAGAGTTTAACCATAAGATAAATCTTATAACTAAACTCTTTCAATAAAGGAGAATTTACTATCTTAATTTTCAGGAGTAAACCTGAAAATAAGTTAAAAATTAAATTGAGGCGTTAATTTGTTGTAAAACTAATTGTGGATCAGCCGCTTTAGTAATAGGACGTCCGATCACCAAATAATCGACACCAACATCAATAGCTTGTTTTGGGGTCATAATACGTTGTTGATCGTCTTGTGCTGAGCCTTCAGGTCTTATTCCTGGCGTGATCAATTTAAACTCTTTACCTAAATCATGCTTTAATTGTTCTGCTTCCCATGCTGAACAAACGACGCCATCAAGGCCACTTTGTTTAGTTAATTTTGCTAAAAAGTTAACTTGCTCTGCTGGTGTTTTATTAATACCTAAACCTGTTAAGTCATCTTGTGCCATACTAGTTAATACCGTAACTGCAATTAACAGTGGTGCATCGTTACCATAGTTATCTAATGCTTGTTTTGCTTTAGTCATCATTTGACTACCACCACTAGCATGTACATTAACCATCCAAACACCTAAGTCAGCCGCAGCCGTTACCGCTTTTGCCACGGTATTAGGAATGTCGTGAAACTTTAAATCAAGAAAGACATCAAAGCCCTTCCCTGTTAACGTTTTAACAAAATCTGGACCAAAGTAGGTAAACATTTCTTTGCCTACCTTAAGTTTGCACTCTGTCGGAGAAATTCTGTCTACAAACGACAAAGCATCATTTTTTTTATCAAAGTCTAAAGCGACAACAACTTTTGGGTCAAACATGGGAGTTCCTATTTTCAATTCTTTCACGCGACAATGTCGCTCTTACAGTATAATTTATGTTAATAGCTATAGATTCCGACTTAAGACACAACCGGAAGGGCGTATTATTTGAAACTTATAATAACAATGTTAAATTAGTCGACTTTATTTACTTAACTGCTTAACTAAATTACGATCATTTTATTAATAATGACTTCTTTCAAAGTTCTATAGTTCAAGAGCAAAGAGAAAGCACGGAGTTGACGATAGTCAATGAGTACTTCCGATGCAGTTATTGAGCTTTAGAACAAAGAAAGATTAAATTATTCACCTTCAAGGCCTCGAACTGGCTTAAGCTGTTCCCATTCGTGACATGATGGACAAGACCAATAATGGGTCGAACTATTAAAACCACAACTACGACAACTATACCTGTGTTTAAGTTTTAAATATTCACTGATTAGATCTTTTATTAAATCTAAACTAGCCTTGTTCTCTATTTGGTCACTTTGGCTCATTTCCATTTTAACTAGGTGTTTAAAGCCTCGAATAGTGGGTCTGCGTTTAAGTGCTGATAATAAAAACTCTTTAGCTTTTTTATTGCCATGTTTTTTTTCAACATGACTTAAATAAGAAATAAGCGCACTGGAACTTGCCGTTTCATCATAAACTTTTTTAATAAAACTAAAAAATTCATCACTAGCATCAAGGTCAAGATAACATTGATGCATTTGATCGATAACGTCAGGAAAGAAATCTTTATCCTGTGTATAGATATCTTGATAACATTTTCCCGCTAACTCGCACTGCTTATGATTTTCATAAATCTTAGCCATCAACCAATTAGCACGGCAAGAATTAGGATCCAACTTGAGTGCTTGTTCAAGTAATTCAATTACCTCAATAAATTTATCTTGCTCAAAAGCAGTTGTTGCTTGTTCACAATAAAAATTAGCTAACGTATGTAATAAACGTTTATCATTAAATTTAATGGCTAATTTTTTATGACTAATACCACGTTGCCAATCTTTAGTAGATTGAAATATTTGCAGCAAATAAGTTAATGATTTCAGTCCATAATCAGGAGATTTTAATAATTTATTAAACATTTTTTCTGCACGATCATATAGACCTGCACTTAAAAAATCTTTACCTAACTCGTAGACTGCTTGTTGTTTGTCTTTTGTAGGTAGGTTGCCATGACGAACTAAATGTTCATGTACTTTTAATGCTCTATCCAATTCACCTCTTTTACGAAAGAGATTAGCCATGGCAAAATGTGCTTCCACACTATCATCTTCAACTTTTAATGCATCAAGCAGTGAGTCTATTGCTTTATCTTTTTGATTAGAAAGTAAGTAGTTTAGTCCGGTGGAGTACTTGATAGACAAGTCTTGTTTAATGGTTTGATCTTTTTGCTTTATGCTATTTCTTCCCATAAACCAGCCATAGGCCATAGCTACTGGGAGTAGTAAGAAAAGGAGCTCTATCATTTGGTTACTTATTTCTATATTTCAGTTGAGCGGTTTTTGGCTAAAGACTTTTTACCCTTGCGGATCAATCGCCAAATAATGGTTGCTAACAAACCAAGAAAAAAACCAATCCCGGTAAATAAGCTAACAGCTGCTGCAATAGAAAGCTCAATTCTAGCGATCAAATAATTTAATGAAATTATTTGATCATTTTGGCTACCAAAAACAAAAGCAATGGCGAGTAAAATTAGAACTAATAAAAGAGTAAAATAAATTCGCACGTTGGACTGTCTCGCTTGAAGTTGTTGGTGAAATTACGTAAGCGTCTTTCGAATATAAAAAATAATTACCAAAAAAAAACGGCATACTAAAGTATACCGTTTATTATCCAATTTTTTTCTTGCTTTTGCAATGAGCTTACAATGATGCAGCGATTAAGCAGCTGAAAGATTAACTCTTTCTCGTAACTCTTTACCAGGTTTAAAGTGAGGTACGTATTTACCACTTAACTCAACTGATTCACCTGTTTTTGGGTTTCTACCAACTCTAGGAGCACGATAATGTAATGAAAAACTACCAAACCCTCTAATTTCAATGCGTTCTCCTTTAGATAAAGATTGCGCCATTAATTCTAAGATTTCTTTAATCGATTGTTCTACATCTCTAGCTGATAAATGGCTGAATTTATCACCTAGTTTTTCAATGAGTTCTGATTTGGTCATATGACCCTCCAGTATTCATCTAGCATCGTGCTAATGAGGTTAATATAAGAGGAGAATAATAACATTCTCCTCCCCTAGTCTTTTTATAGTGTAATACAATCTATAAAAAGTGCAAAAAATAAAATTAGTATCTTGTTACAAGATATTAGTTTTTAGCATTTTTAAACGCAGCAGCCATAGCACTTAAACCAGTTTCTTCAACTTGGTTTAGGTTTTCCATTGCATCACGTTCTTCTGCTTGATCTTTTGCTTTGATAGATAAGCTGATAGTACGGTTCTTACGATCCACACCCATAAACTTAGCTTCAACGTCATCACCAACTTTAATTACTGTAGATGCATCTTCGATACGCTCTACAGAAATGTCGCTAACACGTAAGTAACCTTCAACACTTTCAGCTAACTCAATTGTAGCGCCTTTAGCGTCAACTTCAGTTACTTTACCAGTAACGATAGTACCTTTCTTCTTATCAGTTAAGTACATGTTGAACGGGTCATCTTCAGCTTGTTTAACACCAAGAGAGATACGCTCACGCTCAGGGTCAACTTGAAGAACGATAGCAGTGATTTCATCGCCTTTCTTATAATCACGAACAGCTTCTTCACCGCCAGCCCATGAAATATCAGATAAGTGAACTAAACCATCTATGCCGCCATCAAGACCAATGAAGATACCGAAGTCAGTGATTGACTTAATCTTACCTGATACTTTATCACCTTTGTTGAAGTTTTTAGCAAACTCTTCCCAAGGGTTAGCGATACATTGTTTAAGACCTAAAGAAATACGACGACGTTCTTCGTCAATTTCTAATACTAGTACTTCAACAGTGTCACCTAAGTTAACAACTTTAGATGGGTGGATGTTTTTGTTAGTCCAATCCATTTCAGAAACGTGAACTAAACCTTCAACGCCTTCTTGGATTTCAACGAAACAACCGTAGTCAGTTAAGTTAGTTACACGACCAGAAAGTTTAGAACCTTCTGGGTAACGGTTAGCAATTGCTACCCATGGATCTTCGCCTAACTGCTTCATACCTAGAGATACACGAGTGCGCTCACGGTCAAATTTCAATACTTTAACTTGAATTTCATCACCAACATTTACGATTTCACTTGGGTGCTTAACGCGTTTCCAAGCCATATCTGTGATGTGAAGTAGGCCGTCAATGCCGCCTAAGTCTACGAATGCACCGTAATCAGTAAGGTTTTTAACGATACCTTTAACTTCTTGGCCTTCCGCTAATGACTCTAGTAATTCATCACGTTCTGCACTACCTTCTGCTTCGATAACAGCACGACGTGAAACAACTACGTTATTACGCTTTTGATCAAGCTTAATAACTTTGAATTCTAAATCTTTACCTTCAAGGTGAGCTGTGTCACGTACTGGACGTACATCAACTAATGAACCCGGTAAGAAAGCGCGAATATTGCTAACTTCAACCGTGAAACCACCTTTAACTTTACCGTTGATAACACCGATAATAGTTTCTTTTTCTTCGTAAGCTTTTTCAAGTACTTGCCATGCTTCGTGACGTTTAGCATCGTCACGTGAAAGTATAGTTTCACCGAAACCATCATCTGTAGCTTTAAGCGATACATCTACTTCATCACCAACAACCGCTTCAACTTCGCCAGCAGCGTTTTTGAATTGGTCGATTGAGATTACACTCTCAGATTTAAGACCAGCGTCAACAATTACGTTGTCTTTGGTTACTTTAACGATTGTGCCACGGATAATTGAACCCGGGCGAGTTTCGATTTCTTTTAAACTTTCTTCAAAAAGTTCTGCAAAATTTTCCATCATAACTTGTCTATTAACTCAGTTATTAATCCAGTCAACATCATTGTTTCATGGGGTTATTAATTTAGCCTCGGTACATCCATGACGTAGGCTTTAGTTAAATTTATTTTTATTTAGTTTTTCAACATCAATAAAAAAAATAAGGGTTTATGTTAACTTTCCATTCGCAAATGAAAGGACTTTATTGACCACTTCTTGTATAGAAAGGCCAGTAGAATCAATAATTAACGCACCTTCTGCGGGAATAAGAGGAGCGACTTCTCGGTTGCTATCTCTTTCATCTCGTTGACGTATGTCATCCAAAAGGCGCCCGATTTTAACATCAAAGCCCTTCTCTTTCAACTGATTAAATCGGCGTTCTGCTCTTTCTTCTGCACTAGCCGTCAAAAAAACCTTCACTGGTGCTTTAGAGAAAACAACAGTTCCCATATCGCGACCATCAGCAACTAACCCAGGAGCAACACTAAATGCACGCTGTCTACGTAATAAAGCTTCACGAACACGCGGAAAAGCAGCAACTTTTGATGCTAGAGCACCAATTTCCTCTGTTCGAATGGTGTCAGTAACATCTTCACCTTCTAAAATAACTTTACTTTCGCCTTCACCCGTTATTTCAAATTGTACATCAAGGTGCGCTGCCATAGGAATCAAGTGTTCTTCATCATCAAGATTAACATGATGATGTTGGGTTGCTACAGCAAGTACACGATAGATAGCACCACTATCGAGTAGGTGCCAACCAAGCTGTTCAGCAACAATTCTGGCAACAGTTCCTTTGCCTGCCCCACTTGGGCCATCAATAGTAATGACGGGAATGCTTTCCAGCATACATATTTCTCCTTATCTCAAAAATCGGCAGAATTATACTGGATTTATGTATTAAAATCGCCAAAAAAAATATTTTGTAACCTGTTTAACAAGAAACTTGTGCTAATTTGTCAAAGTAGTCAGGAAATGTTTTCGCCGTACATTTAGGGTCATTGATAGTGACAGGTGTATCACTTAATGCCACAAGCGAAAAACACATAGCGACACGATGATCATTATAAGTATCAATTTCAGCATGCTTTAATGAAGCTGGCGGAGTTATAGTAATAAAATCTTCACCCTCTATTACTTCTGCCCCTACCTTTCTAAGCTCTGTTGCCATAGCAGTTAATCTATCAGTTTCTTTTACTCGCCAATTATAAATATTACGAATGGTTGTTGTACCTTTCGCAAAAAGTGCCGCTGTTGCAATAGTCATTGCAGCGTCAGGGATATGATTCATATCCATATCAACTGCCGTCAATGGTTTACCTACAACACTGATTGATTCATCAGCCCAAGTAACTTCTGCACCCATTTTTTCAAGCACATCGGCAAAATGTTTATCACCTTGAACACTTAATGTTCCAACACCATGTACTGTAACTTTTCCACCTTTAATTGCACCGGCAGCTAAAAAGTATGACGCTGAAGAGGCATCCCCTTCAACCATGTACTTTTCAACAGCTTGGTATGATTGGTTACCTGTAACGATAAAGGATTGATAGTTATTATTTTGCACATCCACGCCAAATCGACTCATGATATTAAGTGTAATATCTATATATGGCTTAGAAACTAATTCACCTTCAATTTCGATATTGGTGTCTGTTGCTAATAAAGGGGCAACCATTAATATCGCTGTTAAAAACTGGCTTGAAATTGAACCATCAATACTAACAGTTTTACCTGTTAACGCTTTACCAGATATTTTTACTGGTGGGTAATCTTTATTTTCAAGGTACTCTATACCAGCACCAAGTTGTGCAAGTGCATCAACCAAATGACCAATAGGTCGCTCTTTCATTCGTGGTTCACCTGTTAAAACAAATTCCCCTTCACTGGCAGCTAATGCAGCACATAATGGACGCATTGCAGTACCTGCATTACCCAAATATAAGTCTAAAGGTTTATCTGTTTTAAAAAAGCCATTATTGCCAACAACAGTACATTCTGTACCACAATCACTTAACGTGTATTTAATACCAAGTGTTGTTAATGCGTTAAGCATATGCTCAATATCTTCACTAACAAGTAAGTTAGTAATTTTAGTCACGCCATTAGCCAATGCGGCAATTAGCAATGCACGATTAGATAAGCTTTTTGAGCCTGGTAAGAAAATCTCGCCGTTAATCTTGCCAATTGGCTGTAATGTTAACTGCTCCATACTACTTATTCCCCTTTTCAAATTCTTGCATAAAATCAACCAACGCTTGCACACCTTCAATTGGCATTGCATTGTATATACTTGCACGCATACCACCGACAATTCTATGACCTTGTAAAGCCATTAAGCCTTGTTGTTCAGCTTGTGCTAAAAACGTTTCATTTAAGCTTTCATCTTTAAGCCAAAATGGGATATTCATTTTACTACGATACTTGTGTTCAACAGTGTTTTGATAAAAATCACTGGCATCGATTGTTTGGTACAACAATTCAGCTTTAGCCTGATTGACTTTAGCTATGGCGCTCACTCCACCTAGTGCTTTAAGCCATTGAAAAACTAATCCTGCTAAATACCATGCATACGTTGGTGGCGTGTTATACATAGAATCATTATTGGCTGAAGTTTCGTAATTCATAATACAAGGTGTTGCTTTTTGTGCATTCCCAAGTAAATCTTCACGAACAATGACAATTGTTAACCCTGAAGGTCCAATGTTTTTCTGAGCTCCAGCATAAATAACACCAAATTTAGTGACATCTATTTCATGAGATAAGATAGTTGATGACATATCAGCAACAAGTGGAATGCCATTGGTATCAGGTACATCATTAATTTCAATGCCATCAACCGTTTCATTCGGACAGTAATGAACATAAGCAGCATCACTATTGAGTGGCCATTGTTCACTCGGCATTAAGCTTATTTCACCATCAGAATGCTCTTCTCGAATATTAATCACATTAATTTCACCGAAGTTTTGCGCTTCAATAGCTGCCGCTTTTGACCATGAACCATTCACGATATAATCAGCAGATTTACCTGGTGGCAATAAGTTTAGCGGTACCGCTGAGAATTGACCTCGTCCGCCACCATGGCAAAATAATACTTTATAATTGCTTGGGATAGCCATAAGTTCACGTAAATCTGCTTCAGCTTTTGCAGCCATAGCCATATATACACTACTACGATGACTTAGCTCCATTACTGAGCTACCTGTATTATTCCAATGAATAAACTCTTTTTGTGCTTTTGCCATTACCGGCTTAGGTAACATTGCTGGACCCGCACAAAAATTAAATATTTCTGACATTATCTTTTTCTCAAAATAGGTGACTTTAACTTATCAAGCCTTAAAATATACACTTGATATACCGTTCATCCTGAACATACACGTGCTTTGCCATCAGGATAATTGCTCCTTGCATAATCCTAATAAGTTACCTCCTTGTAACGACATGGCACCGCAAAATACTGCTCCTCTTGAACATACACGCTCTTTACCATCAGGATAATTGCTCCTGCATTATCCTAATAAGTCACATCCTTGTAACGACATGGCACCGCGAAATACCGTTCATCCTGAACATAAAAAAAGGCGGTTATTAGCCGCCTTTATTTCATATGTGACGCCTATTATTGGTCGTCGGGTGTACTTTCGTTATCTAATTGTTCATTACTTTCAGAAGTATCAGGGGATAATGTTTGCTCTGCTTCAATAGCATCTACATTCTCACCTTCTTCTCCTTCGGGTAATTCTGGCTCAATAACCTCATCAATACGTTGAAGTGCAACAACATGTTCACCTTCAACTGTACGAATTAAACGAACACCTTGGGTATTACGACCAATAACACTCACTTCATTAACACGCGTTCGTACTAATGTACCGTTATCAGTGATAACCATAATCTCGTCAAGATCTTCAACTTGAACAGCGCCAACAACTTTACCGTTACGTTCACTAACTTTAATAGAAACAACACCTTTCGTTGCTCTACTCTTCGCAGGATACTCATTTAGGTCAGTACGTTTACCAAAACCATTTTCAGTAATGGTTAAAATAGGACCGTCATTCTTAGGAACAATCAGTGATACTACCTTTTGATCGTCTTCAAGTTTAATACCACGAACACCAGTACCGGTTCTACCAATAGGTTTTAACGCCCAACGTTGTTCACCTGTTTCAGGATCAAGCTTAATTTCACCTGTTTCACTATCACGAACTTTTTCGTTGAAGCGTACAACTTTACCCGCATCGGAGAACAACATGATGTCATTATTACCATCTGTAATATCAACACCAATTAAGGTATCGTCATCACGTAGATTTAACGCAATAATACCGTTAGCTCTTTGATTTTTATAAGCAGTTAACGCTGTTTTCTTAACAGTACCAGACGCTGTCGCCATGATAATGTATTTATCTTCCTCATACTCACGTACAGGTAGAATTGCTGTAATACGTTCATCATTCTCTAATGGTAAAATATTAACAATTGGACGGCCACGGGCCGTTCTACTTGCTAGTGGTAACTGATAAACTTTCAACCAGTACAACTTACCGCGATCTGAGAAGCATAATATAGTATCATGAGTGTTAGCGACTAATAAGCGTTCAATAAAATCTTCTTCTTTCATCTTAGTTGCAGCTTTACCTTTGCCACCACGACGTTGAGCTTCATAATCACTTAACACTTGGTACTTAACATAACCTTCGTGAGAAAGTGTTACGACAACATCTTCCTCAGTTATTAAATCTTCTAGTGATAAATCATGAGACGCATTAGTAATTTCTGTTCGGCGTTCATCACCAAATTCATCTCTAATAACTTCTAGTTCTTCGCGAATAACTTCCATTAAACGCTCAGGACTTTCTAAAATAAGCATTAATTCAGCAATAAGATCTAATAACTCTTTGTACTCATTTAGAATTTTTTCATGTTCAAGACCACTTAACTTATACAATTGTAGTTCTACAATCGCCTTTGCTTGAACCGGCGTTAAATAGTATTTATTATCACGAATACCAAATTGTGGCTCTAACCACTCAGGACGAGCTGCATGAGTACCTGCTCGCTCTAGCATTGCGCTAACATTACCTAAGTCCCAACCATGAGCAACTAACTGCTCTTCCGCTTCTTTTCTTGACGGAGAGGTTTTAACTAATTCAATGATAGGTTCAATATTAGCAAGCGCAATCGATAGACCTTCTAATATATGTGCTCGATCACGGGCTTTTCTAAGTTCGAAGATAGTACGACGCGTAACAACTTCACGGCGATGAAGAACAAACTCTTCAAGCATTTCTTTTAGATTAAATATTTTCGGTTGGCCATTACCTAATGCCACCATATTAAAACCAAAAGATACTTGCATTTGCGTAAGTTTAAATAAGTTATTTAATACAACTTCACCTACGTCGCCACGTTTAATCTCGATAACCATACGCATGCCGTCTTTATCAGACTCATCACGTAATGCTGAAATACCCTCAAGACGTTTTTCTTTAACAAGCTCAGCCATTTTTTCAATCAGGCGTGCTTTGTTAACTTGGTAAGGTAATTCGTGAACAATGATTGTTTCCTTACCTGATGTTTCGTGAACTTCAATTTCTGCACGTGCACGAATCTTTATTTTACCACGACCTGTTCGGTATGCTTCTTCTATACCTGCTCTACCACTAATAATAGCGGCAGTAGGAAAATCAGGACCAGGGATATGCGTTAAAAGTTCTTCAAACGTAATGTCACTGTTATCGATTAACGCTAAACAACCGTTAATAACTTCTGTTAAATTATGCGGTGGAATATTAGTAGCCATACCAACAGCAATACCTGAACCACCATTAACAAGTAGGTTAGGAATACGGGTAGGCATTACTGCTGGAATAAACTCTGTACCATCATAGTTAGGTACAAAATCAACAGTTTCTTTATCTAAGTCGGCAAGAATCGAATGCGCAATTTTAGACATTCTAATTTCGGTATAACGCATTGCAGCTGCACTATCACCATCAACAGAGCCGAAATTACCTTGACCATCAACCAACATATAACGTAAAGAAAATGATTGCGCCATACGAACGATAGTATCGTAAACAGCAGTATCACCGTGCGGGTGATATTTACCTATAACGTCACCAACCACACGGGCTGATTTTTTATAAGGTTTGTTCCAATCATTCCCTAAAACTTCCATAGCGAATAATACGCGACGATGTACAGGTTTTAATCCATCGCGAACGTCAGGCAATGCACGCCCAACGATTACGCTCATGGCATAATCTAGGTAGGATGTTTTTAACTCATCCTCAATATTTACTGGAACTATTTCTTTGGCCAGATCTGACATATATAGACGTATCCCTTAACTTAAAATGTAACTATAAAATCACAATATTTTTATTATTATATTTTCATAAAAAATATATAAATCAACGCGGCATAATAGCACAATTTTGAGTGATGCCAAACAGCTTTATTTGCCCATTTACAAGGTGATGGAGTACTAATAAAAAAGTGATGATAAAAACAACAAATGCACAGTTAAATTGATCTACTCTATTACTTTAGCTGCTGTTTGCGCTTCGTTTGCGCTTTGCTTAGTTAAAAGTTTCGTTTAGAATTGAATAATTCAAAAATTAACTAGATATAACCATGACAGAAACTAATAAAATGCTGAATGTGAATGATGCTGAGATTGCTAAATTTGAGCAAATTGCAAATCAGTGGTGGGATTTAACAGGTGATTTTAAACCATTACATCAGGTTAACCCACTAAGAGTACAATTTATATGTCAGCATATTAGCGAACAACAAAGCGAACTCTTTTCTAAAAAGGTAATTGATGTTGGCTGTGGTGGTGGTATTTTATCAGAATCTTTAGCTAAATTAGGTGCTAATGTTACTGGTATTGATATGGGAACTGAACCACTTAACGTTGCTAAGTTACACGCACTCGAGTCAGGTTTAACAATTAATTACGAAAAAATAACCGCTGAAGAAAAAGCACAACAAAACCACGAAAGTTTTGACATGGTAACTTGTATGGAAATGCTAGAGCATGTTCCCGACCCTGCTTCTATAATAAATGCTTGTGCAAACTTAGTAAAACCTGGTGGTTTAGTCTTTTTCTCAACACTCAATAAAACAGTCAAATCTTATTTACTTGCTATTTTAGCCGCAGAGAAAATATTTAAGTTAGTACCTGATGGTACACATGAGCATGATAAGTTTATCAAGCCTTCGCAATTAATAAGTTGGGCTGAACAATGTGGGTTAAATTGTATTGATGCTAGCGGTATTCATTACAATCCAATTTCTGAGAATCATAAATTAACAAATAACTTAGATGTGAACTACATTTTGTGCTGTAAGAAAATATAATTTACGCATTTGTTTTTTTTTCAATCAAGTTGTTCAAACTACAAACAAAACAGCTAAGCAATTGATTTAAATAATTATTTTTATTTCTCTCAAATTCCATATTTAATCGTTGTGAAAATATATTAAAATTAATTAAAATATTTTTAGCGAATTATTTATTTAAAAATAAAGATTGATTTTAGCAAATTACTAAAGCTTTTAATGGTAGTAGGTTAGTCATTACTAACCTAATGCAATCAATCGAAAAATCAAGTGAAATTAGCACTTTTTTATCACTTGCAATAATAACCAAACCTCATTATCTTGTGTCTATATTTACAAACAAACCCTAGATGTTGTGCATGCACTTTTTAACCAGTCTATTTATTAGGCTATTTGAAAAGCAGGTACAACACAGGACTCTTTAGTGATAAATAACGTTTTAAAACTAAAGAAAACAATAACAATTTACACCACAGGCCTTTCATGACTAATAAACTTTTTGTTACTAAGCGTAATGGCGAAAAAGAACCCATCGATTTAGAGAAAATTCACCGCGTTATTGCTTGGGCAGCTGAAGATCTTGATGACGTTTCTGTTTCTCAAGTTGAATTAAAATCTCATATTCAATTTTATGATGGTATTAAAACGGCTGATATTCATGAAACGATTATTAAAGCAGCCGCAGATTTAATATCAGAAGAGACACCTGATTATCAATATTTAGCTGCCAGACTAGCGGTTTTTCATTTACGTAAGAAAGCTTATGGCCAATTTGAGCCACCAAAACTATATGACCATATAGTGAAGCTGGTTGACTCAGGTAAATATGATCAACATTTATTAGTTGATTACGATGAAAGCGATTTCGAACATATGTCGCTATTTTTAGATCATAGTCGTGATTTAAACTTCAGCTATGCTGCAGTTAAGCAACTCGAAGGTAAATACTTAGTACAGAACCGTGTTAATGGTGAAATTTATGAAAGCGCACAGTTTTTATATATTTTAGTTGCTGCCTGTTTATTCGCTAAATATCCGAAAGAAACTAGGTTAAGTTATATTAAGGGGTTCTATAACGCTATATCAACCTTTAAGATATCGTTACCAACCCCAATAATGGCGGGTGTTAGAACACCAACTCGTCAATTTTCATCATGTGTATTAATAGAATGTGATGATTCTTTAGATTCGATTAACGCAACATCAAGCGCAATAGTAAAATATGTTTCTCAACGTGCTGGAATTGGCGTTAATGCAGGACGTATTCGTGCATTAGGTAGTACTATTCGTAATGGTGAAGCATTTCATACCGGTTGTATCCCTTTCTACAAACATTTCCAAACAGCCGTTAAAAGTTGTTCACAAGGTGGTGTTCGTGGCGGTGCCGCTACCTTGTTCTATCCGCTTTGGCATTTAGAAGTTGAAAGCTTACTAGTACTTAAAAACAATCGTGGTGTTGAAGAAAACCGTGTTAGACATTTAGATTACGGCGTTCAATTTAACAAAGTCATGTATCAACGTCTGATTAAAGGTGGCCATATTACCCTGTTTAGCCCTAGTGATGTTCCAGGACTTTATGATGCATTCTTTGAAGATCAAGACAAGTTTGAAGCGCTTTATGTACAATATGAAAACGATGATTCAATTCGTAAAAAACGCATTAAAGCAATAGAGTTATTTACGTTATTCGCACAAGAGCGTGCGAGTACTGGCCGTATATATTTACAAAACGTTGACCATTGTAATACTCATAGTCCGTTTGACCCAAGCAAAGCCCCTATTCGTCAAAGTAACTTGTGTTTAGAAATTGCCTTACCAACTAAGCCAATGACTGATATCAACGATGAAAATGGTGAAATAGCACTCTGTACCTTATCTGCTTTTAACTTAGGTGCAATTGAGTCTCTTGATGAACTAGAAGAGTTGGCCGATTTAGCCGTACGTGCGCTAGATAACTTATTAGATTATCAAGACTACCCTATTCCTGCGGCCCGTAGTGCGAGTTTAGCACGCCGTACGTTAGGCATAGGTGTAATCAATTATGCTTATTATTTAGCTAAAAATGGCTTATATTATTCAAACGGTAGTGCCAATAATTTAACCCATAAAACCTTTGAAGCCATCCAGTATTATTTACTGAAAGCGACTAACGGTTTAGCAAAAGAAAAAGGTGCTTGTCCTAAGTTTGATGAAACTCGTCTTGCTCAAGGTATTTTACCAATTGATACTTATAAAAAATCTATTGATGATATTACCGGTGAACCGTTACATTTAGATTGGGAATCATTGCGCGCAAGTATTCAAAAATATGGTGTACGTAATTCAACTGTATCGGCTTTGATGCCATCTGAAACTTCATCTCAAATATCAAATGCAACAAATGGCATTGAACCACCTCGTGGTTTGATCAGTGTTAAAGCCAGTAAAGATGGCATACTAAAACAAGTTGTACCTGAGTATCAGAAACTTAAAGACAATTACGAATTACTTTGGAATATCCCAAGCAATGAAGGTTATTTAGAGCTTGTTGGTATTATGCAAAAATTTGTTGACCAAACTATTTCTGCAAATACCAATTATGATCCGGCTAAGTTTGACGGTGGCAAAGTGCCAATTAAACAAATTTTAAAAGACATATTAACTGCTTATAAGCTTGGTGTTAAAACCATGTATTACCATAACACTCGTGATGGTGCGAATGATGATATGGAAGTAGAAGATGATAGCTGCGCTGGTGGTGCTTGCAAAATATAATACCTAAGTGATTACGTAATCAGGTATATAACAATCATCAAATAATATAACGAACACAATTCAACAAATGAAATCAAATGAATCGGGTAATTTTACTCGATTCATTATTGTCGTTTAAAACAATGGCAATATATTAAGGGATAAATAAATAATGACGTACACCACGTTTAATCAGACGCCTAATAATGCTTTACTTGAACCAATGTTCTTAGGTAATAGTGTTAATGTTTCTCGTTATGACCAGCAACGATATGTCGCTTTTGAAAAATTAATTGAAAAACAGCTTTCATTTTTTTGGCGACCAGAAGAAGTTGATGTTTCAAAAGATAGATCTGATTGGCAAGGTTTAACTGACTCTGAAAAACATATTTTCATTTCAAATTTAAAATATCAAACTTTACTTGATTCAATGGCTGCACGTTCAGTTAATGCAGTTTTATTACCTCTAGTATCATTACCCGAAGTTGAAACTTGGGTAGAAACCTGGGCATTTAGTGAAACCATTCACTCACGCTCTTACACGCATATTTTACGTAATTTATTTACCGATCCAGGTGAAGTTTTTGATGACATTATTGTCAACCCGGCAATTTTAAAACGTGCAAGTAGCATTTCAAAATATTTTGATGACGTTATTCTAACCACACAATTGTTACAATCACTTGGTGAAGGCGCGTACGACATTGAAGGGAAAACTATCGAGGTAAGTAAACGTAAGCTTAAAGAACGTTTATATTTAGCTATATGCTCTGTTAACGCCTTAGAAGCAATCAGATTTTACGTTAGCTTTGCTTGTTCATTTGCTTTTGCGGAACGTGAATTACTTGAAGGCAATGCAAAAATTATTAAATTAATTGCTCGCGATGAAGCACTTCATTTAACGGGAACTCAGCATATTTTAAACAATTGGATGACAGGTAAAGACGATCCTGAAATGCAAGAAATAAGCATTGAATTACGTGATGCTGGTTTACAAATATTCTTAGATGTTGTTGAACAAGAAAAAGAATGGGCACAATACTTATTTAAAGATGGTTCAATGATCGGATTGAATGCCGAAATATTGAATCAATACATCGAATATATTTCCAACCAACGCCTTTCTGCCATTGGTTTTGGTGCGCCATTCGATATAAAAAGCAACCCACTCCCTTGGATGAATGCTTATTTAGTTAGTGACAATGTACAAGTAGCTCCTCAAGAAACAGAGATATCAAGTTACTTAGTTGGCCAAGTAGATTCAACTATTGATGCTGATGATTTTGATGATTTTGATTTGTAAAACCGTTTAAATATCTTTCTATGCCTGCATCAAGTAAACCTTCGATAAAACCAGTGCCACAAATTAGTGTCAACGGTAAGGTCATAGCGTATAAGCAATCAAAGCAAAGCTTATTGGAATGTTTAGAGCAGGCAGGTGTCGAAGTTCATTATCACTGTCGAGATGGATTTTGCGGAGCTTGTCGAGTCACGCTAGCCTCAGGAGAGATAAGCTACCCTGATGGGGAGCCGTTAGCCTTTATCGGCGAAAATGAGATCCTACCTTGCTGCTGTGTTCCCGTTACTGATATTAGTTTAAAAATTGATGAATAATAAAGACATCTTAACTATTTTTTGAGATGTCTTTGTCACCACTCTTTAATTATTTTACATATAGAAATATTAAATACACTTAAAAAATCAAATACTAAGCTCAATAGTTACTATTTAAACAATACTTACAAAGAAAGTAGGTTTATTTTACAAGATACTGAGCTTTAACTTTTAAAGTATAGGAAGTTTCGTTAAACTCAATTCATCAGTATCTTCCTTGTAATAATTATAATATGCATGCACTTTTTGAATACATTCCATTAGTTATCTTTTTTGTAGTAAATAAATTTGTCGATATTTATTGGGCTACCGCTTCATTAATTGCTAGTTCAGCCTTACAAATTCTTTATTACATTATTAAAAAAGAAAAAGTCCCCACACGTAATTGGATATTTTTTGGTTTAATCGCTGTTTTTGGTGGCTTAACTATCTTTTTACACGATGAAGCTTTTATTAAATGGAAAGTAACGATCATCAATGAGTTTTTTGCTGTTGCGCTACTCGTTAGTTATTACCTATTTAAAAAGAATATTATTAAACAATTTTTATCTGAATCAATAAACCTTCCCGATCCTATTTGGACTAAACTAAACCTAGCTTGGGCACTTTTCTTTGCCTTATGTGGTGTACTAAATTGGTATGTTGCTTTTAACTTTGACTTAGAAACTTGGGTAAATTTTAAAGTATTTGGCTTAACTGGGCTTATGTTTGCCTTCTCAATTATCACAATATTATCTTTACACAAATATATGCGTGATGACAGCGAAGACATAACTAACGCAATTGAAGATAGTATTGAAATAAATTCAAATGTAATAAGTAAACCTCAACACAACAAAGATAATGACAAAATATAGGAAAACAAATGTTATATTTAATATACAGTGAAGACGTCAGCAACAGTTTAGAAAAACGCTTATCAGTAAGAGAGCTTCACTTAGCTCGCTTAAGTACTCTACAAAGTGAAGGACGCTTATTAGTTGCAGGCCCATGCCCCGCTATAGATAGTAATGATCCGGGTGCAGCTGGCTTTACGGGCTCATTAATTATTGCAGAGTTTGATGACCTAACAGCAGCACAACAATGGGCTGATGCTGATCCCTATATTGCAGCCGGTGTTTATGAAAAAGTCACCGTGAAGCCTTATAAAAAAGTATTACCTAATTAATAATTTTCTTCTATTTAAAATATGATTAACAAGAGAACTATCTCAAGCGTATTAATATTTACGTATCAATTACTTTCTGCTCCTGTCTACGCTCATGATCCGTTAGACGCATGCTTAGAGGTAGAGCAAACGGCTAAAAGCCAATCACTCTGCCTTGATAATTTAAAAGAAGTGGTTGAACGCGAATTGCAAACATGGATAAACACCCATATTTTAAACTTGGAAGAGAAAATAACAGCTACTTGGCGCCCAGCAGCACTAAAACTTTTCAGACGTTCAGAAAGTGACTTTGTTGCTTTTCGAGAGCATGAATGTCGGTGGCAATATTTTGCGACACCACCAGAAAAAAGTGCAACATTAACATATAAACGATGCTACATATTAATTACTCAAAATCGTATAGATCAATTGAGTAAGACACTGTAAAGAATATTAACAGTAGCGGCATATTAGTATTAATAATATCAAATAATATCCATAAAAAAGTCAGCTATTTACATCGCTGACTTTTATTAAATTCATCAAGTTATTCCAAACAATTTAAACAATTAATCTTTACTCTTTTGAATCTGTTCTATTTCTAATAAAACGCTATCTTCATCACTGAGTAAAACAGCTAACCAGCGTCCTTCAGGCGTACTTTCTAACCCTATTTTTAAAATCATGGTTAATGGGACACTCAATAACATACCAACAGTTCCTAATTTATCTGATACTAGTTTTCTCTAGGTTATCCATGTGTGTGCATGCAATAGGAGTAAGGTAAAAATATATTACCACTATAGACCCTGTATATACTAGAAATTTATAAAAGAAACAGGACAATAAAAAATATTATTTATTATAGATTACTACTGGACACGTCTAACAGTGATTTATTATGTAGAATCCATTTAGATTTATAGCTAGAATTTAAATGAAGCACATGTTACAAAAACAATATCATTAACAAGGTTATATTTTACATGAGTAATTTACAGCAACAGTCTACCTCTATTTTGGTAACCCTAGCATCAATAGTAATTATCATCACAGGATTAAAATTCGCAGCACCATTGCTGAGCCAATTTTTAATGGCTTTATTTATTGCTGTGGTTTGTACACCTCCTATTGGATGGATGGAAAGTAAAAAAGTGCCTCGTGGTTTAGCTATATTAATTGTACTTACAGTTATAATGATTTTTGTTTATTCTGTTATGGTTTTAGTTGGAGATTCTATTAATTCCTTCAATAGCAATAAGGAATTTTATATTGAACGATTAAATACTCGTTTCACTGATTTGGTGGTTTGGCTAGATGGAATTGGGGCACCAATAGACAGTTTTGAGATTAAATCCCTGTTTGAAAAAATAGATATCATGACTCTAATAACACAAGTCGTAGGTGGCGTAGGTGTAATATTTGGCGATTTCTTCATCATCTTCCTTAGTGTTATATTTTTACTCGCTGAAACAACAAGCTTCCCGTCTAAGTTTTCGAAAGCATTTTCAAACTCTAAAGAAAAAATGTTTCATGTAAACCATGTATTAAGCAAAATCCGTCATTACCTGGCAATTAAAACCATTACAAGCCTTATAACTGGTGTACTAGCTACTGCACTATTGTTAATAATAGAAGTTGACTACCCTTTCTTATGGGGAATGGTAGCTTTTCTGTTAAATTACATTCCTTCAATTGGTTCCTTAATTGCTGCAATACCACCTTTATTACTTGCACTAGTGCAACTAGGGTTTGGGGCGTTTGTATGGACTGGCATAGGCTATTTTGTAATTAATAATTTGATTGGTAATTTTGTTGAACCAAAACTAATGGGGAAAATGCTTGGTCTTTCGACTTTTGTGACATTTGCTTCACTAATTGGTTGGGGTTTCATTTTTGGCCCAATTGGAATGTTTCTTTCCGTACCATTAACAATGATCATTAAAATTTCACTAGATACTAGTGAAAAAACCAGATGGTTAGGGATTATGCTAGGCCCAGAAGTTGAGGCTTCTGAAGAGGTTATTTGTGTGGGGCAGCACAAATAATAAAAAATACATCAGCAGGTGAAAAACCTAGCATATTAGTTAAATTTTGTGATAGACCCTAAAGGCTGTTAGGCGCAATTTATCTGGCGTTCAAATATATACTTTTCACAACGCTCAATATAAGGGTTTGTAGTTGAATTAAAGTAGTGTTCATATTAAGTAACCAAAGTGGTTATTATGTCCACTACTTGTTCTACAAGTTTAATTTATAATGATTTTGACCTGTTCTCAATATAATTTAATATGTAGAGCATTGATGAAAGCTCCACATAATTCAAAACTGGTAGCCTATTTGAAGAAAACCACCATAGTTATCTTTATAATCTGCATTAGTTAAATGGGAAGATATTCCAATGTTCATACCTGAATTCCCAATACCATTAAAAAAATATGTATAGCTAACACCTAGTCCATAAATATCATTTTCTTCAGTTTCAAAATTTCCATTTACTTTTATTGTGTTACTTTCATGTCCAACCATGCTGATATATAAGCCTAAACCATGCTTATTGTTATCAGGACTAAACAAGTCGGTATTAACCCACCCTAAACCTAAGCCACATTCAGCACCGTTATTTGAACTATACTCAATGCATCCTATCGATATATATTTCATATCTTTATCAGATATAATGGCAAAGTTTGAGCCTATTCCACTATAAATTGATCCCATACCTAAACCGAAGGAGTACCTTTGTTCATTAGCCTCACTTTTGGTTGGGATTAAGAACAAAAGAGTGATTATTGGTAAAATATATGTTTTGATTTTATTTCTCCATTTTAGAGTACTGATTTTCAATAGCTCGTTGACTTATTATAATTTAACTGCACGTGAATATTAATTATTACAAGCACAAGCAGTCTCACCATTTTTTTGTATCCATTCTTGATAATCACCGTCTGCACACCTAGCTTCTATTTTAGGGCAATCATCTGATCTATATGATATTTCATTACCAGTAATAACTTTAAAAGCTTCTTCAACTAACTGCTGATTTCCTCGGTTATTATTGTGTGAGCAACTACTGATTATTAAAAGAAGCATAATTGTAATAATTTTCATGTAAACTATTTTCCTAAGTTGTATAGTATGAAATATTGAAATAATATTTTAAGCAATTCAATATTCCATAGAATTACAAATATCAGATCAGTAAGTTTCTAATTTATATTTCCACAGGTTGTGCAATTTATGCCGCCATTAAAAATCATATCACCAACTGTATAAGAAGTGGATAAAGTGCCATCACTTACACTTACGCTTACTTCATATACGCCATTATATTGAGGTGCAAATGAAATTGAAGAACTGTTTGTAGTAATTGATTCGGTTTGATTGTAAAAATTATTTTCAAACTTCCAAATCACGACAGGCTCACCGTTCCCTTCTCGTTTTGTTTTAGAGTAATTATCAAGTGTAATGCTAACACTTGCTAAAATAGAAGATCCACCACTTATATTGCCAGATGAAACAACAGGTTTATTGTGTCCCCAGACTTGTATTGCTTCACATAAAGGAACGAAGTTATCATCAACCCATTTAATTCCATCCCAAACCTGCTGTCTCACTTCCTTATCTGTAGCAATGACAGTTATGTAGTTGCTACCTCTAGAAATGTTAATATGGTAGTCTTCACTTGCGGTTAGGTTTGTGTGCATCGTAGGAAAAAGGTTTCCTGAAAAATAAGAGAACTTTCTAGTTGTTTCATAAGTAGGATAAAGATCACCTGATTTCCAAAAAAATTGATGGTTTTGTTTAGCTTTAACCTTAAAAGTATTGCCGCTTTCAGTGTAAAGCCCACTTTTAGTAGAGATTACATTTTCAAAAGCTCCTGCTACACCAATTGTATTGTGTGCGTATACAGGGCTAAATATAGCACCTGCATTTTGACAAAGTGAATCTTGTGTGCTAGAAGGTAGCTCTATACCGAAAAGATTAGTTGATATTAAGTATACTGAAGTTAAAGCAAGGGTTTTTATTTTCATTTTAGAAAATCCTTTTATAGTAGTTATTACAGTTGTAGCCAATTGACTGTAGATACATGTACTTTGCTATATTTACTTTTGATAGACTAAATCAGCAATATGTTTAGAGTAAAAAACGATATAACGATATATTGTTAAAAAATTTTTATTTCTTTATATAGCTAAAGAATATGGAAGTTCAATAGGATAGAGTTCACCTGTTTGACTACTAATTTCATCATACATAATTGAAAGTATTGATAGGGCTATTGCGAAAACTCGCACGATTCCATTGAAAAACTTGAATCCTTTCATCTAATATCCCTTTATTCCATGTTAATCCATTTCAAAATGCAAGTATGTACTAACAAATCAAAAAACTAAAAAAACCTTAACAAACAATAACTTTAAAGTCAATAAATATTTTATCAAACATATTAATATCATAAAATACAAAGACATATGTTAACGCCACCCTAAAACCGCGATTATTTGCCGAACACTAGATTTTTTCTTTATATCTACGAATTTTTAATATTTTTGAATTATTATGAAATTGGGTTATACAACTATTTCCAAGGCAATAATATTTTGTTCTCAGCGATTAAAACTCAATAAAAAATTGTTTGTTTATTCGCTAGTCCAATCTGAAATGGTTATAAACTGGTATTAATATTTAAAGGTTTTGGTGTTCTCATGCATGATAGCCCTAGACAGTATGGTTGCCTTAAATGCAACAGACCTACAGTCATTTGTAGGCACTGTGATCGGGGGAATAGATATTGTAAGCAGTGTGCTCCAATCATGTACTTAAAAGCTCGTCGCAGGGCTAAACAAAAGTATCAAAAAACCTACCAAGGTCGCATTAATCATGCAGCAAGGCAAAAGCGTTATAGAAATCGTTTGAAAAAAAAAGTGACGCATCAGTGTTCCAAGGTTATATCACTTCGTGATTTACTGGTTAATAATGGGAATTCTGTTGAGGATACTTTTAAGTCTGAAAAGAAACCATATACTAAAGAGATTTTTTGCTATTCCTGCAATAATATTTGCTCTCCGTTTCTTCGACATCACTCGTTAAATACTTATGTTCAGAAGAACCACATAAAACTCCCCCACTAAAAATAGATCTTTGAATTAGTGAATGCTAAATCTGATTATATATAACATTTTTGAATAAAAAACCATTTCATATATTTTTATGGTATTGTGTTGCGGCAAATAACTGCGGATTTACGTCAGCACTAACAGGCATATATGATTACATTGACTCACAAGAATTTTGGCGATAATTAATTCCTTTCCTCCTCGCTGACGCGAGGTGAAATCTATTTTTACTTAATTCGATTAAGATACTTTGTTGTTTAAAACATCTAATTCATGATATCTATCAAGATCAAACAAAGTTTTCAGTGTTTTCCACCTTTCCTTGGCCATTATAGCGTTGGCAAGAGCATTTTTATTACCAACAAAAACGCTTAATTTGGAATATCTTGTAAGAGCAGTATAAATCATACTTCTTTCAACAAAATTATTTTTCTTCCTTTTGTTATATGGCTCAGGCATGACAATGATCGTATTTTTAAATTCAGAGCCTTGAGTTTTATGAATAGTAATACACCAACCCAGTTTGATCCGAGAAGCAAAGATATCTTGTTCAGTCAATTTGTAGGACTTGTGATGAAAATCAAAATGCGCATACTCATAATCATCTTCGTATTCAATACCTATAAACTCACCAATATCACCATTTTGCAACCCCATCTCGTGATTGTTTTCAGTACAAATCACCCTATCTCCTCGATAAAATCGACTTAAATAACAAGCAGAATCATCTGCCATAACCTCTTGAGTTAACATTTTTCTTTGAACGAATTTATTAATTTTATCGACCAACTGCTTAGTGGGAGCGATAATTTGTGATTCCCTCATACCTAACTTAATCGCGCAATCAAATGACTCCTCGATCAAATCTGAATTTACACACTCAGACAGATAGACCCCCAAAGCATCACCACCCCCTTCAAAAAGTGGTACTTCAGGCATTTTACCTTTTCTGATGGCTTGAGCAGCTTGTTTAATTGGGTTCTCATTTGCTTGACGATGAATTTGATTAAGTTCAATGTAGGGAACTACTTTAGAGTCATGTAACTTGTGCCAAACAACGCCAAAGCCTACTGGAGCTAGCTGACCAATATCACCAGCCATGAATAGATGATATTCAACATTTCCAAGTGCAGCCAATAGTTGATTAAACAACCCCAAATCTGGCATTGAAGATTCATCCATAACGATTATCGGCTTTTGATTTAATTTTAAGTTAAAAGGGCTATCTTTCTTAGCTTTTTTGGTTTTGTAGATGGCATTAATAAATGAGTGAATAGTAAAACATGTCGGCTCTTCAATTTCTAAATCAGGGTCTTTAGTCTGAATATTATTGATCAGCCCTTGTTTATGTAAATCTCGGTAGATTTTCCTCTGAGCAACTCCTGCTAGAGCAACAAAATAAACGGGCCTATCTATCTCAATCCCTACCGCTTTGATGCCAGATAATGCCGTTGTTTTGCCTGTCCCACCCTCACCTTGGAGAACTACGAGACCTGTTGTGAAAGCCATTTTAATAGCCTCAACCTGCTTAGCGACTAATCCATATCCATTTGTTTTTTCGAATTTGGCAGCATACTTTTCTGTAGCTTTCGAAACATATTCAATTTCTAATGCATCAAAAAGTTGTCCTTGCATTGGACTATTTAAATTCAACAATTTAGAAAAAGATTTTTCTACGTATATTTCTAGTTCGGCTGGACCAACGCCTTGCAAGCAATCACCTATTAGACAAGCGGTTCTGTTTTTTAAAGCAAGCTTTATCGCCTCTTCACCCAACTGTTGGTCATTTAGTAGTGAAGCAAGGTCTTCGTTTGCCTTTTTAATTAAAATGGCTGTATGACCCTCTGATAGCGCGTCATAAACAATTTTATCTACAGAACCAAGTAGCCTTCTAGGGTCGTCATCACTAATTTCAAGTTTTTCTTTTAAGTCTTCAGCTAATATCCATGCTTTCTTAGCCAATCGGCTTCCAAAAGCCAATAAACAGTATGGATTGGATTTAATAGTTTCATGACATGTTGTTCCAAGTAGAGATATTATCTTGTTAATTTCATTGTTATCTAGCCCGGAGTCAGCTAGAAATAGAGCTGTATCGATCTCTGCTTGAAGCTCATGATACCCATCAATAACGCCTCTCGCTCTTACGTAATTGCCGTTAAATGCATCCATTAAGGATTTACTGTTGTAATTTTCCAAATCTGCCATAAAGAGAGTAAAACTACCAACATGATCTATGGCTTTTTGAAGTCGCTTGGGACCGAGACCTAATCCTTCAAAAGCTGGGTGTTTGTTAAAATAATATAAATAGACTGGAGGAATAAGAAGAGGAGATTTTACTAGCTCAATCTCAATAATTTCCATGGGGATTGGAATAGGGCTACATTTTTCAACTAATAATTGCAAAGTATTTTCAAAAGTAACCCACCTACCATAAGCTTCTACAAATTCCCCTTATCCTTTTTGTATCGGATACCTGTTATTATTGCGTCACCAGCTCCCAATTTACCCTTAAATACGTTGGTTACTCGCACTATTACTTTTACTTCAACCATCGATACCCCCTGCCACCAGACTCTAAAAGGTTTTGACGTTGGTTTTCAACTTTCTCATGAATGGCATCCACTTCCTTTTTCGCATCTTTTACATCTGTTAAAGATCTATGTAGTGGTCAACTAATTTTGGCCACGGATTTGTATTCAAGCCAGTATCTTTTCTCTGACTCATTTGGTGTTAATCCTCCGTTATAACTGTGAGGCCTAACTTTGCTGTAATATCCAATGATGTAGTTAATAATTGACTTTTCAGCTTCAATAAATGAGCGATAACCTGTTGTTGGTACCCATTCTGTTTTTAAACTTCTAAAAAATCGCTCCATCGGACTATTATCCCAACAGTTACCACGACGGCTCATGCTTTGCTTAATCTGATATCGCCACAATAACTGACGGTAGTTCCTGCTTGTGTAAGTACTTCCCTGGTCTGAATGAAACATCACATTGCTTGGTCGACCTCTTGATTCAAATGCCATTGATAAGGCTTTCGCTGCTAACTTAGTATCGGGCGAATACGACATTGCCCAACCCACTAGTTTTCGGGCAAATAAGTCCATCACAACAGCTAGATAAGCCCAACGAGCGCCCGTCCAAATAAACGTTATATCACCGCACCAAACTTTATCCGGCTGGCATACGGCAAACTGACGTTCAAGTGTGTTCGGTATCGCTAAATGCGGCTGTGTTGCCTTCTTGTATTTGTGACTTGGCAGCTGACAACTAACTAAGCCTTGTTCTTTCATCAAACGCGTAGCAACATAACGGCTAATCGCTAAGCCTCTTGTGGTGGCAATAACTGAAATGGTGCGAGCACCTGCCGAGCTATTACTTTGTGCGTGAATGCTTTTTACCATCGCCAGTGCTTTAACCTTTTTAGGCTTAATACGTCTACCTTGCTTTGCCCAATACTTGTAGCTGCTGCGATGAATAGCAAACACATCGCAGCAGCGTTTAACGGTATGACTCCCTTTAAGGGCTTTGATTATCGCGAACTGTTGAGTGAGTCCGACATCAAGAGAGCCGTAGCCTTTTTTAGAATCTCCTTTTCTTCTTCAATGCGAGCAATACGCTTTTTAAGTGCACGAATTTCAAGTTGGTCTGGTGTTAATGGCATGGCTTTACTCGTTAAACCATTGCGCTCATTTTTTAATTGGCGAACCCATTTATCTAACGATGATTTACCTACATTCATGGCTTTTGCCGTTTCAAGTACAGTGTGGCCTTTATCAACGACTAATTGAGCACATTCGAGTCTGAATTCTGGTGTAAAATTGGGTCTTGTTCTTTTTGTCATAGTGTCACCTAAAGTTTGATGAGGTGTATAATAACACCTCTAGTTAGGTGGCCAAATTAACTATGCCACTACAGTTTACTTTTTCCTTCCCGCGTAAGGTCAATTTATTCATGCCTTTGTTGACGGTAATATTGCCAAACACTGGCTCGATAGCACCTAATCGCTTACTGTATTGTCGTCGACCGATTGGGCTGTCTATTTTAACCTTCATTTTGTCAATGTAGCTTAGCTGTTTACACGATTCATCATTTTTAAACTG
>NZ_JAUOPW010000021.1:0-68861 GCF_030547795.1 Colwellia sp. 5_MG-2023 | reverse complement strand
TCCCTATCGTCTAGAGGCCTAGGACACCGCCCTTTCACGGCGGTAACAGGGGTTCGAATCCCCTTAGGGATGCCACTTTATTTACTTTTAAATAAAGTGTACAAAAAGTGAAGAAAGTATAGAAAGCCCACGCAATAGTTAAGTATTGCGTGGGCTTTTTTGCGTTTAAAAATTTTAAACAAAACAAAATTGTCGACAATTATTAATTTATTTACTTGTAATTTATTCCTAATCAGCTATTATGCTTATCCAACCTTCAATTTGTCGACAATCTTAAAATATAACTAAGACTTAATTTATATGCATTTAATAAACCCTACAAAGACTACCGCAGTAACAACAGCAGATAAAGTATTTGAACAGATGCAATACGCTATTGTTGAAGGTGAGATTCCAGCTGGTAGTAAAATAAGTGAACCTGAATTAGCCAAACGATACCAAATAAGCCGTTCGACCTTACGTGAAGCGTTAAATCGTTTAGAAAAGTGCCATTTAATCGAACGTAAAGCGAATGTAGGCTCTAGAGTAGTTAGCTGTACTATTGAAGGGTTACTAGAACTTTATATTACCAGAGAAGCGCTTGAAGGAATGGCTTGTCGCCAAGCTGCATCAAATATGTCTGATCAAGAAATTGACGAGATGAAAGAAATGCTTAAAGCGCATAGTCAAACGCAAGAGTTGAAAGATGGTGTTGCTTATTATCAAGAAGAGGGTGACCTCGACTTTCATTATAAAGTGATTTTAGGCAGTCATAATAAACAATTAATTGATCTAATTTGTGGACAATTATATCACTTAGTTCGAATGTATCGATGTCAATTTGGTATGAATAGCCCGAGAGCTAGCCGTGCATTTAATGAACATTATCAAATTATTCAAGCGATTAGCGATAGAGATGGTGAGTTAGCTGAAATGTTAATGCGCCGTCACATTGCTGCATCAAGAAAAAATATTGAAAATAAAATAATGCAACAAGCGTTGTTAGAAGTTAACGAAAATAAGTAGAGGAAATATTATGACTAAGCATTCACTCGATAAACCAAAGTCTGCTGGCGCTAAATTTCGCCAAGCATTAATAAATAATAAACCACTTCAAGTTGTTGGTACTATCAATGCGTATTGCGCAATGATGGCTGAGCAATTAGGCCATCAAGCTATTTACTTATCAGGAGGTGGTGTCGCTAATGCTTCCTATGGTTTACCTGATTTAGGAATGACTTCTTTAAATGATGTCGTTGCTGATGTAGCACGTATTACTAGTGCATCTTCTTTACCGTTATTAGTTGATATAGATACGGGGTGGGGGGGAGCATTTAATATTGCCAAAACTATACGTGATATGGAAAAAGCTGGTGCTGCCGCAGTGCATATAGAAGATCAAGTTGCGCAAAAACGTTGTGGCCATCGCCCAAATAAAGAAATTGTTTCCACTGAAGAAATGGTTGATCGTATTCGCGCAGCAGTCGATGCGCGTGTTGATCCTGATTTTTTTATTATGGCGCGTACTGATGCGTTTGCACAAGAAGGCATTGAAGCGGCACTTGAACGTGCAAAGGCTTATGTGGCAGCAGGGGCCGATGGTATTTTTGCTGAAGCAGTGAAAACAGAAGAACATTATCGTGCTTTTACTGAAGCGCTAAATGTACCCGTACTCGCCAACATTACCGAGTTTGGTGAAACGGAGTTATGGAACAAAGAACAGTTAGGTGAATGGGGTTGTGGCATGGTGCTTTACCCATTATCAGCATTTCGTGCCATGAACAAAGCCGCTGAATCAGTTTATAAAACCTTATTAGCTGATGGTGATCAAAAAGCTGAAATAGATAACATGCAAACACGTATGGATTTATATGATTACCTTGGTTATCACGACTATGAGCAAAAGTTAGATGCACTTTTCTCCGAAGGTAAAAACAAATAATAATAAATAAAAGCAATGACTATCAAATAATCAGCTACTAAGTCTGATTGACGCATAAACAATTGAGGATGAGATGATGACTGAAAAAAAATTAAGTGGTGCAGGTCTTAGAGGACAAAGCGCAGGCGAAACTAAACTTTGTACTGTAGGTAAATCAGGTAGTGGATTAACATATTGTGGTTATGATGTGGCTGATCTCGCTGAAAATTCAACGTTTGAAGAAGTAGCTTATTTACTTTTTAATGGTGAGTTACCAAACCAAACACAATTAGATACTTATAAGTCAGAATTAAAGGCATTGCGGGATTTACCTGTTGCAGTGAAAGAAGTATTAAAACTGATTCCTAAAGAAACTCACCCTATGGATGTTATGCGTACAGGGTGTTCTATTTTAGGTAACATTGAACCTGAAAATGACTTTTCTGAACAAAAAACGGCCGCAAATCGCTTATTAGCGGCTTTCCCTGCAATCATGTGCTATTGGTATAAGTTCTCACATGACGGTATTGAAATTGACTGTATGACTGATGAAGAATCATTAGGGGGGCATTTCTTACGTTTATTAAACCAAGAGGAGCCATCAGAGCAGCATAAACGTGTAATGGACGTTTCATTAATATTATATGCCGAGCATGAGTTTAATGCGTCAACATTTACTGCACGTGTTTGTGCGTCAACTTTATCAGATATGTTTTCATGTGTTACTGGTGCAATTGGTACGTTGCGTGGTCCACTGCACGGTGGTGCAAACGAAGCGGCAATGGACATGATTGAAAAATTTAAGTCACCAGCTGATGCCAAAGAACAAATGGCGGGTATGCTAGAACGTAAAGAAAAGATTATGGGTTTTGGGCATGCAATTTACCGTACCTCAGATCCTCGTAATACAGTGATCAAAGCATGGTCTGAAAAATTAGCGGCTGAAAACGGAGATACATCGTTATACGATATTTCTGTCGCTTGTGAAGAATTCATGTGGGACACCAAAAAGCTGTTTTGTAATGCTGATTTTTTCCACGCATCAACTTATAACTATATGGGGATTCCAACAAAACTCTTTACACCAATTTTTGTCTGTTCACGTTTAACTGGTTGGGCTGCGCATGTTATGGAGCAGCGCTCGAACAACCGTATAATTCGTCCTAGCGCTGATTATACTGGCTCTGAACCACGTGCTGTTGTGCCAATTGCACAACGATAATTAAATGTGTTCTGTTCTTTAGTTCAATTAATAAATATACGTAAGTCAATTATGCATTTTGTTATCTATTGAGCCTAAGAGAATAGTAGAGAGTTATAAAATAAATAATGAAAAGGTATTACCTCTTGAAGTTGATGCCTTTATTTAAACATTGTGTGGACTACGTTATGAATTATGATTACCGCAAACCGTTACCTGGTGAGAATATAGATTTTTTCGATACTCGTGAAGCTGTCGACAATATTAAACCAGGCGCTTATGCTAAATTACCTTACACCTCGCGTGTATTAGCTGAACAACTAGTACGTCGGTGTGATCCTGAAGCATTAACCGATTCATTAAAACAAATTATTGAAGGTAAACAAGATCTAGATTTTCCTTGGTATCCTGCTCGAGTAGTGTGTCATGATATTCTAGGACAAACAGCTTTGGTTGACTTAGCAGGTCTTCGTGATGCTATTGCTGAGCAAGGTGGTGATCCTGCCAAGGTAAACCCAGTTGTACCAACACAGTTAATTGTTGATCACTCGCTTGCCGTAGAATCACCCGGTTTTGATCCAGAAGCCTTTAACAAAAACCGGTTAATTGAAGATCGGCGTAATGAACAACGTTTTCATTTCATTGAGTGGACTAAAACAGCGTTTAAAAACGTTGATGTTATTCCTGCCGGTAACGGAATTATGCACCAAATTAACTTAGAGAAAATGTCACCAGTGATTCAATCACGTGACGGCGTTGCTTTCCCTGATACTTGTGTTGGTACTGATTCACATACGCCACATATTGATGCCTTAGGTGTTATTGCTATAGGTGTTGGTGGTTTAGAAGCTGAAACTGTTATGCTTGGTCGTCCATCGATGATGCGCCTACCCGATATTATTGGGGTTAAGTTAACAGGTAAACGTCATCCGGGTATTACTGCGACTGATATGGTGTTGGCAATTACCGAATTTTTACGTAATCAGAAAGTTGTTTCTAGCTACTTAGAGTTTTTTGGTGAGGGAACTAAATTATTAACTATTGGTGACCGTGCAACAATATCAAATATGACACCAGAATATGGTGCATCAGCTGGTATGTTCTATATTGATGAACAAACCATTGATTACTTAAAAATGACTGGTCGAGAACCAGCGCAAGTCGCATTAGTTGAAAATTACGCTAAACATACTGGTTTATGGGCTGATGATTTAGTTGAGGCCGAATATCCACGTGTTATCGAATTTGATTTATCTACAGTCACACGCAACTTAGCTGGACCTTCTAATCCACATCGTCGTTTAGCTACGGCTGATTTAGTGTCGAAAGATATAGCTAAAAACTTAGATGCTTGTAAAGCGCAAGAAGCTAATGGTGAAATGCCCGATGGGGCAGTAATTATTGCGGCTATTACTTCATGCACAAATACCTCTAATCCACGCAACGTTGTTGCTGCAGGTTTGATCGCTAAACGTGCCAATGAACTAGGTTTAATACGTAAGCCTTGGGTTAAATCGTCATTTGCACCAGGTTCAAAAGTTGCCAAGCTTTATTTAGAAGAAGCAGGACTACTTGCTGAAATGGAAAAATTAGGTTTTGGTATTGTTGGTTACGCTTGTACTACCTGTAATGGTATGTCAGGGGCCTTAGATCCTCAAATACAACAAGAAATTATTGACCGTGATTTATATGCAACAGCTGTATTATCAGGTAATCGCAACTTTGATGGCCGTATTCATCCATACGCTAAACAAGCCTTTTTAGCATCACCGCCATTAGTAGTTGCTTATGCCATTGCGGGTACAATTCGTTTTGATATTGAAAGAGATGTATTAGGTCAAGATCAAAATGGTAATGATATTACTTTGAAAGATATCTGGCCATCAGATGAAGAAATTGATTCAATTGTGGCTTCTTGTGTTAAACCTGAGCAATTTAAGAAAATTTACACGCCTATGTTTGATTTGGGTGCGTTTGAACCTGCCGAAAGTCCATTATATGCGTGGGATGAAACCAGTACTTATATTCGTCGCCCTCCTTATTGGGAAGGAGCATTAGCAGGTAAGCGTACGATGAAAGGTATGGTACCACTAGCTGTGCTTGGCGATAACATCACAACGGATCATTTATCACCATCAAATGCTATCCAGTTAAACAGTGCCGCAGGTGCGTATTTACATAAAATGGGCTTACCTGAAGCAGACTTTAACTCATACGCAACGCATCGAGGCGATCATTTAACGGCTCAACGTGCAACTTTTGCTAATCCAAAACTTTACAATGAAATGTGTAAAGATGATAAGGGTCAAGTAAAACAAGGCTCTTTAGCCCGTATTGAGCCGGAAGGTACTGAATCACGTATGTGGGAAGCGATAGAAACCTATATGGAGCGCAAGCAGCCATTAATTATTATTGCGGGAGCTGACTATGGTCAAGGCTCTTCACGTGATTGGGCTGCGAAAGGTGTGCGTTTAGCGGGTGTTGAAGTTATTGTTTCTGAAGGTTTTGAGCGTATTCATCGTACTAACTTAGTTGGTATGGGGGTATTACCTTTAGAATTTACTCAGGGTGAAACACGTCATACTTATGGTATTGATGGTACTGAAACCTATGATGTTGAGGGCTCAACAGCGCCTGGCGCAACTATGACAGTTGTGATGAGGCGTCGTAGTGGTGAAGTTGTTAATATACCAGTTAAATGTCGTTTAGATACAGCGGAAGAAGTATCGGTTTATGCCGCAGGTGGGGTATTACAGAAATTTGCCAATGACTTTTTGGAGTCAAATGTTTAAATGATATTTTAGTCTTTATATTGGTTGGAAGTGTTTATGGATGTTTATTAATTTAACACTGTCGCTTTTGGCTAAAACCAAATTGAAGACTAAGGTTTTACTTTAAATAGATTCAATATGTTGAGTTTTATGAAAATGGCACATTGTTCTTCACCGATCATGTGCCATTTTTTAATAAATA
Organism: Colwellia sp. 5_MG-2023; assembly: GCF_030547795.1. Lineage (NCBI taxonomy): Bacteria > Pseudomonadati > Pseudomonadota > Gammaproteobacteria > Alteromonadales > Colwelliaceae > Colwellia > Colwellia sp. 5_MG-2023. Next base: position 62,787 of record NZ_JAUOPW010000021.1, on the reverse strand, counting down.
AGCTAAATAGCAAAGGAAAAAAATAATGTCTTCAGTTCCTCAAGTGAAAATTCCTGCTACGTATATTCGTGGTGGCACGTCCAAAGGTGTCTTTTTTAATTTAACTGATTTACCAGAGCGCTGCCAAGTTGCAGGTCAAGCGCGTGATAATATGTTGTTACGTGTTATTGGAAGCCCTGATCCATATGGCAAACAAACTGATGGTATGGGGGGAGCAACATCATCAACTAGTAAAACAGTGATTTTGGCAAAAAGTGATCAAGTTGATCATGATGTTGATTACTTGTTTGGACAAGTTGCGATTGATAAAGCATTTGTCGATTGGTCTGGTAATTGTGGCAATTTAACGGCGGCAGTTGGTTCCTTTGCGATTATGTCAGGGTTGGTTAGTCCTGAACGTGTGCCAAAAAATGGCGTTTGTACAGTACGTATTTGGCAAAAAAACATTTCAAAAACCATTATTGCTAAAGTGCCTATCACTAATGGTGAAGTACAAGAAACAGGTGATTTTGAGCTTGATGGTGTTACTTTTCCTGCAGCTGAAGTGCCTGTTGAATTCCTAGCGCCTGTTGACCCTTCTGAAGCAATGTTTCCTACGGGCAATGTCATTGATCAGCTAGACGTTCCAGATGTCGGTACATTTACCGCATCTTTGATTACAGCTGGTATTCCGACCATTTTTTTAAATGCGGATGAAATTGGTTATACCGGTACTGAATTACAAGAGGCGATAAACAATGATGAAGTAGCACTAGCGCGTTTTGAAGCTATTCGTGCGTATGGCGCAATTAAAATGGGATTAATTAACGATATTGCAGAAGCAAAAGATCGACAACATACCCCAAAGATTGCCTTTGTTGCAAAGGCACAAGATTATACAACTTCAAGTGCTAAACAAGTGAGTGCAACAGAAATAGATTTACACGTTCGTGCTTTATCGATGGGGAAACTGCATCACGCAATGATGGGTACTGCTGCTGTTGCTATTGGTACTGCAGGTGCTATTCCTGGTACGGTCGTTAATTTAGCTGCGGGTGGTGGTAAACGTGAATCGGTTGTTTTTGGTCATCCTTCAGGGACTTTAAAGGTTGGCGCTGAAGCAATAGAGATTGACGGGCAATGGCAGGTAACAAAAGCAATTATGAGTCGAAGTGCAAGAGTACTTATGGAAGGTTGGGTACGTATTCCTGGCGATAGCTTTTAATTATAACCCTAGTACTTTAGCCTAGTTACGTAAAATATTGCTTTGCATTCACGCCTAGTCCGTTTATAACAGAACTTATATTAATGATTTAAGGACTTTTATTATGGCTAGGCTTCTTAACACTATCAGTTGTGTTTTATTCACATCAATGGTTTCAATGACTTTATCTGCAGCAACACTCACTGTAGCAGATAATCTTATTGTTACTGAAATTGATAATAAAGCCGTGGAACATGGCTTACTCAGTAAAAAGTCTACTTTTGAACTTAACTCCGGGAATTATGCGCTGATAATGCATTATAAAGATGTATTTGAAGATTTGGATTTTGCTGAAAATAGAGTGGTTAAATCAAAAGATTTTGTTGTTAAGCTTGCTGTTAAAGAAGAAAGTAATCTCAATCTTGATACCGTTGCTATCAAAAACCTAGCGCAAGCTGAATCATTTTCTCAATCGCCAGAATTGATATTAAAAGATGAAAAAAATAAACGAATTAATATTACATTAGAAACACTAGAAAATTACAAAATGGCTCAGCAGGTTAATTTAGCCGTTAATACCTATGTTGCAAAACAAACTATGCAGAAAAAGACAGTCTCATCATTAGAAAAAAATGTTGCTGTTACTCAATCGAGTACTTCTTTAAACGATAAAGTAACTGTCGTACAGGACTCGGGTAACACTTTGATACAAGTTGATGCATTGACTATGTTAAAATATTGGTGGCAAAATGCTTCAAATGAAGAACGAAATCATTTTACGCAATACATGACAAGCAAGAAATGATTTTTCTATCAAAATTAATTTTGGCTAAATTGTGTAAATTAATATTTAGCAATCATAGGGACAAAAAATGTTAAAATTGTTAACTAAACCTTGGACTAGCGCCTTTGTCATGGGTGTTACTTTTGTGTGTATGTCACCTCAACAAGTGCTAGCAAATACACAAAACTCAGGGATTGAAGTAAGAGGGCAAGGAAGTGTATTGGCCGTACCTGACGTGTTTTCATTATCAGTATCGATAATTGAAAAAGGGCACTTCACTGATAAAATTAGATCCATTGTTGATCATAAAAGTAATCAAGTGGTCGATGTTGCAACAAATTTAGGTATTAAACCAGAGAATATAAATTCAGCCAGAGTTTCTTTACGTGTAATTAAAGACGAGACCGAAGTGAATCTACGGGGCGTTGAAGTTATACAAACGTTACCGAATCATCAAAAAAGTAAATTAACCATTGATACTAACTCGTCTAATAATGTGACGACTGTGCAACCTCAGTATTTTGAGTTAAGCAGAAACATTACCATTAACTTCTCAGATATTAAAGATTACGACCAGTTTCTAAATTCGATCATAAAAATTGGAGTACATCGAATATCACCTTTGAGTATGTCAATTGGGAATAGTGATAAATATTATCAACAGGCTTTATCAATAGCGATTGACCAAGCAAAAGCAAAAGCTATGCAAATTGCTAAACAAACAGAACAATCGTTAGGGAAGTTGATTTATGTTCAAGAGACAAGTAGTAATCATTATAGACCTGTCTATAGTGCTTCAATGAAAATGAGTGATTCTTTTGAACAACATAGTTCACAAGTAGGAAATCAAGCGATTAATGCGAGCGTTTTGGTGAAATACTCCATAGATTAGTTAATAATTTAGCTAAATTAAAGTTTCCGTTAGATAAAAGCTTTAATTTATGTGGCTTTCAAGGTATGTTATGCCTTTTAAGCCCTCTTTAAATCTTTGGATAATATCATTGGTTAATAAAATTGAATTTTATCAGGAGTTATTAGCGCAAACAGAAGCGTTAATTTTTGATGAAATAGACCCTATCGCCAACATGGCAAATATATCTGCTCTTCTTTTTGATGCGTTAGATCAAGTTAATTGGCTTGGATTTTACCGTGTTATTGACGAACAGCTTGTTTTAGGCCCTTTTCAAGGTAAAGTCGCTTGTATTCGAATTCCTATTGGAACCGGTGTTTGTGGTACTGCTGCCCAAACAAAAATGACGCAACGTGTTAATGATGTTCATCAATTTGATGGTCACATTGCTTGCGATGCAACAACGAATGCTGAAATTGTTATTCCAGTTCAGGTTAACGGTGATATAATAGCGGTTTTGGACGTTGACAGTACCAGCTTTGCTCGTTTTGACGAAGAAGACCAAAAAGGTTTAGAAGCAATAGTAAAGGTATTTGAACAAACTTTATTAGCCAGTGATGAAAAAGTAACACGATGAAAGAATTTGTAGTTATACATGACTATCTAGTTACAGCAGAAATTGTTGGTGACTGGGACGGCCAAGAAGAACTTGTTGTCGAAAAGATTAATGAAATTTACCATACATTCTATGACTTAGCAGAAGAAGATATAGAGACTGAAGTATTAGAGCAGCTATTAGCTTTAATATGGGATAACTGGATTGGGCAAGATGAATTACCTGATGTAGAATCCGATGATATTTATGATTGGTGTCGTAATATCTTAGAGAATCGAGACCAGCACCTACAAACACAAGATTATTAATTTAAACTATTTAACTGAAACTGTATAAAAGTTGTATTTATGGAAACTGAAATTAAACGTATAAGCACTAAAGATATCATTACTTATTTAACAGAAAAATTTCCAGAATGTTTTTCTGTTAAGGGCCCAGTAAAACCTTTAAAAGTGGGGATATTCCAAGATTTAGCTGAAAAGCTAAGTGATGATGAAACGGTTAGTAAAACTCGTTTACGTCAAGCATTAAGACATTACACAAGTAGTTGGCGTTATCTTAAAGCGATAAAAACCGGTGCTTTCCGTGTTGATATTGATGGAAAAGATGTTGCTGAAATTGATGAAGAGCAAGCAAATTATGCAAGCAAAACATTAAAAGAAAGCCAAGAGAAATTTGGTAAAACACCTGCATCTAATAAAAAAGCTCAAGGTGACAAAAGAGCTCCTAAAGCTAATACCTCTAAAAGTAATGATAAATCTTCTGATGAAACAAAACGTGATTCAGCTAAATTTAAGTCAGTTAAATCGACTAAACGTAAAGATGTAAAAAAAGAGTTACCGCCATTGAAAAAAGTGGATTCAGCCACAATAAAAGTAGGTAACAAAGTAAAAGTTCAATTAGGTAATTCACCTATGAATGCAACTATTACTGAAATTGCAGGGAAAGACATTAGTGTTCAACTTGACTCAGGCATGACCATTAAAACACAAATGCAAAATATATATTCGTAATCAAATTTTGGTTATTTAGTTTGAATATTAGTCATAGTTTGGTTAATTATAGTTTGGAGTAATGTGCATGCAAAAATTTTGTCGTATAGCACTTGCCGTATCTTTATCGGTAAGTTTTTCAATTAGTAGCTATAGTGCTTTTGCATTTGATGATACAGCTAAAGAGTTAACACTGCCGGTACTTGCGCCTGAATCTCAGCATGTAACCGCAACTAAGCGTATTACGGCAAGGTTTACGCGAGGCCATTATAAGAAAGTAAAAATTGATGAAACCCTCTCTCAAGATGTTTTCGATCGCTATATTAAACAACTAGATTATTCTAGAAATGTTTTTTTAGCCTCTGATATTGAGAAACTTCAAAAACAGAGCTTAGATTTTGATGATGTCTTTGCTCGAGGGCAATTAAGTGCGGCTTATGATATTTATAATTTAAATATGCAGCGCCGTTTAGAGCGTTACCAATATGCGCTAAACTTAATTAATCCTGAAGTAACTACTGTTAAGTCAGGCGATGAGGAAATTCAAAAGTCACCTTTTGATTTTAGTAAAGATGATGTTTACGCTTATGATCGTGAAGACGCTGCTTGGCCTAAGTCTATTGCTGAATTAGATGAGCTGTGGCGAATCAAAGTTAAGTCTGATGTATTAAACCTGTTACTTACAGGTAAAGAGTGGCCAGATACGCAAAAAGTACTCACTAAACGTTATAAATATGCAATAAAACGCATTAAACAGAGTGAAAGTGAGGATGTTTTTCAACTCCTAATGAATAGCTTTGCTCGTGTTGTAGAGCCACATACTTCATATTTATCTCCTCGTAATGCTGAACGTTTTCAAATGGAAATGAATTTATCACTTGAAGGTATTGGTGCAGTTTTACGTGCAGAAGAAGATTATACTGTTATTCAAAGTGTCGTTAGTGGTGGCCCAGCCGATTCATCTAAAGCCTTAAAACCCAAAGATCGTATTGTTGGCGTAGCACAAGCCGATAAAGATTTTGAAGATGTTATCGGTTGGCGTTTAGATGATGTCGTTGAAAAAATTAAAGGTCCTAAAGGGACTACTGTTAGGCTACAAGTATTATCTGGTGAGTCTGATGATATATCAGAAGTAAAAGAAGTCACTATTGTTAGAGATAAAATCAAATTAGAAAACAAAGCTGCTAAATCTGAAATTTATTTTAAAGGTAGTGGCATCGAAAAAGCGAAAGTTGAAAGTGATGACATTGACAATGCTGAAGCTGACAAAGTTAAAGGCAAAGTTATTCCTCAAATTGAACATGATAAACAAGGTGAAAAGTTAGGGATAATTACTATTCCAAGCTTCTATAACAATTTATCTAGCGACGTAAAAAAAGAATTAGAGAAGTTAAAAGAGCAAGAAGTACAAGGTATTATTATTGATTTACGTGGTAATGGTGGTGGCTCTTTACCTGAAGCAACATTATTAACAGGATTATTCATTGATAAAGGGCCTGTTGTTCAAATAAGAAATGGTGCTAACCGTGTTGATGTTCATCGTGATAAAGATGGAATTAGCTATTATGATGGACCACTTACTGTAATGGTTGATAGATATAGCGCATCAGCTTCTGAAATTTTTGCTGCTGCTATACAAGATTATGGCCGTGGCGTGATTGTCGGCGAACATACTTTTGGCAAAGGTACTGTACAACAGCATCGTGGTTTAGGCCGTGTATATGACTTATATGAAAATCCATTAGGCAGTATTCAATACACTATCGCAAAATTTTATCGAATTAATGGTGGTAGCACACAGCACAGAGGCGTTTTACCTGATATTGCTTTTCCTACGGCAGTAAACCCTGAAGAGTGGGGCGAAAGTAAAGAAGAAAATGCACTACCATGGGATCAAATTGATAGAGCACAATATTCTAAATTACATGATGTGACGAAAGAGGTCACTTATTTAACCTCTTTATACAAAGAGAGAATTAAGAACAATAGTGAGTTCAACTATTTACTTGAAGATATCGAAACGTATAAAGCAGAAAAAGATGATAAAACAATTTCGTTGAATTTAGAAAAACGTAAAAATAAACGTGAAGAACGTAAGAACAACCGACTTATTAGAAATAATGAACGACTAGTTAAAATGGGTAAAGAGCCTGTTAAAGACTTGGATGATTTACCTGATGAATTGGATGAGCTAGATCCCTTTCTTGATGAAACAGCACGTATTACCTTTGACTTTGTCAATTTAGGTAAAGTAGCTAAAAACTAGAAAAGATCGAATTAAGAAAGCCGCCCTAAGGGCGGCTTTCTTGCCTTAGAAACAAGGTATTTATATTTATTTAAAGTGAATAAATAATCAAAATATAGCGCATAAATAATAAATAATAAAAACGAACATAAAAAGGTTATTTCATAATATGTCAAATCAAGTACCAACAGAAAATCAATCACCAATACAGAAGAAAGAACCCAGTATGCTGGACTCTGTTATTCCTTTAATCGCCTTGGTGATTATGCTTACTGCTTCAGTTTCATATTTTGCGGATAACTCTTCCTTTGGTCCTAATCAAATAGCGCTATTATTAGCGATGGGAATTGCGATTCTTATTGGGCTAAAAAATGGTCATCAATGGGAAGATATCGAGGCAGCGATCGTTAGAGGAATCTCAATCTCGTTAGGGGCAATTTTAATTTTATTAACTGTTGGAGCACTCATCGGGACTTGGTTGCTTTCAGGTACAGTACCCACAATGATTTATTATGGTTTACAAATTATTGATCCAAGCTGGTTCTACGCTGCTTGTTGCCTTGTTTGTGGCATTGTTGCTATGAGTATAGGTAGCTCTTGGACAACGGCAGCTACAGTCGGTGTTGCTTTTATTGGTATATCAAATGGCTTTGAAATGTCTACTGCGGTTACTGCCGGTGCTGTTATCTCAGGTGCTTATTTTGGAGATAAATTATCACCACTGTCAGAAACAACTAACTTAGCCCCTGCTGTAGCCGGTAGTGAGTTATTTGATCATATACGTTATATGTTGTGGACGACCATTCCTTCTATTGTCATTGCTCTTGTTTTGTTTTTAATTATTGGATTTAATCATTCAGCTGGAAATATCGAGAGTACGGATACAATTCAAAAATTAACTGCAACCTTAGATGAAACATACAACATATCAGTCTTCAACTTGATCCCGTTGTTTATTTTATTAGCATTAGCATTCAAAAAAATGCCTGCATTTCCTGCGGTTGCAATTGGGGCTATTATTGGTGCTATTTGGTCTGGAATTTTTCAACAAGAATTAATTTTATCGATGGCTGAAAAAGGCATCTCTAATTCTACTGCTTATATTACTATCATTTGGACTGCTTTTTTTGATGGAATAGTGGTAAACACGGGTAATACAGAAATTGATAAATTACTAAGTCGTGGTGGTATGTCGAGTATGCTCAATACTATTTGGTTAGTGATGTGTGCTTTAAGCTTTGGGGCGGTATTAGAGCGTCTTGGTATGCTTGCTAAATTTGTTAAAACAATTCTAAAAACAGCTAAGTCAGTCGGTAGTTTAATTACCAGTACAATGGCAACGTGTATTGGCACTAACTTAATTACAGCCGATCAATATATGGCGATTGTGATGCCGGGTAGAATGTTTAAAGAAGAATATCATCGTCGTGGACTTCACCCAACTGTACTCAGTAGAACACTGGAAGACTCTGGTACTATTACGTCACCATTAATACCATGGAATACCTGTGGCGCATTTATGTTTGGCGCACTTGCACTTACTTCTTATGATTACATATTTTATTGTTTTTTTAACTTAATAAACCCTGTTATTGCTGTGATTTATGCTTACACCGGATTTAAAATTAAAACACTCGAGGAAGATGTATAACTACTTTTTAACTTACCTTTTATTAAGGTAGCTTTATTTTTATCAGATATTTGGATCATTTATGTCTCAAACTGCTGCACACTTTTTAGCGGACTACCGCCCATCACCTTTCACATTACAAACGGTGAATTTAACCGTTGAACTTGACGATACAAGTACTCGTGTTATCAATGAAATGACAGTATCTCGTCAAGGTGAGCATCAAGAACCATTGGTTTTAAATGGTGAGCAACTAACCCTAATATCTATTTATATTAACGATGAGCAATTATCTACAGAACATTACCAGCTATCTGAAAATAGTTTATCTTTAAGCACATTAGAAAATGATTTTAAATTAACGATTGTTACTCGTATTAACCCTGTTGAAAATACTTCTCTAGAGGGGTTATTTAAGTCAGGTGATGCCTTCTGTACTCAGTGTGAGGCTGAAGGTTTTCGTCGTATTAGCTATTATTTAGATAGACCCGATGTAATGGCTGTTTTTACGACAAAAGTTATTGCTGATAAGTCGCTATACCCTTATTTATTATCTAATGGTAATAAAATTGAACAAGGTGATTTAGACCATAACAAACACTTTGTTACGTGGCATGATCCCTTCCCAAAACCTTGCTACTTGTTTGCACTCGTGGCAGGAGACTTTGATTTATTAACGGATAGCTTTACGACTTGCTCTGATCGTGAAGTAGCGTTAGAAATATTCGTTGATAAAGGGAATTTACATAAAGCTGAACATGCGATGGCCTCGTTAAAAAAATCCATGGAATGGGACGAACAAACCTTTGGATTAGAATATGATCTTGATATTTACATGATTGTTGCCGTTGATTTCTTCAATATGGGGGCGATGGAAAATAAAGGTTTAAATGTTTTTAATAGTAAATATGTCTTAGCTGATAAAGATTGTGCAACAGACAGCGATTATTTTAATATTGAAGCGGTAATAGCACATGAGTACTTTCATAACTGGACAGGTAACAGAGTCACTTGTCGTGATTGGTTCCAACTGAGTCTAAAAGAAGGATTAACCGTTTTTCGTGATCAACAATTTAGCGCAGATATGCATTCAAGTGCAGTAACACGCATTCAAAATGTACGAGTATTACGGTCACAACAGTTTTCTGAAGACGCTGGTCCAATGGCACATCCTATTCGTCCGGAACAAGTTTTAGAAATGAATAATTTCTACACCTTAACTGTATATGAAAAAGGTGCAGAGGTAATTCGTATGTTGCATACATTACTAGGCAAAGATAAGTTTAGATTGGGTATGGATCTTTATTTTAAACGCTTTGATGGTATGGCAGTTACCTGTGATGATTTCATTAATGCTATGAGCGATGCTGCTAATAAAGATTTATCACAATTTAAGCTTTGGTATAGTCAGTCAGGTACACCATCAATTAGAGTAAGTGAGCATTTCGATGAAGCGGGGGTTTATAGCTTAACATTAGCTCAGCAATCGCCTATTACCACTAAGCAAGTTGCCCCTCAAGCGTTACATATTCCTATTAAACTTGAACTTATTGTTAATGTTAATGGTGAAACAGCCGTTCAAGAACATATGGTTGAATTAACTGAAGATGATCAAACATGGCATTTTAAAGGTTTTGAAACAAAGCCAACTATTGCGTTACTAGCTGATTTTAGTGCGCCAGTAAAAGTTAACTTTGCTCAGGATGATGATGATTTATTTACTATTATTTCAAAAGCAAAGAATAGTTTTTGTCGATGGGATGCAGGACAAAAGTTATTGATGTCGTACATAAAATCTTTAACTTTACTGCCTGAATTTGTTATTCCAACCCAGCTTTTAACATGTTTAACCGAGCTATTAAACTCAAACGATGATGCCGCTTTTATTGCTGAGCAGCTTATGCTACCTAGTTTTGATGAAGCAGCAGATATTATTGAGCAAGTAAACCCTATTAACTTAGTTAATGCTTTACAAAAACTTTCTTTATTCATTGCAAAGGGAATAGAACAACCTTTATTACAAAAACTACGAGATTGTCAGACATTGTTACAAAATAGCAATTTATCTGAAGCAGAAGTAACAGCAAATAAAGCATTAAAAAATATCTGTTTACATTACTTAGCATCTTTAGAGCAGCACGCAACGCTTGTTGAGCAACAATTCAATGAATCAGACAATATGACTGATTCACTTGCCGCATTAACTTGTAGTGCCAAATACAATCTAGATGGCTTTACCGCACAAATGCAAGCTTTTGAAGACAAGTGGCAAGATACATCCTTAGTTATGGATAAATGGTTTTCATTATCTGCCAGTCTTGTGAGTGAAGATATTTTTACTCAGTTGGGTAACTTAACTGAACACAAGTTATTTACACTGAAAAACCCTAACAGAGCCAGATCACTAATAGGCGCTTTTGCTATGAATAATCCTCGCTATTTTCATTGTGTGTCAGGCAAAGGCTATGAATTTTTAGCAGAAAATATTGCTGCTCTTAATGCTATTAACCCACAAGTAGCATCAAGACTCATAACACCGCTAATTCAATTTAATAGTTTTGCCCAACCACATAAAGAATTAATGAAGGCGCAATTATTGAAATTACAAACTCTGCCACATTTGTCTAATGATTTGAAAGAAAAATTAGATGCATCACTAACAATGTAAATCCAACCTAGGCTGATGTGGTATTTATGCATGCATCAGTCTATATTTTTAAAGAATGAAATTAGCATGAAGTATTATTTTTCATTAAATATATCTAGGGAAGAATTTTTTCCTTATTACCGTGGTGAAATTTTATCAATAGTAGTAACTAGTAATTTAGGAACTAAGGTCCAATTTCCAGCAATGCATTTACGGAATCATTTAACAAGTAGTGGAATTTCCGGTCACTTTTGTTTGGAAACTGAAAATAATAAATTTTTATCTTTAAGAAAGTTATCATAAAAAAATATTTTTTAAATCCAATAGAGTAATAGCTTTAAACAGAGGTCTGACCATTAAATGACTTGTTTAAGGGAATATTTCTTTAGAAACAACCGTTATTTCATTAACTTAGTTGTAATATATTTTACAGATGTTTTTTGTTTTCAAACAAATGTTTTAAACGTCTGATAGTTTATGTGATATAACTATCTGCAAATCATTATATTACAGCTATTTAACTATTGTTTTTGCACTTGCTACCTAATGAAAATGATGCAATTATTGGCTAACTATCAAATTGTGTATTAACCTTCACATTTGTGGTTAATAAATAAAAAAACAAATAACGATTTTAAGTTTTGGTAAATATCTACTTTTTACGTTTAACTAAAAAGATAAGATTTTAAATTATTTGATTCGCTTCAGGGGAGAAACAGAATATGAAATATAACCCTCGCAGGTTTTCTAAAAAACCAATAGCAGTTGGTATTGCTGCAGCACTTTCAATGACACTTTTAGGCACAAGTCTTAATAATGCCCAAGCTGCAAGATGGGAATTTGGAGACGTAGAAGTTAATTTTGATTCTACTTTCAGTGCTGGTAGTAGTTGGCGAACTGAAAACCGAAATTGGAATGATAATGTTGCTATAGCAAACAATCCTAATAATGGTCTTGATTTTAGTCAATATAATGCGGTGTTTAATGCCAACCCAACAAAAGAAACTATCTGGCAAGGTCAGGGTGGCTATTCTGCAAATGGTGATAACGGTAATTTAAATTACGACGCTGGTGAATCATTTTCACAAATACTTAAAGGTACACACGAATTAGATATTCATTATGACGGTATGGGTGTTTTCCTACGTGGTATGTATTATTACGACTTTGCCATGATGGATAGTGATCGAGATTGGACCAATCAAATTAGTGGTCAAGTTAATGACCCGTGTAATGATAGCGAAGCTAAAGAACAAGTTTGTGCTGATGTGCGTATACTTGATGCTTATGTTTACGGTAATTTTGATATTGCCGATATGCCGTTCTCTGTTCGTGTCGGGCAGCAAGTGATTAGTTGGGGGGAAAGTACCCTCATTGGTCATGGTATTAGTGAAATAAACCCAGTAGATATTTCACGTTTAAGAGCGCCTGGAGCAGAGTTAAAAGAAGCGTTTATTCCATTCGGTGCTGTTTGGGGCTCTTTGGGTATTACAGAAAACTTTAATATTGAAGCTTTTTATCAATACTCATGGGAAAAAACTATTTTACCCCCACCAGGCAGTTATTTCTCAACGAACGACTTTGCTGGTGATGGGGGCGATAATAATAATGTACAACTAGGCTTCTCAGGTAATCCAGATATTGATGTTAATACGTTAATGGCTGGTTTAAATCAACTGGGTGATTTATTAAGAGCTGGTTCATTAGACAGCACTTCAGCTGCACAAGCTTATTTAGCTTATCCAAGTAAGGTTACATTGCGTTCTCCAGGTGAAACTGCTGAATGGCGACCTGAAAATGGAGGTCAATATGGTTTGCGTTTTTCTTGGTATTTACCTGAATTAAATGAAACAGAATTAAGCTTGTACTATGTAAACTATCATAGCCGTCGCCCATTATTCTCAGGTCAAACAGCGGACTTTGGTGCTGCCTCTATTGGTGCTGATCTTGCGCAAATAGCCACAAGTCAAATTACCACAGAAAATCTTTATGATCTGAGTACTTTTTCACAAGTAAAACTTGCTTATCCTGAAGATATTAAAATGTATGCAATGAGTTTTAATACAACATTAGGAAATACTGCGGTTGCCGGTGAAATTAGTTATCGTGAAGATGAGCCATTGCAAATTGATGATGTTGAATTACTTTTTGCTGCAATGCCACAACAGTTGTTTAATGCTGGCTTAAGAGATGATTTGAACAATATATCTCAACTTAAGGATGACACTACAGGTTTGCCTTATGCTTCAGGTGTTACAGCCAATGGTTTTATTTTAGCGGATACCGTTCAAGCACAAATGACCATCACCCACTTATTTGGTCCAATGTTAGGCGCAAGCCAATTTGTTGGGTTAGTTGAAATTGGCGGGATCAATATCAGTGACATGCCTGATGAAGATGTACTACGTTTAAATGGTCCGGGTACGTCAAGAAATGGTGGTGTAGCTGCAGCACCAGGATTAGAATTAGGTTTACAAAATGGTATAGAGACTAACCCATTCCCAACGGCTTTTGCTTGGGGTTATAAAATGGTTGGTAAGCTTGATTACGCTAACGTGTTTTCTGGGGTTAATGTAAGTCCTCGTATCGTTTTTTCACATGATGTGAAAGGTATAACGCCTGACCCATTATTTTTATTTATTGAAGATCGAAAATCTGTAGCGCTTGGTTTTACTTTTGATTACCAAAGCACCTGGAAAGCAGATATAAACTATAACAGCTTCTTCGATGGTGTTGGCACGACTAACCAAATGGAAGATCGTGACTACATATCACTTAGCATAAGTTATTCAATTTAGGAGAAGTCACAATTATGAACAATCAGAACTTTAAGACTCATACCTTAAATAAACGTACTTTAAAGAAAAGTGCAATTATACTCGCCTTAACCGTTGCATTTACTTCCGGTAGTGCGCTAGCCAAAATTTCAGCAGAAGATGCAGAGAAATTAGGAAATGAGTTAACGCCAATGGGCGCAGTTAAAGCGGCAAATAAAGATGGCTCAATTCCTGAGTGGACGGGTGGTATTACTAAAGCCCCTGAAGGATATAAAGTTGGTGATCACCACTTAGATCCATACCCAAATGATAAAATTAAATTTACGATTACTGCAAGTAATGTAGCTGAGTACAAAGATTTGTTAACTCCGGGGCAAGTGAAGTTATTTGAAACTTATCCTGAAACGTACAAAATGAACATTTATCAAACAAGACGAAGTGCTTCATTTCCTGATCATGTATATAAGGCAGTAAAAGTTAACTCAACCAGAGCTGAACTTGTAGAAGGCGGCAATGGTATTAAGAATACAGCGGTAGGTATTCCATTTCCGATCCCTGAGAATGGCTTAGAAGCTATTTGGAATCATATTGTTCGTTATCGAGGTGAAGGGTTAACACGTCAAGGTGGACAAGCAGCGCCTACGGCTTCTGGTGATTACACTTTTATTGGTTTTGATGACCAATTACTATTACCTTACAACGTAAAAGGTAGCACGCCGGCTGATCTTGAAAGTACAAATATTTTATTTAAATTTAAGCAGAAGGTTACAGAGCCAGCACGTTTAGCCGGGACAGCATTATTGGTTCATGAAACCATGGATCAAATAAAAACACCTCGTCAAGCATGGACATACAATACGGGACAACGCCGAGTAAGACGTGCACCGAATGTTGCATATGACGCACCAGGTAGTGCATCAGATGGTTTAAGACTTACTGATGACTTTGATATGTACAATGGCGCACCTAATCGCTATAACTGGACACTAAAAGGTAAGCAAGAACTGCTTATTCCTTATAATGATTACCGGTTACATAGCGACAAAGTTAAATATAATGACATTATAAAACCCGGTCATATTAATCCTGATTTAGTACGATATGAAAAACATCGTGTTTGGGTTGTTGAAGCTAATTTGAAAGAAAATACTCGTCATACCTATAAAAAACGTGTGTTTTATATAGATGAAGATAGTTGGCAAGTAGCAATTTCTGATATTTATGATAACCGAGATGAGTTATATCGTGTAGCTGTTGCTCATGGTCTTAATTACTATGAAGTACCAACACAATGGTCTACGCTAGAAGTTTATCATGATTTTCAATCTAGACGATATATTGCTATGGGCTTAGATAATGAGGCAAAAATGTATGATTTTTCTGCAGAGTTAGAGCATAAAGATTTTACCCCTGCGGCATTAAGAAGAGAAGGTAGAAGATAGCGCTGCTTTTTACTTAAAAACGGCTGGCAGGTGCCAGCCGTTTTTGTTCTAACGTTTACTTTTGTCATTTTTAATATTTTTAGTAATTTTTTCTACCGTTTCATACTTAATGTCGAGAATTTCAACGATGCCTTTTATTTCCCCGTTATTAACCATGTTTTTGCTCTTATACTCAGTAACTTATACAAGCTTTGCTGATGAGTTACCGGTAAAACAGAATAAACCAATTATCAATATTCCTGCCGCTGAAGCCCGTTTAGCGAGTAAATCACTATTACTCGATATAACGAAGGTAAATCCTAATAAATTAGTAGTTGTTGGTGAGCATGGACATATTTTACTTTCATCAGATGCTGTTAACTGGCAACAAGCTAAAGTGCCATTACAAACAACACTAACCAGTGTGTTTTTTGTGAATAACGAACTTGGTTGGGCTGTTGGTCATGATGCTACTATTTTAAATACCGTTGATGGTGGAGCTACGTGGCAAATTCAGCAATACATGCCTGAACTAGAAAAACCTTTATTTGATATTATTTTTAAAACGCCAACTGAAGGTATCGCTATTGGTGCTTATGGCCTTGTTTTTAGAACAAATGATGGTGGAGTAAGTTGGCATAATGAGTTTCATACTGAATTCCTTTTACCCGAAGATGCAGAATATTTAGCTGAAATTAAAAATGAAGATGAAGAAGCTTATTTAGATGAAGCCTCTTCTATTTTACCGCACTTTAATCGCTTGGTTCTTGATAAACAAACTCTCTATATGGTTGGAGAAATTGGATTAATGGCTAAAAGTGATAACTTTGGTGTTACTTGGGAACCGTTTGATGATATTTATCAAGGTTCATTTTTTGATATTTCTAAAACAAAACAAGGTGATTTTTTAGTTGCAGGTTTACGCGGTCATGTTTTTCAAAGTAAAGATAATGGAATAACATGGCAAGCTATTCAAACACATACTACAGCACTTATTAATGATATTGTTTTAAGTGCAGATGATCGCATTTTCCTTTTAGCAAATAATGGCACTTTATTAGAAAGTAAAGATCAAGGTCAAAGTTATCAGTTAAGAGCACAAAAAGATGGAAAATCGTTAATCGCAGGAGTGTGGTTTAACGGGAAATTAATTGCTGTTTCAGATGTCGGCGTAAAGTTAATATCTTTATAAACTTAAACCATAATAATAGTTAAAAATATTGGATTGCAAAATATTATGAAAACTTCTCTCGCAAACCGTTTAGAAATTGGTCTATTTCGTCATAAAATTTTAGTATTAATGATGTTTGTCCTCGTTAGTGGCTTTTTGTTATTTCAAGCTACGCAAATTCAGTTAGGTGCCTCATTTACTAAAAATATTCCGCTTAACCATAGTTATATGAAAACCTATTTAAAACATAGGGAGAATTTTGGTGGTGCTAATAACATCTTAATATCTGTTTGTAATAGTGACGGCGATATTTTTAACCCAGAATTTTTTGAAGCGTTGAAAGGCGTTCATGACAAGTTGTTTTTTATTCCAGGTGTTGACCGTATTCAAGTTAAATCATTATATTCACCTAGTACTCGCTTTGTTGAAGTAGTAGAAGATGGTTTTGCTGGTGGTCCAGTTATACCGGCAGACTTTCAACCAGATGAACGTGGTTTAGCGATAGTTAAAGGTAACATTGAAAAAGCAGGCATAGTAGGTAGCATTGTTGCCGATGATTACAGTTGTGCAATGGTCAAAGCGTCTCTACTTGACTTCAACCCTGACACAGGTGAAAAGCTAGATATATTAAAAATAGCTGCGCAACTTGAAGAAGACGTTCGTCAATCATTTGAAAAAGATAATATTACTGTTCATATTATTGGTTTTGCTAAAGTTGTTGGTGATGTGGCAGACGGTGCGAAAGGAGTGGTAATTTTCTTTCTTATCGCCATCGCGATTACTGCGATAATGGTCTACTTTTTCTGCCATTCAATTAGCTTAACTATTCTCCCTATTTTATGTTCCTTAGTGGCTGTTATTTGGCAATTAGGCATGTTGTCTACTTTAGGTTTTGGTTTAGATCCAATGTCTATTTTGGTGCCATTTCTAGTTTTTGCCATTGGTGTTAGTCATGGCGTTCAAATGATTAACTCTGTTGTGAGACAAGTGAGCTTAGGTCTATCAAGTCAAGCAGCTGCTCAAGCTAGCTTTAGGGCTTTATTAATCCCTGGTGGTATCGCATTGTTATCTGACACCATTGGCTTTATGACATTACTTTCTATTGATATTGGTGTTATTAGAGAACTGGCCATCACTGCTTCATTAGGTGTAGCGATGATTATTCTTACCAATTTAATATTATTACCTTTGTTGGTCTCATACTTGAAAATCACACCAAAAGATAGAGCTAACCATGCTGGAAATATTGGTGAAGAAAGCTCAGTTTGGCGCTTTATGGCTACTTTCGCAACAAGGAAAACAGCGTTTGTAATCTTAGTTTTTACTGTAGTGCTTTATGCTGCTGGCTTATTAAATTCACAAAATTTAAAAATAGGTGAATTACACGCTGGTGCACCTGCTCTACATGAGTCGTCACGCTATAATCAAGATACTTTTTTAATTACCGAACGCTATGCTATCAGTGTTGATTATATGTCAATTATCATTGAAACAACGCCTGATGCTTGTACGTATTATGAAACGATGAATACTATTGATAGGTTTCAATGGCGTATGGAAAATGTACCTGGAGTCCAGTCTGCTGTTAGTTTGGCCTCAATTTCTAAGGTTGTTAATGCGGGTTATAATGAAGGTAATCCTAATTGGCGTGTGATCCCACGTAACCAACAAACATTAGTACAGTCTATTGCTCGTGTCCCTTCATCAAGTGGTTTGTTAAATAATGACTGTAGTGTTATGCCTGTTATCTTATTTTTACAAGATCATAAGGCAGACACAATAGAACGTGTTGTGAATGAAGTTAAGTTGGCAGCAAAAGAGCTAGGTAATGATCAATTACAGTTTAAACTAGCATCAGGTCCTATTGGAGTTATGGCTGCTACCAATGAAGCAGTAGCTGAAGCTCAGTTACCTATGATGATTTATGTCTATGGTGCGGTCATTATATTATGCTTATTAAGTTTTAGAAGTATTAGAGCAACAGTTGTTGTTGTGTTACCGCTTTATATTGTATCAACCTTAGCGCAATGGTTAATGACGGTATTAGATATTGGCTTAACTGTATCAACATTACCTGTAATTGCTTTAGGTGTTGGTATTGGTGTTGATTATGGTATTTATATCTTATCAACCATGAGTAATGAGTTGAAGAATGGCGCAAATGTTCATGATGCATACCTATCAGCACTGAAGGAGCGAGGAAGTGCAGTATTAATTACCGGCATTACATTGGCTATTGGTGTTTCTACATGGTTCTTCTCAGATTTAAAATTCCAAGTTGATATGGGCATACTTTTAACCTTTATGTTTTTAGTTAATATGCTAGCAGCGGTTATTGTCTTACCTGCTTTAGCTGCGTTTTTATGGCCAAACAAGAAAAAATAATAAAGTGAAGAAATAAAAATAAAACCTTTAATTCAACTGAGTTAAAGGTTTTTTTGTTTAAACAGTTTCAAAATAGTGTTATTTAGGTAAGCTGGTCACTATAATTTCATAACTGATCGTGGATATTTTTGAGAAAATAATAAAATAATATGGCTATTATCATTTTAGTCAGTAATAAAATGTATCAATCTTTGGCAATAAGTGGTTTTAGCTATAATTTGACAATTAAATTTACAATATTCAAGCAGTATTTTTTTATTAAATAATTGAATATTTAAACAGGAAACAGCCAGTTTCAGTGGTTTTTATTTATTATACTTGCATAAAGAAACACAGCTAAAGAAAACGTTTGATTTAAAAAGAAAATATTTAGAATTAAAATCAAAATAATCCTCGCATTACCGCAAATTAATCCATAAAATCTGTACTATACTCAAATAAGATTTCCTTATATTTTTAAGGAATACTTATTTTTGATTAAAAGTATCTACTTATAATGCAAGTAGCAATATAAGAAAAACAAATAAATTATTACAAGCTTTCTTTTTAACTTCTGTATAAAAATAGGAAAAGGAAAATAGCATGGCGTTAGTGAATGGTTCACCATCTGTGATACTGAAAAATGTAGCACAATTAATAAAGAAAAAAGTCCCTACAGAATCTGCAGAATTAGTCGATCAATTTGCCACCTTACTTTATAGCAATATCTCTTCATTTGATTTATCTGAACGTAACGATAGTGATATGTATGGTGCAACATTAAGTTTATGGAGTTCACTTAATGAACACACAAATAAAAAACCGGTAATACATGTTTTTAACCCTTCAGTAAGTAAAAATGGTTGGAAGTCTAGTCATACAATCATAGAAGTGATTATTAAAGATATGCCTTTCTTAGTAGACTCTATCCGAATAGCACTTAATAGGTTAGGCCTAACACCACACTTGATGCTTAACTCTCCGCTAAAAGTTGTTAGAGATAAAAAGAAAAATATTATCCAAGTTACTTCTAGTGCTGATACTAGTAATAAAGCGGCTAAACAAGAAACAGTTTTCTTTATTGAAATTGATCGTCAGCCTGATCAACAGGCACTTGATAATATAAAAAATGAATTGCTCAGCGTTGTAGAAGATATCACCTTAACGGTTGATGACTGGGAGCCTATGCTGAAAAAACTAAAAGGTACTATTGCGGAAGTATCTAAAGGTAAACTGCCGGGTGGAAAACAGGCCAAGGATGATACTGTTGAGTTTCTAACTTGGGTAGCAAGTAATAATTTCACCTTAATGGGATATCGTTCCTATGAAGTAACAGCGGTAAAAGGGGATATAAAGCTTGAGGGTGACTTTGAGTCTAGCCTCGGTTTAATGAGAAACTCCCGTGTCACCAAAAATAGATTAATTTCTACCTTAAGTGAATCAGGCCGCGAAGTTGCATTAGGTAGCAATCACCTTATCTTAACAAAAACAAATTCGCGCTCTAGAGTACATAGACCCGTACAATTAGATTATATAGGCGTAAAACGTTTTGATGACAAAGGTAATGTCATTGGCGAAGATCGTTTCATTGGTTTATTCGGTTCATCTTATTACACTAATAGTGCATTAGACTTACCGCTTATTAAAACCAAAGTACAACAAGTATGTGATTTATCAGGATTTGCTCAAGGTACTCATGCTTATAAAACGTTAATTAATATTTTAGAAACCTTCCCAAGGGATGAAATATTACAAAGTAATACCGCTGAACTACTGAAGAATGTTAAAGGTATCTTGCAAATGCAAGAGCGTGATTATTGTGGTTTATTTGTTAGACGCGATGCCTTTGATCGTTTTTATTCATGTATGGTTTATGTACCACGTGAACGATATACCACAAAATTACGCATAGAAACTCAGTTGCTATTACAAGAAGCCTTCGGCAGTGACGAAGAAGTACAGTTTACTACTTATTTTTCTGAATCAGTGCAAGCAAGAACGCACTACATTGTTCAAGTGAAATCAACAAAAGCAGATGTTAACGTGAAAGAAATTGAAAAGAATTTAAATGAAGCCGCGCGGAATTGGGATGATAAATTAGCCACTGCACTTGCTGAAAATAAAGGGGAAGTCGCAGCTAAAGCATTATGTAATAAATACATAAAATTCCCGCAAGCGTATAAAGATGAAGTATTACCAGGCTCTGCCATTGTTGATATTGAAAAATTAGAAGGCGTAAACCTTTCTGATAATTTAGAAATGTTATTTTATCAACCGTTAGAAGAAAAAGCTGATAGTCGCTTTGTAAAACTGAAACTCTTCCATAAGGGTGATCCTATCCATCTTTCTGATGTATTACCTATTTTAGAAAACTTTGGTTTACGCGTTATTGGTGAGAGCCCTTATGCGATAAAAACATCTGAAGGTGAAACATTCTGGATATTAGACTTCTCTATGTTACTTAATGGCGATAGTCCATTTGATATTTATACTGTTAGTGCTTTGTTCCAAGATGCCTTCGCGAAAGTATGGCGAGGCGATTTAGAAGATGATGGCTTTAACCGTCTTATTTTAGGCGCAGGCTTAGAAGGACGAAGTGTTTCTATTTTACGTGCCTTTGCCAAGTATGAATTCCAAATTGGTGGACGTTTTAGTCAAAGCTACATTGAAGATGCGTTTGCACGTTACCCTGATATAGCACAGTTATTAATTAACTTATTTATTCATCGTTTTGATCCAAAGAATAATGCAAGTGAAAGTGCTAAAGAAAAAACGCAAGTAAAATTATTAGCAGCTATTGAGACATCGTTAGATAATGTTGCTAACTTAGATGATGATCGAATTATTAGACGTTTTTCAGAAATGATTTTGGCGACTATTCGTACAAACTATTTCCAAAAAGACAGCGTATCAGGCGAAAAACCTTATATCTCATTTAAAATAACCCCAGATAAAATCAGTGAGATGCCACAACCTGTACCTAAATTTGAGATTTTTGTTTATTCTCCTCAAGTTGAAGGTGTGCATTTACGTGGTGGTAAAGTTGCTCGTGGTGGTTTACGTTGGTCTGATAGACGTGAAGATTTCCGCACTGAAGTATTAGGTTTGGTGAAAGCACAACAAGTTAAAAACAGTGTAATTGTCCCCGTTGGTGCCAAAGGTGGTTTTGTTTGTAAACAGCTGCCAACAGGTTCGCGTCAAGAAATATTTGAAGCAGGCAAAGAATGTTACAGAACCTTCATTCGTGCTTTATTAGATATAACAGATAACATTGTTGATGGCGAAATTGTTCCTCCTGTTGATGTAGTTCGTCTTGATGAAGATGATGCTTATTTAGTTGTTGCTGCCGATAAAGGTACAGCAACCTTTTCTGATATTGCTAATGGTATTTCAGATGAATACAATTTCTGGCTTGGCGATGCGTTCGCTTCAGGTGGCAGTGTTGGCTATGATCATAAAGCAATGGGCATTACTGCACGTGGCGCTTGGGAATCTGTTAAACGTCACTTTAGAGAAATAGATATCGATTGTCAGAGCACCGACTTTACTTGTATTGCTATTGGTGACATGGCTGGTGATGTGTTTGGTAACGGCATGTTGTTGTCTAAACATATTCGTTTACAAGCGGCGTTTAACCATATGCATATCTTTATTGATCCAAACCCTGATGCAGCGAGTTCTTACCCAGAGCGTGAACGTTTATTTAATTTACCAGGCTGTAGCTGGGAAGATTATAATGAAAAATTAATTTCAGAAGGTGGCGGTATTTTCAGTCGTCATGTGAAATCAATTAAGTTAACACCACAAATTAAAAAGATGTTAGGCACACAAAAACAAAGTATGTCGCCTACAGATTTAATCCAAGCTATTTTAACAATGAAAGTTGATTTATTGTGGAATGGTGGTATCGGTACTTACGTGAAAGGCACGAAAGAAACTCATTTAGAAGTAGGTGATCGAGCAAATGACGCACTACGAATTAACGGCTGCGACTTACAAGCTAAAATTGTAGGTGAGGGTGGAAATCTTGGTTTTACCCAGCTTGGACGAGTTGAGTTTGCCTCAAATGGTGGTCGCATTAATACTGATGCAGTTGATAATGCTGGTGGTGTTGATTGTAGTGATAATGAAGTTAATATTAAAATTTTATTAAACACGCTTGTTCAGTCGGGTGATTTAACTGTTAAACAACGTAATAAGTTGCTTTATGATATGACTGATGCTGTTGGCAACTTAGTAATTGAAGATTGTTATCGTCAAACACACTCATTATCAATTACCGCTATGCGTGGTGTTAATCAATTAAAAGAGCAAGTTCGCTTTATTCATGAATTAGAGCGTACCGGTAAACTTAATCGAGCCTTAGAGTTTATTCCTGATGATGAAGAAATTGCAGACAGAGTTTCTAAAGACAAAGGGTTAACTCGTCCTGAATTATCAGTATTACTTGCGTATAGTAAAATGGTGCTAAAAGAAGACCTTATTCACCCAGATGTCACTGATAATTCATATTACGACCAGTTATTAATTAATGCATTTCCAGAGCAGTTACATAAAAAGTACCAAGAACAAATGCAGCAACATCCACTGCGTGCTGAAATTATTGCTACTAAACTGGCGAATAAAATGGGCAACGATATGGGCTTTAATTTTGTTAACCGCATGCAAGAAGAAACGGGTGCAACGGTTACTGAAATAGCGAATAGCTACACTATTTCGTGCGCCATATTTGAACTTGAAGAGTTTTGGAAAAAAATAGAAGTGTTAAATAATAAAATTTCTACTTCAATCCAAACGGAAATGTTATTCCAGTATCGACGTACAGTAAGACGAGCGACTCGTTGGTTCTTACGTCATCGTAATAAGGCATTAAGTATTGAGCAGTCAATAGCGTTGTATAAACCTACCTTTGCTATTATGTCTAAGAAATTAAATAGTTTTATTATTGAAAGTGAATTAGAGCAGTTAAAACGTGTTGAAAATGATTTAGTTGAAGCTAACGTACCTAAAGAAATTGCTATTCGAATTTCTCAATTAAGTACGATTTTTTCAGCCTTAGACATAGCCGAAATTGCTGACGAAGATGGGCGAGACGTCGAGCTTGTTGCTAGTTTATACTTTAAACTAGGTGTTCGATTAGATCTACATTGGTTCTTAGATCAAATCACACGCCAACCTGTTGGTAATCATTGGCAGGCACTAGCTAGAGCATCATTTAGAGAAGAGCTAGATTGGCAACAACGTTCATTAACGGCGGTTGTATTACGATGTGATTGTAGTGCTACAGCGAAAGATTTAGATAATATGCTCGAAGCATGGGTTAACACTAATGCTCAGCCATTAGATAGATGGAAAAATATCTTAGCTGACTTTAAAGTAGGTCAAACCCATGAATTTGCTAAGTTCTCTGTGGCTTTACGTGAATTAATGTTATTAAGCTTAAATTGTCAAAGGTTAGTTAAATAAAATTAAATCTAGATCTAACGAAAGTTAAGATCAAAAAGTTAAATTATTAGCGTTAAAAGCAATGTATAAATAGCGTGTTAACTGATAAAATCCTCGCCTAACTTATTAATGTTTAAGTTCAGCGGGGATTTTTTATTTCTGCTCCTACGCATAACTACTTTGAGGTTCTAGGTTCTATGTTCTATCCTGCTATTCGTAAAGTTTTATTTAAATTTGATGCGGAAACTATTCATGAATTGACAATTAAAGGGTTGAAAAGCACCGGTTCAACTCCTTTAAATTCATTTTATAAACAACGTATTAATGAAAAACCGGTTCATATTATGGGGATAGACTTCCCTAATCCATTGGGCTTAGCGGCTGGATTAGATAAAAATGCAGAATGTATTAATGCTTTCGCTGCAATGGGTTTTGGTTTTATTGAAGTTGGTACAGTCACACCAAAACCACAGCCAGGTAATGATAAACCGAGAATATTTAGACTACCTGAAGCTAATGCCATTATTAATCGTATGGGCTTTAATAATAAGGGGGTTGATTATTTAGTATCACAAGTGCGGGCTGCTAATTTTGACGGTATTTTAGGGATAAATATAGGTAAGAATAAAGACACTCCAGAAGAAAATGCTAAAGATGATTACATTCATTGTATGCGTAAAGTGTATAATTTTGCCTCATATATCACGGTAAATATATCTTCACCCAATACACCAGGTTTAAGAGCGTTACAATATGGTGATGCCTTAAATGAATTATTGTCAGCATTAAAAGCCGAGCAAGCAAATTTAGCTAATCAATATGGAAAATATATCCCTCTCGCCGTTAAAATAGCGCCAGATTTGACGGAAGATGAAGTGAAATCGATAGCGAGATCATTAATGGACAATGGTATTGATGGTGTTATTGCAACTAACACTACTTTATCACGAGAAGGCGTTGAACAACTTGAGCATGGCACTGAGCAGGGCGGTTTAAGTGGCTCACCAGTTAAAGATAAAAGTACTACCGTTATTCGTATTTTAGCGGAAGCTTTAAATGATAAACTTCCTATTATTGGTGTTGGTGGTATCGCCTCTAGCAATGATGCCAATGAAAAATTGGCAGCTGGTGCAAGTTTAGTACAAGTTTATACTGGCTTTATTTATCAAGGTCCACCATTAATTAAAGACATAGTTAATGGTTTGTAGCTGATATATCACACCAATGATGATAGCTAGAGTACTAATATAAAATTTTTTATTCTAAATTTAAATTTTTGTACGAATAAAGGTGAATTTGTTCAGAACATACATTAGAATGCGCACTCTAATATCAGTTGAATATTAGATAAATATCTAAATTATAGGGATTAATTATGAAAAAATTATTGATTGCATCTGCAATGTTAGTATCTACATCTGCTTTAGCTGATGCACCTGGTAGCCAAACTTGTGGTTGGGGTAACATGTTATTTGCTGGTCAAAGTGGTACGCCAAGTCATGTACTTGCAGCGACAACTAACGGTTCAACAGGTAACAATACTTTTGGTATGACTTTTGGTACTAATGGTTGTTCTACTGATGGTACGTTAACGTACGGTGGCAAGGAAATGATTGATGTTAGCATGATTATGGACGAGTTTAGTGAAGATGTTGCACGTGGTAATGGTGAAGCATTAACAGCAGTAGCTGTGTCTTTAGGTGTTTCAGAAGCTGAACGCGCGCATTTTGAAGCTACTCTTCATAATAACTTCGATACATTATTCCCTTCTGAAAATGCAACTACTGAACATGTTGTTAGTTCTATGTTTTCATTAATGAAAAATGATGAGATATTAGCTAAATACACTGTGTAGTATTTATTAAATATCTTTTAAAAGGCTACTTAAGGTAGCCTTTTTTATTACATTACTTATCCTAGTTAATTTAGTGTTTTTATTTTGAAATTTTATGAATCTTATTTTCCGTGTTCTCACCGTTCCTTTTATCATCTTATTGTCATTAAAGGTTTCTGCCGATAATTCAGTGGATACTTTAGCATTATCTCAAACTACAGAGTGGCGAGCATTACTGCATATAAGTACAGAAAAAAATAGCAGCCAAATAGAAAGCTATGTTGATGATAGTAAATTTTTTATCGCAGCTGATGGCTATAAAAACCCGCAAAACGAATTATTGGCAACGTTAAATGCCTTAAAAACTGATAGTGCTATTCAATGTAGGTACCCAGCTAGAACCGCTTTTTTACTTAACAATATTCCCGAATTATCTAATGAAGTTATTTCAGGTGACTGTACTGAGTATCTCAACTGGAGAAATCGTTTAAACACTAAATCAGTTGTACTGGTTTTTGCTTCTGCGCAACTGAACAGTCCTTCTTCAATGTATGGTCATACTTTTTTGCGGTTTGATACAGAAGAAGTTGATAATAATTCGACATATTTATCTTATGCATTAAATTTTGGTGCAACAGTACCTGAAAATGAAAATGGTTTTCTTTATGCGGCAAAAGGTCTTACTGGAGGTTATCCAGGAAGTTTTGCTGCCAACCCTTATTTTGAAAAAATTAAAGAATACAGTCGGTTAGAAAATAGAGACTTGTGGGAATATAAGCTGAACTTAACTGAAGATGAAATTGATAAAATGCTCTCTCATATATGGGAGTTACAGGGCATTAACTTTGAGTACTATTTTTTCGATGAAAATTGTTCATTCCGGTTATTAGAGTTACTTGATGTTGCAAGACCTGGGCTTTATTTAACTAACAATTTCCCTGTTACGGCAATGCCTCTAGATACGATAAGGGTAGTCGATGATGCGAATTTAATAGCTGACAAATACTACAGACCTTCGATTTTAACTGAGCTTGAAGCTCATTTAACGTTGTTATCAGCTAAAGAGCGAAAACTTGTTTTAGCGTTAAGTGAAGATATTAATGTTTTATTAGAGACTCGTTTTACAAACTTACCCACCGAAAATCAGCAACTTGTTGTCGATAGTACTTATCGTTATTTACGTTATAAAAATACCTTTAACGGACGTGATGTTGATATTACTCGTCGAAGTTTTGAACTATTACGGTATTTAAATAAAAATCCAACGGATCTAGATATCGTTATAGCGACGCCAACCAGCCCAGATCAAGGTCATAAAACAACAATGGTTTCTGTTAGTGTTGGCCAAGATGAAAAGAACAATTTTGCAGAATTTAAATACCGAGGAAGTTATCACGACTTAATTGATCCGTTAGATGGTTACTATGATGGTATGTCATTAAATATGGTGAATGTTAGCTTTAGAGTATATGAAAACGATGATATTAAGCTTGATAAAGCGGAATTACTGAATATTATTTCCTTGTCTGAGCGTAATGAATTTGTTTCGCCTTGGTCTTGGCAAGCAAATATAAGTGTTGAACAACAATGGACAAGTAAAGAGGAAGTTCTTGTAACACAAGGTACCGCTGGTAGAGGGGTTAGTTACCGACCACTTAACAACAGTTATGTTTTTTTAATGGCAACAGGGCGATTAGAGTTTAATCGCAAGCTTGAAGCGTACACTAATATTGCCCCTGGCTTACATGCCGGGTTTATATATTATTGGCCTAAAACAAGTTTTTTATTAGAAGCAGAGCATTATCAATTTTTATTTGATCAAACGAAACGTAGCCGAATTAGTTTTCAACAAAATATACAAATAAGTGATTCGAGTAGCTTGCGTTTATCAGCTGGTTTTCACAAAGTAGATTCTAAAATTCATGATGCGAAACATTTTAATGAAGTAAAATTTGAATATAGATATTATTTTTAGTGTTGAAGGTATCAGCAACGGACATTAATAGTACTGTAGTGAGAAAGACAATATAGTATCACTGTAAAACAAACTTATAATTATTAATCACACGTAAGTGATCTTAGGTTTTTTAAATATGAATATTGAATTAAAAGTAGCAACGCTAGATAATATAGAAGAAATTTTGACACTGCATTATAAATATCAAATTGACTCAATTAGTGAGGAAGACAAGACTGATGGCTTTATAACAACAGCATTCACTAAAGCGCATTTAACTAGTTTAATTCAAGATGAAAAGGGACTTTTTATTGCTTGTGTAAATAATAAAGTAGTTGCTTATGCTATGGCTGCATCTTGGGATTATTGGTCACAATGGCCAATGTTCCAATTTATGATTGAAAACTTATATGACTCAACTTGTCATAAACAAGCTATTACCAAAACAAATTCTTATCAATACGGCCCGGTTTGTGTTGATAAAATCGTACGTGGGCAAGGTGTGTTTGAAAAAATATTTAACTTTTCGCTAAGTGAAATGTCTAAACGTTATCCAATAATGGTTACGTTTATTAATAAAATTAATACGCGTTCATATAAAGCACATACGAAAAAAACACCATTAAACGTTATTAATAATTTTGAATTTAATAATAATCACTATTATAAATTGGCTTGTAAAACAAAACGTTAAGTTTATTCAATAAGTGTTTTTTATTATTAGCTCTCTATTATTGCCTAACCAATAGATAGCTGATACATTATGATCAAATATTAATGAGGAATACAAAGTAGTTGAATTCAATAATATTTATACAACAATGTTTTTATTTGTAGGTGCATCGACATAAAGAAAACCAAAATTTATACAGGATTATATGTTAAATAGAATTAACAACTCACATAATTATTATATTGTGTTTGCAAAGTGTCTAATTTTTATTCTCTTCATTTTTCTTAATAACAAACTGTTAGCTAAGACTAGCCCCATTGAATCAGCAGTTCAGTCAATCGATTATAAAACTGCTAAGAGCTTTATCAACAATCTAAGAGCGAATAAGCTTGATTACCTCAAGAATGAAAAAGAATTCCAAACTATATTTGAAATGAGTAAAAATAAATCTTGGGATGATATACACCTTGAAGCAGCTGTTTTATATAGTGAATTACTTTTTAGACAAGAACAATATGAAACCCTTAATCACCATATTAATGCCTATATAGAAAATGAAGGAATTAAGAAGCAGCGGGATTTATATTTACTATTACTTGAAGCTAAATTGAAGTACCTTTCTCGACATGAAGATCCTACAGCAGCTAAAGCATTAGCTAAGCAATTAGAAGAACAGGTATTACTTTCCAATGATAAAGAAAAGGTTATTATTTTTCGTGCCTTGTCTTAT
This sequence comes from Colwellia sp. 5_MG-2023, assembly GCF_030547795.1. Lineage (NCBI taxonomy): Bacteria > Pseudomonadati > Pseudomonadota > Gammaproteobacteria > Alteromonadales > Colwelliaceae > Colwellia > Colwellia sp. 5_MG-2023. The sequence goes on along the minus strand of NZ_JAUOPW010000021.1, from coordinate 33,468 downwards.
TACTATACTTCTGTAGATAAGCTTAAAAAAACGCTTGAGGTATCTGTAAAAGGATTAGAACTAGCAATAACTTATGATGACTTTTCATCGCAAGGCTTTTTTCTACGTAAAATAAGTGACGCTTATAATTTTTCAGATGAAAATGACAAAGCGTTAAGTTTCTCAAAACAAGCGATTATAGCTTACGAAAAAACGAATGATGAGCATTTAACCTCAAAAGCCTATTGGAGTATGGGCACTATACTGCAAGATAGGGGCGATAATGAAGGAGCGTTAGTGTACCTGAAAAAGGCATTGCAGTATTTTAAGTCAGTGAATATGCATACAGGTATTGCTTTTTCTCAATATATCATTTCAAGAATTGAATTTTCTGAAGGGCATTATGATGAAGCTTTGAGAGATATATATGACAATATTGCACTTGCTCGTGCCGCAGGTGTACATGATATGCATTTAGCATCGATGATTTTAGTAAGCGATATTTATATTGCACAAGGTTTAATAGAAAAAGCAAATGAGATAAATGATGAAGTTTTTGCTTTATTGGATAAGTTTAGTCGAAGTATTTATAAGTCTAATTTTTTAAGTAAACGGTATAAATTAAAACGGCAATTGGGCTTAGATGAAGAGGCTTTTGACGCCATTGAGCAAGAGCTTATCTTCACGAAAAAACATCTAGAAGCTACAAGTGAAAATAATATTAGAACACTACAAGTTAAATTTGAAGTAAAAGAAAAGGAAGCTGAAATACTTCGCTTAGCCCAAGTTAATGCTATGAGTGAATTTAAAGCTAAGGAAGAATATCAACAAAAAATAATTTGGCGTTTAAGTACGGTTATTGCCGTAATTTTGATACTTGTTTCATTATTTTTGATTAATAGACAAGTGAGTCAACGTAAAAAATATCATACGATTGCAAACACTGATTACCTCACTAGTTGCCCAAATAGACGAGGTATTATGTTAATGGCCGAAAACAGTTTATTTGATAACGAGTTAACTATTGCCATTGTTGATTTAGATTACTTTAAAAAGATTAATGATACTTTAGGTCATGATGTAGGTGATTTAGTGCTGATAGCTTTTGCCAATGCTGCCAGAAAAACATTAAGAGACCATGATAAATTTGGTCGTTATGGTGGTGAAGAATGGTTATTTATTTTACACACAACCAAAAAGTCAGTGGTAGATAATATTTTTAAACGTTTAAATGAAAATTTTGCTAATTATTGTATCGATATTAAAAGTGAGCATCCTGCTCTCGATTGGGATATCACTTTTAGTGTTGGAGCATCAATAACGAGTAAAACTAATAATAACCTTGATTTTTATATTAAAAACGCCGATGCGTTACTTTATCAAGCAAAAGTTGATGGACGAAATCAAGTCGTTATTGGTTAATTAACAGTTAATGAAAAGTGTCGACAAGCTATTGATAAAAATTATTGATAATAATAATTTTTTGATGGTTATGTTTTCTATAAAAATAAATGGTTAACAATGGGCAGGGATTACTTTTAGTGGGTAAACGTAAGAAAAACGATCGGCCCACTAAAAGTCTTAAGGTCACTTTTTATGTATTAATAACTTTCATTATGAACACTCAATACTGCACGACCCGATGGATCAGCATTGTTTTTAAAGCTTTCATCCCAAGCTAGTGCTTCTTCTGTACTACAAGCGACAGATTTACCACCAATCACACAATCAGCAGCAGTTGCTAATGGATATTTTTCTTCAAAAATAGTGCGGTAGTAGTAACCTTCTTTAGTATCAGGTGTATTTACCGGGAATCTGATATGAGCATTCTCAAGTTGTTGATCTGTTACTAATGTTTCAACGTGTGCTCTTAAACCATCAATCCATGAATAACCTACACCGTCAGAAAATTGTTCTTTTTGACGCCATAAGATTTCTTTTGGTAAATAACCTTCAAAAGATTCACGTAAAATAGCTTTTTCCATAACACCGTTACCACACATTTTATCTGCAGGGTTAATGCGCATTGCAACATCCATAAAGTTTTTATCTAAGAATGGTACACGAGCTTCAATACCCCAAGCAGACATTGATTTGTTAGCACGTAAACAGTCAAACTTGTGTAATCTATCAAGTTTACGTAATAACTCTTCATGGAATTCTTGAGCATTTGGCGCTTTATGGAAATATAGGTAACCACCAAATATTTCATCAGCACCTTCACCAGAAAGTACCATTTTAATACCCATGGCTTTAATTTTACGAGCCATTAAATACATAGGGGTAGAAGCACGAATAGTGGTTACATCGTAAGTTTCTAAATGGTAGATAACTTCTTTAAGTGCATCAATACCTTCTTGCTCGGTAAAGATAACGCTATGATGGGTAGTACCAATACTATCAGCAACTGTTTGTGCGGCGACTAAATCAGGAGAGCCAGCTAAACCACAAGCAAATGAGTGAACTTTTGGCCACCAAGCTTCAGCTAAGTCATTGTCTTCTATTCTACGAGCAGCAAACTTTTGTGTAATAGCAGAAATTAATGATGAATCTAAACCACCAGACAATAAAACACCATATGGTACATCCGTCATTAAATGACTTTTAACCGACTCTTCTAATGCTTCACGAATTTTAGTTTTGCTAGTCGTATTGTCTTTAATTGCCGCGTAATCTTGCCAGTTACGTTTGTAATATTTTTGTAATTTGCCAACACGGCTATCTAAAATATGCCCAGGAGGGAATTCAGATACTGTTTTACAAATAGGCATTAATGCTTTCATTTCTGAAGCAACATAGAAGTTACCTTCAGCATCATAACCTGTATATAAAGGAATAATACCAATATGGTCACGTGCAATTAGGTAGCTGTTGTCTTTTGAATTATATAAACAAAACGCGAACATGCCTTGTAGTTTATCTACAAATTCAGCACCGAATTCTTCATATAAAGGTAAAATCACTTCACAGTCAGAGGCTGTTTGAAATTCGTAATCAACAGTTAGGTTTTCTGCCAGAGCTTTATGATTATAAATCTCACCATTTACCGCTAAAACATTAGTTTTGTCATTGTTGTATAACGGTTGAGCACCATGTTCAGTATCAACAATTGATAAACGTTCATGCACGAGTATTGCATGGTCATTACTGTAAATGCCTGACCAATCTGGTCCACGGTGACGTAATAGGCGAGAATATTCTAAAGCTTGAGGACGAAGTGCATCAGCACCTGTTTTTATATCTAATATACCAAAGATCGAACACATTGAAGCGCTACTCCTTTAATTATTGTTGAATCGAATTGTGAGTAATTAGTGCTGTTACACTAATTAGTAACTGATACTTTGACAGCTCAGCAGTAAAAAGCAACCTAAATGTATAAAATAATGAAATAAAATTAAATAAAACTAATTTAAACAGAAAAAAAGCAAAAAATTAGCCAATTTATTTATTCAATTGATAAATAGCAGCTCTATATCAAAAAATCATATCAATAAAATTAGGTTCATTAAATTTGTTTAAGTATTCGTTAAGAAAAGAGACTTAAGCTATGGTTTAATGAATTATTAATCGAAACTTTAAACCAGGTGATACTTGAAAAACTTAATTAAACCAGTGCAATTCATTATAGGCTTTATTGTATTAGTAACTGTTACATTTACTACCAATGCACAAAGCAACCAAACCCCCGTAGCTAGTAGTAAAACTTTGTTAGAGCAAACGTTGCTTGAACATAAAGGTAAAGTGATTTATATCGATTTTTGGGCATCATGGTGTGTTCCTTGTCGTAAATCTTTCCCCTGGATGAATACAATACAAGACAAATATAAGCAACAAGGTTTTACGGTCGTTAGTATCAACCTAGACGCGAATAAAGCATTAGCTGAAAAGTTTCTAATAGAAATGCCTGCGAGTTTTCCTGTTATTTATGATCCTAAAGGTAAGCTAGCAAAACATTTTAATATTCAAGGGATGCCGAGCAGTATGCTTATTGGCCGAGATGGAACAATAAAATCACGACACACCGGATTTTTTACTAATAAAATTAAACAATATCAACAAGAAATTGAACAATTCTTAACTGAAAAAGAGGTTAAATAATGATGTCTACAATAAAAAATATAGTATTAATCGCTTCAATGCTGACGGTTACATCAGGCTGTTCCAGCTTAGGTTTGGGTGTTGAACCGTGGGAACGAGATTTATTAGCGAAGAAAGAGATGCTATTAAATGCATCGCCTGTTGACTCTGCGCTTGATGATCATATCTATTTCAGTAAAGAGGCATCAAGTGGTGGTAAAGGCTTTGGTGGCGGTGGATGTGGCTGTAACTAACCTTACATCATTATTTTACTACTTAGTATAGAAAATCGTGAGTTTTATGTACGTTAAATAAAATCAATAGTCTGTAATCACATCTGAAGAAAACATATGAAAAATATAACCGAAAAACCAAACATTAAAGCTGTGTTAACTATTGCTGCTGCAACGTTGCTTGGTACAAACAGTTTAGCTCATGCTGAATCAAATACGTTTGAGACAGAGCCAGATGAATGGAAGTTTGATACTGCCATTTTATACTATAGCGAAGCTGACAGAGTAAGTGCCGGTGAAGCTATTTTTAATGCACAAAAAACATTTGATACTGAAGAAATTTTAAATCTAAAATTAACCATCGATACTTTAACTGGTGCTTCTGCTAATGGTGCGGTAGCGCAACCCACAGTGCAAACATTTACTCGACCATCAGGTAATGGACAATATCAAATAGCGCCAGCAGAAACACCACTTGATGATACGTTTAGAGATACGCGTGTGCAACTTAACGCACAATGGACACAACCTATAGCACCTGACTATACAGCAAGTGGCGGGTTACACCTTTCTAAAGAATATGATTACTTGTCATTAGGTATCAACGGTAATATCGCTGTAGATTTTGATCGTAAAAACTCAACTTTTTCAGCAGGTTTTAGTTATTTTAAGGATACTTTCTCACCAGAAGGCGGGTTGCCGCAAGCTTTTTCATCTATGCTTATTGGTGATAGTAATGCTGACAGTTGGGATGATGATTTTTCAGCTACACGAATAGGGAGTGAGGACGATAAAACGACTGTCGATATTTTACTTGGTTTTACGCAGGTAATTAACCGTAGAATGTTGATGCAATTTAATTATTCCTATTCAACGGTAGATGGCTATTTAACAGACCCATTTAAAGTATTGTCTGTCGTCAATAATAATGGCGAAGCACAAGATTATATTTATGAATCACGTCCTGATTCTCGCGTGAAACAAAGTGTATTTGCTCAATCCTTATATCATTTTGATACAACAGTATTGGATGTGTCTTATCGCTATATGTGGGATGACTGGAAAATAAAGTCACATACCATCGACTCTCGTTTTAGAATACCCTTAGGTGATAGCTTTGGTAAAGAAAGCTATTTACAACCACATTTTAGGTTTTATCAACAAAGTGCCGCTGATTTTTATCAACCATTTTTAATCGACAATGAGTCAATACCTGCTTTTGCTAGTGCCGATTACCGCATAGGAGAAATGACAGCTTATACTGTTGGTTTAAAATATGGCATGTTGGTTAATAATGGCCATGAATTATCTTTTAGAATTGAGTATTATAGTCAAAGACCAACCGATGCAGGTTTTGATGAGATTGGCGTATTAAAAAGTGTTGATCTTTATCCGAGTGTTGATGCGGTTATTGCGCAAGTAACTTACTCTTTCTAACGATATAGGTTTTCCTTTGTTTTATGTCGGAACAAGGGGTTTTAAATAGAGAATTTTTTGACTAAGAGCAGAGCCACTAACTTCATAACGAACAAAGACAGCTATAGTATTCAATTTAATGCTATGGCGAGTCCTTGTGAAGTTATTATACAAACAACAGACAAAGCATTAGCATTAATAATTGGTAATAGAGTGACCAAAGAGGTTTGGCGGATTGAAGATAAATATAACCGTTATAATCAAGATAGTCTTTGTACATTAATTAATAACAATGCTGGAAAACCTATTGCTATTGATGAAGAAACTTATCAATTGTTAGTTTTTGCCGATCAATGTTATCAATTGAGTGATGGCTTGTTTGATATCAGTTCAGGTGTTTTAAGAAAGGTTTGGCGCTTTCAAGGTCGCAATGAGCATTATGCAAAGTTTCCCTCGCAAACATCAATCAATACTGTTTTACCCTATGTTGGTTGGCATAAAATACACTTTGATCGCCAACAAATAACCTTAGCTAGAGGGATGGAAATTGATTTTGGTGGCATAGGCAAAGAATACGCGGTTGATCGCAGTATTATTTTAGCAAAACAGTTAACAGAGCAACCAGTTTTAGTTAATTTAGGTGGTGATTTGGCCGTTTCTGGTCCACGCTATAACAATGAAACATGGCAAGTTGCCATCGAGCATCCTGACGTTGATAGTCATATTAATCAAAATGCGGATATGATTATTTCACTCAAGTCAGGTGCGCTTGCTACCAGTGGGGATGCTAAACGGTTTTTGATAAAAGATAATATTCGTTATGGGCATATTCTTAATGCTAAAACAGGTTGGCCTATTGCGAATGCTCCGCGTTCAATTACCGCTGTTGCACCACAGTGTATTCAAGCTGGCATATTAGCAACATTAGCACTACTGCAAGGGAGTAATGCGGAACAATTTTTAACCGAACAAGAAATAAAATTCTGGTCAAGGAGATAATATGCGCATATTGTTAGTTGAAGATGACATTCCGCTTGCAACAGCACTGCAAAAGTCGCTTCAAACAGAAGGGTTTGTTGTTAATCATCTTCAGCAGGGAAAATTAGCATTAAGCGCGTTAGCCTGTGATGATCAAGATATGATGATTCTAGATTTAGGATTACCAGATATAGATGGCCTTGAGATCTTAAAACAATTACGTGAAAAAAAATCAGCTTTACCCGTTATTATTCTAACCGCACGAGACTCTATTGAAAGTAAAGTGAAAGGCTTAGATTATGGTGCCGATGATTACTTAACTAAACCATTTGAAATTAAAGAGTTAATGGCACGTCTACGTGTTATTGAACGACGATTAGGCACGGCTAATACAGCTTTTATTTGTATTGATGAGGTGAAATTAGATACCTATGCACATAAAGTATTTGTGTGTGATCAAGTTACAGGTAAAGAGCACGAAATCACATTTACTAAGAAAGAATACATGGTACTAAAAGCGCTAATGGAAAATGCAGGTAGAATTTTATCGCGTGAGAAAATAGAATCAAAACTATATCATTGGGGAGAAGAAGTACTCAGTAATGCGGTAGAAGTGCATATTCATAAATTAAGAAAATACTTACCGGAAAAGTTTATTAAAAATGTTCGTGGTGTTGGTTACATAATAAATACCAAAGGGTAATTATGAGTATTCGACGTTATTTAGTTTTAACACTTTTTTCAGTATTAACATTAATAACATTTATCGCTGCAATTCAAGGTTATAAGCAAAGTATGTCTCAAGCTGAGGCGGGGTTTGACCAACAACTATTAAGCCTTGCGCAAACATTAACTGCAATGAATAGTATGCCAAATGCAAATATTAATAGAGATAAAACGTTACAAGTAGTCCAGCAAAGTGCTTTTGCTTTTCAAGTATGGAAAAACAAACGATTAATATTAAAAAGTAATAATGCACCCGATCATCTAATTACTAATATCGCATTAAGCTCCCACCAAGGAACTGAATTTTTTGAGGTGAATTTTTTAGATCAACGTTGGCGTGCTGTAGCGTTGTCATCACTATTTTTAGCGCCTAATGATAATATGGTTGTGATTGTTGCTCAACCACTTAAAGCACAATTTTCTTTAACCCAAACACTAATTCTAGCAGCCGTAACGCCGATGATAGTTGCTATTGCAGTATTGTCACTATTAATATTTATTATTATTACACAAGGTTTGAAACCATTACATAAGCTTAGTTTTGAGCTTAGTAGAAGAAAAAGTAACGACTTTAGCCCTTTAAATGTAGAAGTCGATAATAATGAATTGGCTGATATTGTAGCAACATTAAATGAATTGTTTGCTCGCCTCGATGCTGCTTTTCAACGTGAACGACACTTTGCCTCTGATGCTGCGCATGAATTAAAAACACCATTAAGTGTTTTAAAGATAGATACACATAACCTGATTCAAGATTTAGCTGAACGTTCAATAAGTAATAGAAATCAACAGTTAACATCTACTGATATTGAAAATTTTAGCTCCATACACGCGTTAAATAATAGTGTAGATAGAATGGGGCATGTTATAGATCAAATATTAAACTTAAATCGAACTAACCCTGCTCAAATAAGTAACGTAAGCAGTGCTTTTAATATCAACGTGCTACTTAAACAAGTGATAGCAGAGCTGTATAACGATATTTTACATAAAGACCAAGTAATTACGTTAGAAAGTGATGATATCTTCTTATCTGCTCATGAATTTTCAGTTCATTTACTTGCCACTAACTTAATTTCTAATGCGAATAAATACACGCCGATAGAAGGCGAAATTCTTATTAGCGTAACGCAAGGTAGAAATAAAACGATAACGCTTTGTGTTGAAGATTCTGGCCAAGGAATCGATGAAACAGAATATCAGCGTGTGTTTGATCGTTTTTATCGCGTTGGCGGAGATCAACATGATTCAGACATCTTTGGTTGTGGTTTGGGCTTAGCAATTGTAAAACATATTGCTGATTTACATGGCGCTAACATACAGTTATCACGTTCTACATTATTAAAAGGGCTCAAAGTTGAAGTAATATTTCCCGCCACAGCAAATGAAGAAATAGACACTCATGGATAACATTCAATTAATTCGTTATTTACGTATTGTTTTAGTTAGCCTTTTACTGCTCCTTACTTTACATGTACAGGCGCAAAAGTCTGAGTATCATATCAAGATAAAAAACCATTTGTTTTATCCTGCCGTTATCGTTATTCCGGCAAATAAAAAAATTAAATTGGTTATAGACAATCATGACGAAAATATTGAAGAGTTTGACAGCTTTGATCTTAATCGTGAAAAAGTTATTTTTCCCAATAAACAAGCAAGTATTTTTATTGGTCCGCTTCCTGTTGGCGAATATAGTTTTTTTGGTGAATATCATCCTCACAGTGCTCGAGGAAAAGTAATTGTTGTAGAAAGTAGTCAGCAAAAGCTAGAAAAAGGAAAACAAGATGCTAATTAATACCGTACTTTTGTTTTTAAATAATGCGCTACCTGTCTTCATTATTACCTCATTATTATTAAGGTACTTTGCGATAAATTATCTTGATATTGTCAATGCTAAGAAAGTTTTTATCGGCGTTATTTTAACCGTAATTATGTCTGTTATTTTAAGTAGTCATTTAGAAAATTTATCGCTAATACTTGATGGCAAAGGAACTGAATTGTTTTTATCATTCGGCGCTATTATTGTGTATTTATCAACTGTGTGCCTATTTATTTTAAGTCATAAAAATGACTACACCAGTGTTAAAAAATACTTAGCGATGTTGATATTTTTTATTATTAGCGTTTTTAATGGCGCCCATTTTATAATTTATTTAGTGTCTTATTGGACACAAGCACAACAAGATGAAACGGTGCTGATCGGGATAACACTCGGTGGCGGGATTTGCTTAAGCATATCGATATTATTCTATTTCTTATTAAGGTATCTGGATAAAAAAATATATAACCACAGCTCTTGTTATTTTTTATTGTTTTATGGGTTAGGGCAATTAATGCACGCAATAATGTTTTTGCAACAGGTTGATATATTTTCAAGTAGCCAGCCTATTTGGGATAGTGCCAAGTTCATTGCTGAAGATTCAGGGTTAGGGCAGTTATTAACTGTTTTATTTGGCTATGAAACAACACCATCACTATTACAGTTAGTTTCCTATATTTTGGCTTTAATTCTTCCGGTAATGCTGCTCAAGTTACCTTATATTTCATTATCTTTTTATGGTAGAAAATCATGATAAGCATGTCATTAATCAATCGCTATTGGGCTCTGATATTCTTGAGTATTTCTTTAGTTACCTCTTCTATTGTTTATGCTGACGGGGTTGTCGTTGATAAAGTTTACCATCCTTATGTCTTACCGAATGAAAGAGAAGTTGAATGGCGTTTATTCTCACATAGAGAAAGCAACAACAATAAATTGGCACAGCGCCTAGCTTATGGTCAATCAGTAAGTGAAAATTTGATGCTAGAGTTTTATCTTGTTGGTGAGCGATATAGTAATAATGACTTTGATTTGGTGTCTTATGAACTTGAAGCACGTTGGATGCTAACAGAGCAAGGAGAATATTGGGCTGATTGGGGATTGTTGTTTGAGGTTGAAAAAGAAACAGAGCAAAAAAACTGGGAAGTTACTTCTGGTCTTATTGTTGAAAAAGAGTTTGGTCGTACTAGCCTGACGTTAAATGCCTTTGTAATTTACGAATGGGGAAAAACGCTGAAAAGTGAACTTGAGACTGAATTTCGCCTTAAGTACCGTTATCGCTATATTGAACAATTTCAACCAGCAATAGAACTATACTTAGGTGAAGACTATTTAGGAATTGGCCCCGCATTTATGGGATTACAACGTTTCAATGCACAAAAGCAGCTAAAGTGGGAAGTCGGCTTTATCACAGGAATGGACAGTCGAAGCAAAGGTCATGTCTTGCGAGTCGCAGTAGAGTATGAGTTTTAACCGACCTTAACGAAATACTCGTTAAATACGCTATAAATTGTAATAGATAATTGACTTACTTCTTTATTTGAAGCATCTTTAAGCCAAGTTTTTATTTAAGAATCGAGTAAAATGAAAAAATTAAAAAATGAAGCTGAATTATTAAAAAAAGCACTTGTTATTGGTGAAAAATATGCAGTTAATCGAGGATATAAAAGCTTTGCTGCAACCAATTCATCTAAAGATAAAATAGAAAGTCTATATCGTTTATTAGTGAATGATAACTTAATTCAACCACTTGCAGTTGACAATGAAGATCAACCTAATATGAAACATAAGTTGGCCTTATGGATTGCTAAGCAATTGCCAGAAGGTCATTCTTTGCTAAGTTAATATAATTCTATTAGTTATAACTTGGCTTGTGATTAATTTACTTTTAGTAAAATACAGGGTAAGTAAACTTTATGGTGAATTAATCATAATTTGCCATAAGTTAGCCATAATTCCTACCCTGTAAAAACATAATTTCACTTCATGATAAAACTTTACTTTCTATAGAGTTTTATCATGAAAAAAAGCACAACTATTAATGGGTCCATTTCAACGTCATCCCATTACACCTTAATACCTTATACTTTACGTATTTCACTACTTAGTATCGTATTTTCTCCTATCTTGCTTGCCATAATGAGCCTTAGTTATTTACTAGTGCTGACAAAAGTGAGTGCGAATGAATTATCAATGGACAATATTCCATATCAATCGATTAGCTCAGGTACTTTGTATTTTAAAAATAATGAAAAATACTCTGCAGCATTAATTCAACAAAGTGATTATCAAGTAACCATTAACGGTTTACTGGCAAAGGTAAATTTTACGCAAACCTTTAAAAACGCAAGTAATGACTATGTTGAAGCTGTTTATGTTTTTCCATTGGTTGATGATGCCTCTGTTTCTTCAATGATCATGGAAATAGGTGAAAGGCGTATAGTAGGGAAGATTAAAGAAAAACAACAAGCGCAAAAGCTTTATACAAAAGCGAAAACAGCAGGTAAAAGAGTAGGGTTGGTGTCACAGCAGCGGCCAAATTTATTTACCACAAAAGTGGCCAACATAGCGCCAGGGGAATCGATAAAAATAAATTTACACTATTTTCAATCAATAAAATTAAATAATGAGACCTTTTCATTAAGAATTCCGCTAACCTTAACGCCTCGTTATATCCCTTCATCACACGCAATTAATCGCAAAGAGCTAATAAACGCGAGTAATACCAGTGATGAATTAAAAGTAATAAATACAACCAGCATCAATTCACATGGCTGGGCAATGAATAACGACAGAGTTACCGATGCCAGTGAAATTACGCCTATTCAAACAAGAGATAACACCGGTGAAAATACTAGCCAAAATCAAACTGTCACCTTGTCAGTTGATTTAAATGGTGGTTTACCATTAACGAATGTTACTAGTTTGTACCATCAAATAGCAAAAACGCCATTAAATGAAAAACTGTTAATATCTCTTGCAGATAAAAACACCAAGCTCGATCAAGACTTTGTTTTAGAATGGCAGCTCGAACAGGGTAATGTACCGAAAGCTGCTTTCTTTATACAATCAGAAACAGATGTTACTAATAATAAATACCAATATGGTTTATTAATGTTAATGCCACCTAGTAATGATTATGCACAAGCGATTGATAAAAATGTTATTTATATTATAGATACGTCTGGCTCTATGGGCGGCGTGGCAATTAGACAAGCAAAGCAATCTTTGATTACAGCATTGGATTTATTAAACTCAAATGATACCTTTAACATCATTGCCTTTGAAGATCGCACACAAAGTTTATTCAAGGTCAGTAAGCTTGCGAATGCAGATAATGTAGCACAAGCTAAATATTGGCTATCACAACTAGAGGCGGGCGGTGGTACTAATATGTATCCGGCCATTGAACAAGCTTTAACAGCATCAAATAAAGATCACCCATATAAACAAATTGTATTTATTACTGACGGTAGTGTCGGTAATGAAACAGAGTTATTTAATTTAATTGAACGTAAGTTAGCTAGTTCACGTTTACATACTATTGGTATTGGCTCGGCCCCTAATAGTTATTTTATGTCACAAGCAGCAAAAATAGGCCGTGGCACCTATCGTTATATTGGAAGTATCAATGAAGTAAGCCATGAAATGACGCAATTGTTTAATCAAATTAGCAAGCCGTTAATGCAAAAAGTTGAATTGAGTTGGCCAATGAAATCGGTAGAGACCTTTCCAAAAAATATTCCTGATTTATATGCAGGACAGCCTTTAATGATCAGCGCTCGTTGGTTGAAAAATGAATTAAACGAACAAGCAAACAAAAAGGATAGTTTAGGAAAATCAAAAGTAGATGCATATATTAACGTATCGGGTCAATTAGCGGCTATGACTTGGCAAGAAAAAATAGATATCACTAACGTTAAAGAGGCGGGCGTTAACTTGAATTCAGCTGAAAGTTCATTTGATGTTAAACAATTAAATATTGGCGTTGCACAGTGGTGGGCTAAAGAAAAAATTGACCATTTAATTGACCTACATCGTCGAAGTTCTCTTGAGCAAAAAGAGATAGTTAAGGCTGAAATTACCAACTTAGCATTACAGCATCATTTACTTTCACCGTATACGAGCTTTATCGCTATTGAAGAGGAAATAACACGAAAACAAGGTGCACCATTAAAATCAAAAGCGATAAAAAATTTAATGCCAACAGGCTCAACACAAATAATTCCATTGGCGAATACTAGCTTAGGCATAGCGGGCTATTTATATTTTGCTTTATTATTTATGACGATCGCCATACTAATGCAATTACTAAATAAGTCGCTACGCTTACATAAGCGTTATGTTCGTCATTCAAACGAATTAAGCGCCAAATAAATGATGACAAATTTTACGCGTAAGAGGGATAAAATTATATCGTCATTGGTCATACTGCTTTTGATAATAGCGTCAGCTAGTTTTGCAATGGCAAGTTACATGATGATAAAAGCGCATTTTGCACAAGTCTTATTAGCGTCAACTTGGCAAAAGCAATTGATAAGTGTTGATGATGATCATGAAGCGTCTAAATCAAAAAATAAAACGATTGAGGAAAATAAGCCCTGGCCATGGGCTGATTTTTATCCCGTCGCTAAACTTACTTTTGATCGTTTTAACTTGTCGCACATTGTGTTAAATAATGATTCAGGACAAGCGTTAGCATTTGGTCCGGGCCTTAATCAAAGGGCAGATTCTGGCGTTGAACTAGGCCAATCAAATGTTATGGTGATCTCAGCGCACAATGATACTCACTTTCGTATTTTAGAGGAATTGAGCGTAAACGATAGCATAACTTTAACGTTAAAAACGGGCAATGCTAGCGTATTTAAGGTGAAAAAAATTACTATTTTAGATCTGGCTACAGAGCAATTGGTGCTGTTGAATAAAAGTAACTATAAAAATGAGGGTAACAATGAAGTTGTTGATATAAAAGAACTTATACTGGTTACGTGTTACCCTTTTGGCAGTGCAGATAGTGAAACATCATTGAGATATGTCGTTCATTTAAGCTAGTGGGACATATTCTTTAAAGTGTTCACGGCATACCGCTTGATATCGTTCATTACCACCAACTTCCACTTGTTCGCCTCCTGTAGCAGCTTTGCCATCACTGTTTAATCGAATGACAAAGTTTGCTTTACGGCCACAATGGCAGATAGTTTTTAACTCAACTAACTTGTCTGCCCAAGCCAATAATGCAGCACTACCAGTGAACGTTTGGCCTAAGAAATCTGTACGAATACCATAAGCTAATACCGGAATATTTAAGTTATCAACAATGTCAGTTAATTGCTTAACTTGGGTTTTGGTTAAAAATTGTGCTTCATCAATTAATACGCAGGCGATTTTAGTTTCGTTTTTAATCGCAGTAATTTCTGTTAATAGGTCAGTTTCTTGTGCAAATAAATGAGCATCTGAATTAATACCCAATCGAGAAGTGACTTTTCCTTTTGCATACCTATCATCAATTTGCGCGGTATAAAGAACGGTTTTTAATCCACGTTCATTGTAGTTGTATGACGATTGTAATAAATGCGTCGATTTGCCCGCATTCATTGATGAGTAATAAAAGTAAAGTTGTGCCATTATCTAGCCCTTATGCTTAGTAACTTGCAGAAGTGCTAGTGTTGCTATTAGCTTCTTGATTGTTTAACTCAAGCGTTGTGAGTAAGTTATTTAATAAACTACTGGCACCAAATCTAAAATGCTTTGTGCTAACCCAATGCTTACCTAAAATGTTGCTTGCTATGTCTAAGTATACTTGAGCATCGTTAACGTCTCTAACACCACCTGCGGCTTTAAAACCGGTATCTGTGCTTGCATTATTTGTCGCATTAATAACACTAAGCATTATTTCAGCAGCTTGTGGTGTCGCATTTACGTTAACTTTACCTGTAGAGGTTTTAATAAAGTCAGCACCAGCACGTATTGATATTTCACTTGCTAATTTAATCAATTCAGGTGTTTTTAATTCACCCGTTTCAATGATAACTTTTAACAATACATCGTTTGGACAGGCTTTTTTACATGCTGCTACTAGCTTTAAGCCTATCTCAGTATCACCATTAATTAATGCTTGGTAAGGAAAAACCACATCAACTTCATCAGCGCCATAGGCAACAGCAGCTTTTGTTTCTGCAACAGCAATTGCTACATCATCATTACCGTGAGGAAAGTTTGTCACCGTTGCTATTTTTATATTAGGTGTACCCTGATTAGCTAATAATTTTTTAGCTAAAGGAATAAAGCGTGGAAAAATACAAATAGCAGCTGTATTACCTCCTGCAGACTTAGCCTGTAAGCATAAATTTTCAATTTCAGCGGGTGTTTCCTGATCCGTTAAACTGGTTAAATCCATTAAACTAATGGCTTGTTTGGCAATTTCTTTTTGTGTGTCGGTATTTGTTTGAGTCGTCATAGTTAAAATTTGATAATTAAGTTTATATGGATCAATACCTAACTAACAATGTATCGTTAGTTAGGTATAATTTATGAATTAGCAATAATGGCTTTTACTCTTAAAGGGATAAAAACAAGCCCGCAATTGCTGCACTCATTAAATTAGCGAGTGTTGCTGCTAGCATGGCTTTCATGCCTAGTCTTGCTATGTCAGGTCGTCTATTTGGCGCCATAGAGCCAATACCACCAAGCAAGATAGCGATAGACGATAAGTTAGCGAATCCACATAGGGCAAATGTAATAATTGCTTGCGTAGGAACGCTCAACGTGTCTTTTATCTCAATAAAGTTTACATAAGCAAAAAACTCATTTACTACGACTTTCTGCCCAATAAAACTACCTGCTTGAAGCATTTCAGAGGTTGGAACACCAATAATGAAAGCGATAGGCGCAAATAAATACCCTAATAACCATTCAATTGTAATGCCTTCAAAACCAAATAAGCTAGCTGTTCCGCCAACAATTGTATTGAGTAAAGCAATAATAGCAATAAAGGCTAATAGCATTGCGCCAACGTTAACGGCTAGCTTTAAACCCGATGCAGCACCTGATGCTGCTGCATCAATAACATTTACCGGTTTGTCAGCACTTTCTTCAATAACGATACTTTCATTAGCTATTTTTTCATGTTCTGTTTCTGGAAGAATAATTTTAGCCATTAATAAGCCACCAGGTGCAGCCATAAAAGAAGCGGCGATCAAGTATTTTAAGTCAACACCTAAGCCTGCATAACCTGCTAAAACAGAGCCGGCAACAGAAGCTAAACCACCTACCATTATGGCAAACAGCTCAGATTGTGTCATATTCGCTATATAAGGGCGTATTACTAATGGCGCTTCTGTTTGACCAACAAAAATATTTGCGGTAGCTGACAATGATTCAGGTTTACTGGTTTTTAGTAACTTCTGTAAGCCACCACCAATAATTCTAACAACCCACTGCATTATGCCAAGATAATATAAAACGGCTATTAATGACGAGAAAAAGATAATCACTGGTAGCACACGAATGGCAAAAACAAAACCAACGCCATTAGAAAACATAGCATCTGTGCCTAAACCACCAAATAAAAAGGCAATACCCACATTGGCACTATCTATCACTTGTTGAACGCCACCTGAAATTGATGCTAAAACGTCTTTTCCAAATGGAATATAAAGTACAAATGCACCTAGTCCAACTTGCAGCGCAAAAGCCCAAATAACTGTACGAATATTGATAGATTTTCTTTGCTTAGAAATAAATACAGCAATGGCGAGCAACACACCAATACCAATTAAACTACGTAGTACCGTTAGATCCATTGTAACCTCAAGTTATCTTGTTAATTATTATTGTTAAATGCTATGAGTAATTCTATTGAGTACTTTTTAAAGATAACTGTCGAATTTTAGCTTTTAATACTTCAATTGCCATTCTATTTTTACCACCGCGTGTAATTACCAAATCAGCCCAAGCTTTAGACGGTTCAATAAATTGGTAATACATAGGACGTACTGTGGTTAAATATTGATTAGTGATAGACTCTAAACTACGTTCACGTTCTTCGGTATCTCTTTTAATACGTCGAATAAGGCAAATATCAAGTGGTGTATCCATGTACACTTTTATATCAAAACAGTCTCGAAGCTGAGGGTTTGATAAAAGTAGAATGCCTTCAACTAATATGATTTTAGTTGGTTTTATTGATAAGGTATTGGTTGTACGTGTATGCGTTTTATAACAATAAACAGGGCAGTCTATTGTTTTCTGCGCTATTAAATATGTTAAATGTTCACTGAGTAATTCATGTTCAAAGGCTCTAGGATGATCGTAGTTAGTTTGCGCTCTCTCATCCATAGTTAAATCTGATTGATCCCGATAATAAGCATCTTCTTTTAAAATAGAAATGCCGTCAGGACCTAATTCAGGTAATAACTCTTGATATATTGTTTTAGCAAAAAGGGACTTTCCTGATGCTGAAGCACCTGCGATGGCGATTACAGTCGTTTTACTTGGTTGTATCATTAATAAGTCCGTAGAAAAGGTCAAGTTATTGCTATTATAAACTTAATTTAGAACAATCTAAGTAAATCACAAGGCAATAAGAAAAAAGGTTAGAAAAAACTTGGCTAATTATAATAAAAGCTTTAAATTAACACAACTTGACTAATTGGTCATGTTTTTTTAACAAAAGGTGTAAATTCAATGGCAAAGGCAATAATTTTAGTGCTTGATAGTTTTGGGGTCGGCTATGCAGATGATGCAGAAAGTTTTGGTGATGTTAATGCTAATACGTTTATCAACATAGCTAAAGCTTACTTTAAAGCAAAAAATAAAGTTATACAATTGCCAAACCTAGGTGAATTAGGCTTACATGAATTAAGTCGGCAAGCGAGCAGTGATAAAATTTGGCAAGAATATAAAGATGATTTAGCGAAGTCGTCGATAGATTTTAATGATTTTTATATTAAACCTAATAAAGGTGCTTTTGGTTATATGGCTGAATTAAGTACCGGTAAGGATACACCAAGTGGTCATTGGGAAATGGCTGGAGTGCCTGTATTGTTTGATTGGACTTACTTTTCAGATCATGAGTCATCTTTTTCGACAGATTTAATTGCTGAAATTAATAACAAAACGGGCTGTAGTGGAATATTAGGTAATTGTCATGCATCAGGTACTGATATTATTAATAAGCTTGGTGATATGCATATTCAAACGGGTTTACCTATCTGCTATACCTCAGCTGACAGTGTTTTCCAAGTAGCAGCTCATGAAGAGCATTTTGGTTTAGATAAACTTTATCAATATTGTGAACAAGTTCGTGAAATATTATCAAACAGTGATTTAAATATTGGCCGCGTGATTGCTAGACCATTCGTTGGTGAAAGTAATAGCTTTGCTCGTACAGGTAATAGACGTGATTATTCAGTATTACCACCCTCAACCACAGTATTAGAAAAAATTGTGCAAGCAGGTGGAGAAGTAGTTAGTGTTGGTAAAATTGCTGATATTTTTGCTCATCAAGGCATAACACAAAAAACAAAAGCAAATGGCATTGATGCGCTAGTAGATGCCACAATAGCGCATATCAAGTCTTCAAAAGATAATAGTCTGATCTTTACTAACTTAGTGAATTTCGATCAAGACTTTGGTCATCGTCGTGATCCTGTTGGTTATGCCCAAGCATTAGAAAACTTTGATAAGCGTTTACCTGAAATTTATAAGCATATGGGAAAAGACGATATTCTATTTTTAACTGCCGACCATGGTTGTGATCCAACTTGGCCTGGCAGTGATCACACGCGTGAATTTGTACCTTTACTTAGTTATCAACAGTCGATGGCATCAATAGACTTAGGTAAACGCACCAGTTTTGCTGATTTAGGACAAACACTTGCTGAGCTTTTTGATGTAGAAGCAATGGAATATGGTACAAGCTTTTTGACGGAGTTACTTCAAAGTCCAAGTCATAAATAATGACCAAGCAATAAACCACATCACAGCACCAATTAAACAATCTATAACACTCTTAACTTTCGGTTTACTTAATTGTACCGAAAGTTTTGAGGCTGTTAATGCTAAGGTAGAAAACCAAACGATAGAGCCGGTAATCGCACCAATAAGAAAATAAATCTTTTCTTGGCCGGTATATTGTCCACCCACACTGCCAATCACCATCACAGTGTCAATATAAGCATGTGGATTTAAAAAAGTCACAATTAAACTTGTTAATATAACAATCTTTAATGATCTTTTTATTTTAACATTGCTATTGTCTGACTTTATTCCATCAAACGCTTGCTTAAAAGACATCGCGCCATAACTAAGTAAAAATAAAATTCCACCCCAGGTGAGTAGTGTAAATAGCAATGCATTGGTCGATAAAATTAAACTGCCACCTAAAACACCAACAGTTATCATCAATGCATCATAAAGTATAAATAATCCTGCCGTGGTAATATGGTGGTTTTTATTAATGCCTTGAGAGATCAACATAGAATTTTGACTTCCTATCGGTATTATCATACTCAATGTTAGTGTAAATCCTTTGATTGCTGCCAAGATGAACATATAGGTTCCTTAAGTTATTTGCTTAATGTCATTAGAAAAAATAAGAGTTTGAACTTTTTCATTAAATTAATATAATTAATAAAATTTATTTATCATAAGAATAACTAATATGGACTATAAGTTATTAGCAGCATTGGCTGCTATTATAGAAACACAAAGTTTTGACTTAGCAGCAGCACAGTTATTTATTTCTCAATCAGCTATTTCTCAACGTATTAAATTACTTGAAGAGAATATAGGTCAGCCAGTGCTTATTCGCAGACAACCGATAGAATTAACCACAGTCGGTGAACAATTGTTAAGCCATTTTAAGAAAGTGAAACAATTAGAAAATGAGCTTTTACCTGAATTAATGCCTGATAACGCAAGTAAACCAATGAAAGTTTCACTGGCAGTGAATGCCGACAGTATTGCTACGTGGTTTTTAAAAGCATTAACGCCAGTATTACAAGAAAATTTAATTGAGTTAAATTTGTTGATTGAACCTGAAGATCGAACCTTAGATAGATTACGTTCCGGCGAAGCCATAGGTGCGGTTAGTATTATTAAAAATCCGTTAAAAGGGTATCGTTCATTTGAACTTGGCTCAATGAATTATTGCCTTGTTTGCTCGAAAGGGTTTAAAGATAAATACTTTAAACAAGGTGTTACTCAATCGTCATTAAAAATGGCGCCAGCCATTAGTTATGATCACAAAGACGCGATGCATATGCATTATATTGCAGAGAATTTTGGTTTAGAAGCCAGTGAATATTATTGTCATACCGTTCGATCCGCAGAGGCATTTGTTATATTAGCAAAGCAGGGCGTTGCTTATTGTTTAGTACCATATTTGCAAATTAAAAATGAACTTGAAGCTGGAGAGTTAGTTAATTTATGCCCAGACAAAGAGCTTATTAGGACACTTTATTGGCATAGTTGGGTGCTTGTAAAAGGTGTAAATAAAAAAATATCTCAACAAATAATATATACCGCTCAAACGCTTTTAGATTAAAATCGCTTACAAAAGAGTTTAACGTAAGCGATTATAATGTTTGAGAATATCACGGAAAAAAAGCGTTATAGAATACTTTCTAATGTTAATTCCATCATATCTTTGAAGGTATTTTCACGTTCATCAGCCGTTGTTTGCTCACCTGTTTTAATGTGATCAGATACAGTAAATACAGCTAATGCTTTTTTACCTAATTCAGCAGCAACACCATATAAACCAGCAGCTTCCATTTCTACTGCTAATACACCGTGTTTTTCCATCAACGCGAACATTTCAGGTTGTGGCGTATAAAATAAGTCAGCGGTAAAAACGTTACCTACATGCACTTTTTTATCAAGACGATCAGCTGTATTAACTACTTTGTGCAATAATGAAAAATCAGCAAGAGCAGCAAAATCACATTGATTAAAACGCATACGATTAACATTTGAATCAGTACTTGCTCCCATACCAATAATTACGTCACGAATTTTAATATCATCGCGAACTGCGCCACATGAACCAATACGAATAATGTTTTCAACACCAAAGTCTTTGTATAGTTCAGTGGCATAAATTGAAATAGAAGGTATGCCCATACCTGAACCCATGACAGAAATACGTTTACCTTTATAGGTACCCGTGTAACCAAACATGTTACGTACGCTTGTTACGCATTTTGCATCGTCTAAAAAATTTTCAGCGATAAACTTAGCTCGAAGCGGGTCGCCTGGCATTAATACGGTTTCGGCGAAGTCGCCTAAGTTAGCTGAAATATGTGGAGTACTCATGGAAATCCCTTGTTAATTCTTTAAGTTGATTACTAAATTCATTCTTTAAGTTATCCCCTATGGTAAGAAAGTAAGTTAAAGAAGTAAGTTAAACAGTAAGTTTTTAGCCTGAAATTTATAAACCTTTAATTAGGTTAAATAATTAAAAAACAGCTATCAAGGGTGTTTTACTGATCTTGTTGTTTACCGATGTAATTTTATCAATTTGACAATAAAAATCAAACCTCTTTCTATATTGTTGAGACTAATTGCTTTTTATCAGTGTCAGATAAAAAGCAAACATCAATCGAATTCTTTTGTAATTGAGTAGTATCTTTATCACTGAGCTTTAATACATTTTGAGCTACAGTATATTCATGTTTTATTTCTATACCTTGTACTGCGGGATCATCAGTATTCAAACAAGCTTTTATGCCATGTTTAAGAAATGTTTTTAATGGATGCGTAGCTAAATCTTTAACTGTTCCTGTTTGATAATTTGATGTTAAACAAGATTCTATCGCAATATTATTATTGACCATATAAGACATTAATTTTTCATCTTCTATTGTCGCAACGCCATGACCAATACGAGTTGCGCCTAAATCATTAATTGCCTGCCATACGCTTTTTGCACCACCAGCTTCACCTGCATGAACTGTAACGTTTAAGCCTGCATCACGCACTTGCTTAAAATGGTCGACAAATAAATCGCCAGGAAAGTTATACTCATCTCCCGCTAAATCAATCGCAACAAGATCATTTTTATGTGTCAGCAAAGCATCTAATTCAAGTTGGCAGTGTTTAACACCAAATGTACGGCTTAAAATACCAATTAAGTTAATATTAACATTAAAAGTTTTCATGCCTATTTTAATACCATCAACTACGGCAGCAACCACTTCAGCAATCGGTAAATTATGGTTCATCGACATATAGTATGGAGAAAAACGTAATTCAGCGTAATGTAACCCTGCATTAAAAGCGTCTTCTACATTCTCAAAGGCAATACGTTTTACATCATCAAGATCTTTTAATACAGCGACTCCCCAGTCTAATTTTTTCAAAAAAGCCAAGAGGTCAGATTCGCTACCCTGTATTTGCACATGAGGAATAAAATCGCTCAGTTGTGTTGCAGGTAAAACAATATTGTTTTTAGTTGCTAATTGCCAAATGGTAGCAGGGCGAATGTTACCGTCTAAATGCCTGTGAAGGTCAAGTAATGGTAAAGTCTTATTTATCATTATATATCTACCTCTTAATTAGAATTTCAAACCATGATTATAGCGAATTTTATCGCTTTCTTCATGGGAATATACTGGTATTACGCGCATAACACTGTTAAATTATCTTTAGATTATTCATTTGGATGTCTAGACGTAAATAAAACGAATTAAGTTGCTAATTAGATTAGCAGAGAGCAAAGAGAAAATATTATGTATCAAACTGACGATGTGCGCATCAATAAAATCAAAGACTTATTACCTCCTATCGCATTACTAGAACGATTTCCAGCGTCAGAGAAAGCAATTAAGTCGGTTGTTTCTGGCCGAGCTGCAATTCACAACATTTTTAATGACAAAGACGATCGTTTACTTGTTGTTATTGGACCTTGCTCTATTCATGACCCTAAAGCGGCATTAGAGTATGCTCAGCGGTTAGTGAAATTACGTGAAAAGTATAAAGATAGCCTAGAAATAGTAATGAGAGTTTATTTTGAAAAGCCTAGAACAACGGTTGGTTGGAAAGGTCTAATCAATGATCCATACATGGATAACAGTTTCAAATTAAATGATGGCCTTCGCTTGGGCAGAAAATTACTATTAGATATTAATGAACTAGGCTTGCCAACAGCGGGGGAGTTTTTAGATATGATTACGCCTCAATATATGGCTGATTTAATGTGTTGGGGCGCTATTGGTGCTCGCACGACCGAATCTCAAGTGCATCGTGAACTCGCTTCTGGCCTGTCATGTCCAGTAGGTTTTAAAAATGGTACTGACGGTACAATCCGAATTGCTATTGATGCAATTGGCTCAGCGGCAGCTTCGCATCATTTTTTATCTGTTACTAAGTTTGGTCATGCAGCAATTGTTGAAACAACTGGTAATAGCGATTGTCATATTATTTTACGTGGTGGCAAAAGTACTAATTACGATGCACAAAGTGTGAAAGAAGTTACTGAAGAATTAGATAGTTGTGGTTTAAACACTAAAATAATGATTGATTTTAGTCATGCTAATTCAAATAAGAAATTTGAAAACCAAATGTTAGTATCAACTGATGTAAGTGAGCAAATTAGCCAAGGTAATCACAATGTGTTTGGGGTTATGGTTGAAAGTCACTTAGTTGAAGGTAACCAAAAGCTAGTTAATGGTAAAGCTGAGGTTTACGGCCAAAGTATTACTGATGCATGTATTGGCTGGGATGATACCGAAACGTTATTAGCGCAGTTAAGTGATGCAGTTATTACCAGAAGATCTGTATAGTTAATGACAATCTAATGCTGACTCGAATATGTTATTGTAAAAAGCTAAGCGATTAAAAGTATTTTAATATAATAAAAGTCTACTTAAATTGAGTATTTAAGTAGACTTTTTTATGCGTGAAAATCTTAATAATATATTTAATTTACAATGACTTTATCAATATTCATGTATTAAAAATATAAGGATGGACATAATAACTACCTTGCCGAAATAATGAAAGAACAATGTGATAACCATGTTTCTAAACAAACATAACAACGATGAAAAATAATTTCGTTTGCTTTTTAATCAATTAGGGTCAATATGCAATATTGTTCTAATGAAATGATTGTTAAGTAGGAGAGAGATCTCTATATTGAGTAAGAGAGTATGTAATAAGTTTGTAGATAGTGATTACGATAATAAAGACGGAGCGTCAATTTATGCAGTATCAATCAATGGAAAAATCTAAGCAACAGGTTACCTCTAATACTAATAACTATTATGCATCTTCTAATGCCGATGTTCCTACAATGGCAAAGGCTTTTGCAATATTAAGTTATATCACTTTAATCGGTTGGTTAGTGGCTATTGTTTTACATGGCAGCCACAAGTCGAATTTCATTAGTTTTCATTTACGTCAGTCCTTAGGACTCATTATTACTGGGGCATTACTCGCGTTAATCCCACTAATTGGATGGTTGCTAAATGTAGTTGTTTTACTTGTTTGGATATATGCTGTTTATCATGTTGTGCAAGGCCATACCATAAGAGTTCCAATCTTAGGAGACTTCTATCAAGAGCATTTAGACTTTATAAAGTAATTTATTTTAATAAAATGCGAATTAATCCTTTACAATGATATGGATAGCGCTTAATATACGCCTCGACTTTTTAGCAAGATGATTGTTAAAACTATTGGTGAGATGGCTGAGTGGTCGAAAGCACCGGTCTTGAAAACCGGCAAGGGTTTGTAGCCCTTCTAGAGTTCAAATCTCTATCTCACCGCCACATTTTAAGAAACCGCTATATCAAGTTATAGCGGTTTTTTTTCGTCTGGTGTTTGTTAAAGACAAACCCGTAGTTTGTAGCGTAACACCTTCGAGTAAAGTTCAATCTCTATCTCACCGCCACATTCTAAGAAACCGCAACTTTAACGAGTCGCGTTTTTTTTCGTCTAAAGTTTGTTAAATACAACCCCGTGGTTTGTAGCGCTGCATTTTCGAGTAGAGTTCAAATTTCAATCTCACCGCCACATTCTAAGAAACTACAACTTTAACGGGGCGCTATTTTTTCGTTTTGCGGGTTGTTAGCTACAATGTATGCCAATCACTCAAGTTGTTTTTCTTTGCACTACGTTTGTAATATAGCGCCATCAATAATCCAAAAAATACACCTGCAAGTAAACTTGTAAATATAGCAATTTGAATAGGCATGTGGTCATTTTTCCAAGAGGTAAACCACATAATAATTCCCCAAATAATACCAAACCATAACGAGGCTGTAATAAAATTGCTTTTGAATGAACAATAATGGAAGGGACGAATATTAAAGCCAAGCTTCCTTAACAGTACAACAATCGGAGGATTATAATTAGATTTCCATATATTAGCTTCATTAAGCTCTTTTTGTGCAGCTTCTAATTTATTTTGAAATGACATTTTACATTCACTGTAACTAACTACAGATTAAAGGACGAAAGATAGTTTGCTGAAATAAACAACACCGGATCAAAATCCAGCAGTTGTTAGTCTTGATTTAACTATTTTTATTTTTAATAGGTAATGACTAAACTTGATTTGTTTTAAAGTAATTCAATATATCTGTTTTTCCTGTTAGTGCATAAAATATAAAATATGCACCAACTAAAGAAGATCCCGTTATTCCAATATTACTTGTATCAGAAAAAGGGGAGAAGCCCAAAAACGCCATGATACTTGCTAGTAACATGGCTAACCCAATAACAAAACTTAAGGTTTTGAAAACTTTAGTTCGACTCATCAGCTATCCTTATTTGTGATTTCCTCATAACACATACCTAACAAACAATATATTACTAGTTATAGGCATGAACTGTTAATTAGTGCATTTTGTTTTTCAATGTCGCTAGTATTTTTATCTGCTTCTGCAATTGCTAAGTCAATTTTAGCTGTAGTACATTTATCAGATAATTCTTTTTTAACTAGGTAGCTCTGATCTTTTTGATATTGCGACATACCTTGCGCACCACTATATTGATCTCTATCTTCAGGCGCTCTATCTTTTTGATAAGGTGGTGGCTGAGTTGCACCACAAGCTGATAATAAAACGATCAGCGAAACAGGAATTAATTTATTAAACAATGCTTGATACTCCTTGTGTATATAACGCTTTCATAAGCGAAAATTACCGTTAACTATAATGTTTGAAAAATTAAATAAAAGCCAACTATAATTTTTCCGGTTAATTTTCTATTCGAGGTGTTTACTAATAAACTTTGTTACAAGGCTAAAAGTAATAATACCTATAATATCAGCCAGTACATCCGTTATGTCTAGTGTCCTGCTAGGTATAAAGTACTGACTTAATTCTTCAAGTAACACGAAGAAGAAAACCACGGTTGAACCAACATATATGTTAAATGAAATTAATGTATATGATTTAAGTTTAAAAGCAAAGTTAACGCCTAATGTTAGTAAACCAAATAAGCAGAAATGTCCTAGTTTGTCGCCATAAGGAATACGAGCAACCAGCTCAAAAAAAATGCTGTTTTGTGCGGTATTAGCTAAATATATTATCCACGTGATAAACATTAAAAAAGCGACTGATATAATAGAGATTAACTTATGCATAAATTTTTCTTAATTGTAATTTACCTTTGATGCTCTTATTAATACCAATTTTATTAATTAAGTGAACAATTTTATACATAGAAAGAATTGCCAAATATAAGGCATCTATTTCAATAACTAGTTGTCCTAATTATTAAATAACGATGTAGTGGGGGATTTTATCAAGTAGAAATGATCACATAGTTAGTGAGATTAGTATAAAACTCATTTACACAAACTTACACATACCACTGCCTAAAGTATTGCTTGGTCGTAACATATAATCATAACGGATATAAAAATCCTCTTTTCCTTTTGCAGCTAACAATCCGACAGTAGAGCCTTTTTGAGCTGCTACGGATAAATAATTTTCTATCTGATCCATTAAAATAGAGCCAACACCTGTACCTTGATAACTTGGATCAACAATCACATCTTGAATATAAAAATACATTGCGCCATCGCCAACTATACGACCCATACCAATAAGTACCGATTTATCACGGACCGTGACGTGAAACAAGGAATTATTTAAGCTCGTTTGAGCCAAATTAAATTCTAATTCTCCCCAACCAACTTTATTTCTTAAATTTAAAAACTCTTCAACTAATGGGCTTTCTAGCTTAAAATCATATTTATCAGAATTCATTGTAATCTCCATTTATTATCTTCACAAACGCCATTAACCTCATTTGAAAGTTGATTATATTTATTGCTTATTTGCTTGAAATAAATAAGATAAAGCAGCAGAGTAACTAACAAAAAAGATTACAAAAGCCAAACCCACAACAATTTGACCTAGTAAATTACCACCTAAGCCCGATAGAAAAATAATATATAGAGAGGGTGGAAATGAAAGCAATGAAAAACGAAACTGCTTATTTGAGCTAATTAATAGCTTTGAAACTACAGGTATAAATTGAATAATTATGGGTATAAACATTAAACAAACAATAAAAATATCTAACTTAAAATTACCACTCACGACAACTTCCTAATTTGAAATAAATATAACGACCTTAAAATAATCAAAAACAAGAGTAAAAGCCAATTGTTATTTGTCCTGTTTTAACGAATTATTATGTGTATTTTAAAAAGATACACATACACCTGAAAGTACAACATTATTCATAATATAAATAAATACCTTTTTGGGAGAATCATCAATTGTAGTTATTTGAAGGTAGCTAACTACTTGAGTATTAGTGGCAGCTATAACAGAGTATCCATTTACGAAATGGTCATAAACCAAAGGTTTTATTGAAGCAATGTTATTCTTAAATTGTTGACCTACTATTATTCCAGTTTGACGATCAACCATAAAGTTCTTTTCTAGGAAGACATCCCAACTTTTAACTTCATCTAATTTACCGTTTTCAGCAACATGCTGGGCCTGCTTTACCGTACATTTAAAGTCAGAATTATTATCTGATGCTTGGATTAAGAATGAGAAAAACACCAAACAGTATATTATGATTACCTTCATATAAGCTCCGATTACGATATGTAAATAACGTTTAAAATACTTAAAATTTGTTACATTGAATGAGTGTAGCTAGTAATGAACCACCACTTTCCCACTAACCGTGAATTTGGGCCGTTTTTACAAAGACACCATTTGAAGTTATTGTTATATGTCTGATTTACCAAGCCTATATTGTTCTATACTACCGGCGATAAAACAAATACCAACATAAAACCAAACTGTACTAGCAATAACTTGCCAAAGATCTAAGCCTGTAGGATTAGTAAATGTAGGTATAGCGATTAAACCACGTAATGTGCAAAGAAAAGCAATAGTCATTAACGCTGGTGTAACTAAAGGTATTTTGCGAATTAAGCCAACTGCGGAAAAAGCAAAAAGAGTGCATGAAAACATTAATCCAGCGACTACGACTGTTCCAATTGGGGCAAGTAAAGTTCCTTGCTGTGCAGAATCAATAATTTGTTGAGGTGCTCGCGCGAAAGTAAACCAACTAGGACCACCCCAGATACAGAGTAGGTGCCATATCGCAGAAGCAGCGGCAATAAAACCGGCACTAATTAATAACTTTGATTTAAAACTAAACTTCAATGAGAGCTCCATTTTTGTCCTTGTTTAATTTCGTACTAAACTTTTAATGTACCATCTCGCCACTAAATCTATCACGGCCTTTCCAATAGTTACCTTCTGGATAATCGATCCCTTCTTCGTGAGGGCAACCTATTACTTCTTGGATCATACTCACGGATTTTGCTCCGTTTTCATCAATAAAATTCAAAATTTCACTCATAACCAGTTCTGACTTTCTCAAGTCTGATGAAGAAAACCACTTTTTCATCGGATCTGTTTCCGCGCCTTCTTGTATTATGATTGCGCATACTGCTTTTGTTGCAAGATTATTGTTTGGTCCATAAAAAGCTATCGTTGCTATGGGATAGCCCTTATCACCTTTACGAACCCTTTTGGTTAGTAATTTCTTATTGTTGCCTTGAGCCATTTGGATACTCCAACCTGAAAAAATATTGTTAAGTGCCATTGCTACTTGTTTAATATTATCATTTCTTTTGCAACAATAGCTGCCGAAGGTAAAAACATTGTTGAAACAATTCGCTGATCGATAACAACTTCGTGTTTGTCTTTTAAAGTATGTTTATTTTGTGCAATTGCACCATTTTTATTTAACTGACTTTCAACAAGAAATGGTAATAGAGATCCTTGTTTTGCCCATGATTTAGATCTTTCTGTTGAGTTTGGAAAACCAGCAACTTTCTTACCCTTGACAAGAAACTCCCCCGTAGATAAAACAACATTAGCAAAAGCACCCGCGCCATGTCCGCCGCCACCAATAATACCACCTGATTCATATATTTTTGCAATAATTGACTGTAACTCTTTATTATTAGCAACATCAAATAAAGGGCCGTAACCACCACCAATATAAACTCCCCAATAATTACTCGGTTCAATTCTCCTTGGGGTAAAAGTGTTGTTTGCTTTGTCCATGAAACCTTCATATTTAATGGTGTAACTACTGATACCTAGAGGATCCATCATGAATTCAACTTTTCCTCCATTAGGTGAAACAAAGTCAACCTCGAAACCATGACTCACAAAAATATGGTAAGGCGGCGCTACTTCCCATAAGTTATTTCGCGCATCATGCTTTTCAGCATCACCCATATCAATCATGTTTGATGCAATAATTAGGACTTTTTTCGCAGGAACTGCATTTACACTAACCGAAATGAATAATATTGTAGTGAAAAAAATGGAAATGAAATACTTCATTATTGTCCTTAAAAAATAATTGTTTAATATGCATCAAATTGATAAAAAGTTTAATTGATCAGTTAAGGCATTTAATGTCTTTATAAACGAGGTTTGATAAAGTTGTTAAGTGCTTTATTGCTCGACATATTTAAATGTATTCGCACCATCAAAATATCTGATATTTACTACTTGATTCGCTGTGTAATATGCCCACAAAGCTGCAATACGATAAGATAGGGAGCAATTACAACTTGTTACTGATTCCGGTAGTTTATTTGTAGTTATTGCTATATTTCCACAATGGCAAGTTGTTTCAATCATCTCGCCTTCCTGGACACTTAACGACTTGTTATGCTTATTTGTAAACTTCCGGGTGATGTAATTCCATGAATGATTTTGGGGAGCTTAATGCTTTAAAACCAAATTGTTCATACAATCCATGTGCATCACTTGTCGCAAGAGCCATACGACGAATACCTTGCAATTTTGGGTGTTCAATAATATTTTTCATTATCCATTTACTAATACCTTTACCGCGATGTTCCTCTAAAACAAAAACATCAGCTAAGTACGCAAATGTTGCAGTGTCTGTAATCATTCGAGCAAAAGCTACTTGATTTCCTGAATCAGTAAACACACCAAAACATAATGAATTATTAATTGCCATCTCCATGGTATTCAATGGAATATTTTCAGCCCAATAAGATCTAGCAATGTACCCATGAATCACTGAAATATCCATATCACTTGTTTCAGAACTAATTTTATAACCTGAAATCAACACTAACTCCTTTTATAAGCATAACAACTTACTATGAGGTTACATACCTTCTTTCTACAAGAGAGTATCAATCATCCACTATTGTATTTTTAAAAAGATTACTTGATTGTTACCAGTAGATCAATAAGTTAAAAAAACCAGACCTACTGGTTGATGTGTAAAGCAGGCTTTTTGCCTTCTTTCTTATAGAAATGAGGGGAGGGCAATAGGCAAGCAGGTAGTAAAAGGATAAAGCTTGTTGGTATCTAAAAATAATTTGAACGACTGTTTTTGTTAATTTTATTAAACAAACTTATTGGAAATAAGATTTTTAAATTCAGTATGGTGATTCTCAAAGCATCTATAAGGTAAAGGGATAAATCCTTGCTCCAATTCCATTAGATAAGCGTCAGTTAATTGGTGAATGTGTAAAACTTTATCCCAAGGAATAAACTTATTTCCCAAATTCGATTTACGCTCAAAGCCATTAGCACAAAATTTGAAAGTACATAGCCCAACTTTCCTGACTTTTATGGCAAATATTAATGAACCGAATAAGTGAGCAACTATATTGTCCCACAAACTTATTTTTATTTTGCTTGAGGGGAATTTCCCATGTTTTTCTTTATATAAATTAATTGGAGCAAATTCAGTTATCACATTGATATACTCCGACCAAATATAATTTACTTTAATTGACAGCATGTATAAACCTAACGTCCATT
The DNA here is from genome assembly GCF_030547795.1 of Colwellia sp. 5_MG-2023. Lineage (NCBI taxonomy): Bacteria > Pseudomonadati > Pseudomonadota > Gammaproteobacteria > Alteromonadales > Colwelliaceae > Colwellia > Colwellia sp. 5_MG-2023. Next base: position 1,924 of record NZ_JAUOPW010000021.1, on the reverse strand, counting down.
TAAGGGGCTGATAATTGTTTACTAAAATGTGTAACGATACGAACAGCCTACGGTTTTTAGTTCTGTTGAATTGCTTGCTATAGGCGTATCAGAATTTATAACCAATATTTAATGTTACTGATGTTGAGGTTTCTGTTTTTCCAGTATCAGAATAAAAACCACCAGCATCCTCTCTAGTAACGCCAAGACCTGTACCAATTACAAGCCCATTTTTAGAAAAACCGTTAAAATGATAATCATACGTTGCAAAAAGAAAGCCATCCTCGCTCTGAATCTCTTCCCTACCAATAACAAGACCATAAGCATGATTTGAGTTTTCACTGAAAGTTGTTTGAAAGCCAGCCGAAAGTCCTATTAATCCAACAGAGCCATAATACTTACTCGAGTCTGTTTTATAGGAAAGTTGCGCACCTAAAACACCTCCATATTGATGTCCTATACCCACAGCGGTCTTATATTCACCAGCAGAGCTAAATAAACAAACGAATGATAAAGCTAAAACAGATATTTTCATGGAAATCCTTTTTTAATGATGAAACTAGAAGGTAGCTTCTAGTCTATAACTCCCAAATAACGAGCTAAAAATTTTTGGTTAAAATGTTGGACGTAGTGAAAACAGACAACTGTATTTTTTGTACCAATTAATCAGTTTGTTAGCAGGAATTTATTCGCAACCAATTTAGCTGTAGATTATAAGCAGTTTGGTTGTAATTAGTTGAATATAAATTCATAAAACCATGCAAATATTCAACTTTAGAAGTATTTACATTTTTCTTTCTCGATAGCTCATTTTGTAGTTCTAGCACATCAAAATGAAACTCTTTTTTGGGGAAAATCAAATCGACTTCAAATTGTGGGCTCACTTCTTTAAAATTTCTAATTTGAGAGCCATAGTAGCAAATTGCACGATTTACATTTTTAACCGAAAGCATTTCAGATAACTTCCAAATTATAGATGCCCCAATGCTAAAACCAATTAAAGTACTAGCAGAAGTTATTGATTCCGTCTTTTTTAGTAATATTGACAAATAATCATCAAACCCAATATTCTCCATAAAGTAAGAATATGCTTCAGCTTCATCTTTAAAAGCCATATCGACTCCACCATAAGGATCGACAATAACCTTTGCATTGAGTTCTTCGCTTAGCTTAACTAAAGCAGGTGTTTTACCGAAGATATCTGTTACTAAAATTATATTCATAAACCTCGATTAGCAGTAAATTATGGGAAATTATTGGGAAATTATGGGACACCCAAGCTTTGATAACCTAAGTTAATTTTTGTATTCTTTCTGTTATTTTAATCATACAAAACATAACTAAACAATCATTATAGATTTATTTTTTTAAATCATACTTTGCTGAGTCATTTTACTGAATTTCAGGCAGCACAAAAGAATTATGTTAGAGAGATAGTAATCAAGATTCTACGAGTGGGTTAAGCAAGATGATATTACCGAAATATAGTTGCTTGCTGTCGGTGTCCACTTATCCATTTTTTATTCGTATGCATGGCAAAAGCGCTGAGTTCATCAATCGTGCCAACCGCTTGATGGTATTGCTTACCAAACCGTTGTGCTAACTCAAGCCATTGTGAATTAGATAACCCTAATTGATTCAGTATTGGCAATACTTGAGCATCAAAATGACCGGCTTTATCTGCTCTAATTACTTTACCTGTTTCTTGCACCAACGTTAGGTAATCTGACAGCGAAAAAGCAATGCCTTTCACTGCGTGCTTATGTTCATTACCAATAAAGCCAAGCAGTGGTTTATGAGAGAAGGGCAATTGTTGCTTCTTATCTACTTCACTCGCTTTATCATGGATACGTTCATAGACTGACGTGAATTGTGACTGTTGCACACTATTGACCATCTTAGCTCTAACGGGGTTTAAATCAACATAAGCCATACAAGCTAGCAC